>CALCRH010000222.1 GCA_937894515.1 uncultured Clostridia bacterium | reverse complement strand
GATGCAGCACAGATCATCTCCCGCATCAACGGCTTCACCTATGTGCAGACCAAGTTTGACTATTTCACCAGCGAACTGCATATTGTGAAGGAGATCCGCTATTCCGAGGGTGAGCGTGCCAACGTTCGCTGCTACGGCGCGGACGATGTGCGCGAGGGCGTGGCCATCATGCACCATGAGGGCGTGGATGTGTCCATCACCGGCAACTCCACCAACCCCACCCGCTTCCAGCATCCTGTGGCCGGCACCTACAAGAAGGAGTGCATCGAGCAGGGCAAGAAGTACTTCTCCGTGGCCTCCGGCGGCGGTACGGGCCGTACCCTGCACCCGGACAACATGGCCGCAGGCCCTGCCAGCTACGGCATGACCGACACCATGGGCCGTATGCACAGCGATGCCCAGTTCGCCGGTTCTTCCTCCGTCCCAGCTCACGTGGAGATGATGGGCTTCCTTGGCATGGGCAACAACCCCATGGTGGGCGCCACCGTGGCTGTGGCAGTTGCCGTAGCAGAAGCACAGAAATAATCCAGTGTACTAAAAAGCAGCACGACCCGCTTGAATAAGCAGGCCGTGCTGCTTTTTAGCTTTAGCGAAGAATCCATGATTTGTGTATCCTGTATGTATGTCAATTTCGGAGGAATTTGTTAAAATTTATAGTTTTTCTTGAAAATATAAAATTAGCGTGCTATATTGCTATATATAAGAATATATTATGGCGTATTGTGTTCATATAATTACTTACTGAAGTATTGGAGAGATCAAAATGGCAGATACCTTAGAAATGAACCAGGAATTAGCAAGGACATTGTTGCATGTCGGTAAAGAATTCCGCATTCCCGGGCTGTTTTATTCCTATGAAGAAATAAAAACCGGCAACGTAAACCATACTTATAAGGTGAACTATCTGAGCGATGATGGAAGCGGTATGGCCAAGATGAAGTCCTATATCGTGCAGAGAATCAATACGGTTGCCTTTACCAAACCGGATGAGCTGATGACCAATATCGACAAGGTGACAACGTATATCCGTGAAAAGAATCCTGGTGCGGTTGCCCTGCATTTTCATCATACTACTACGGGAAAAAACTATCTTGCCGATGAAGATGGTTTTTGGAGACTAATGAATTTTATTCCCTCTGTCACCTACAATACAGGCGATGATTTGGGTGTCGTTCGTTCTACCGGTGAGGCCTTTGGCGAGTTTCAGATGATGCTGAAAGATTTCGATGCCTCCCAGCTGTATTTTACCATTCCGTACTTTCACAATACCCGTAAGCGCTATGAGCGCTTTCAAAAAGCGGTAGAAGAGGATTGCTGTGGCCGAGTTGCCGAGTGTGGAGAAGAAATTGACTGGTTGCTGTCGGTGGAGGAGGAAGCCTGTAAACTGACTGACCTTTACTATGATGGCAAATTGCCGCTTCGCGTTACCCATAACGATACAAAAATCAACAACGTCCTCTTTGATGCCCAGACCCGGAAGCCCCTGGTTGTGGTGGATTTGGACACGGTTATGCCCGGCCTGGTGGGGCATGATTTCGGCGATGCCATTCGTTTTGCCGCAAATTTTGCCGAAGAAGATGCGGAAGATTTGACCACAGTCGGTATTGACCTGAATACGTTTTGGGCGTTTACCGAGGGATTCCTCAGCAAGACAGCCAAGACATTGACAGAGAACGAAGTGGATACGCTGGGGCTTTCCTGCTTTGATATCACCTGTGAGCTGGCGGTGCGTTTCCTGACAGACTATCTGGAAGGTGACAACTATTTTAAGGTGAAAAAGGCGAAGCACAACCTGGTTCGTACCAAAGCCCAGATTGCATTAGCCAAGGATATGCTGGAAAAAATGGATGCCATGTCCGCTGTCTGCAAGGAGTGCTGGCGAAAGTGGCAGTAAGTAAACAGACGTTTGATACCCGCGTTAAGATTGGAGAATAAAAAATGTATTGGGATCCTACCTATATTTTGGTTATTATCGGTGCCATTATCAGTGCAATTGCCTCTTGGAATGTGAACCGTACTTTTAAAAAATTCGAAAAAACGGCCAATGCCAGGGGCATGACAGCAGAGGCCTGTGCAGAAGCGATTCTGCATCGAGCAGATATCTATGATGTCCGCATTGAGCATATCAGCGGTAAGCTGACCGACCACTACTCGCCGAATGAAAAGGTCCTGCGCTTATCCGGCTCGGTCTATGGGAAAAGCTCGATTGCCGCCATCGGTGTAGCGGCTCATGAGTGCGGCCATGCCATACAGCATAAAGAGGAGTATTTCCCTTTGAAGTTAAGAGCACTTTCCGTACCGGTTGCCAATATCGGTTCCAAACTGTCATGGCCGGTGATTTTGATTGGCCTGCTCCTTGGTTATATGGGTCTTGCCAGAATCGGTGTATTTCTCTTTACGTTTGTCGTCCTGTTTCAGCTGATTACGCTTCCGGTTGAATTTGATGCCTCGCACCGTGCATTGAAGATCCTGCAGGAGAATGACATCCTTGTGGGTGAAGAAATGACCGGCGCAACAAAGGTGCTGTCTGCGGCGGCGCTGACCTATGTGGCAGCTCTGTTTTCCACCATTCTCCAGCTGCTTCGCCTGATCCTTTTGGTACAGGGGAACAGCAGAAAACGGAATTAAATACGTCAAACAACCCCTGCCTATGGAAAGGCAGGGGTTGTTTTTATAAGATGAGCAGAAATCCCAAGGCAATCAGCAATTCTTCGTCTGCCTTTTGCTGAAAGAGAAAGAAAAACAGAATCAGCAGCAAAAGGTCACCGGAATCAATATCCTCCAGGTGCAGATGGCCGAGAATATTGTTGGCGAACTGCATACCGGCCGGTCTTTGCGGAGGCGGATTTTTAGGCGGCGGTGGTGAGGATTGCGGCGGATTTTTAGGCGGTGGTATCGTATTTTGCTTTGGTGGTGGTTGGGGGATATGTATCTGCTCCACCGGTGCATCTTCCATGCTGACTTTGACGTAATTGCCGTCTTTGTCCCGGATATAGTGATTATACAATGTCAAATCCCCCCTCTGTCAGCGCTTTTTTCCCAATATGAATGAGATGCGCCAATTTTACCGCCCGGTCGACTTTTCTCTGTTTTTCCTCTTTTAAATAGGGACGCAGCGCATAGAGAAGCTGTGTCGCCTGTGAATTTGGCGTTTGCAGGTCTTTGAATATTGGAAGCAGTTTAGCAAACATTTGCGGATCAATGCCGGATGTGTCCGATGTTGGGGGAGGCGGCGGAGGTGTATGGATACCGCCGGAAAGCTGCTGTGCCATTTCCATGATTCGCCCCATGGTTTCGGGATCCGCCAGCAGTCGATTCAGTTTCTCCTCCATCTCCGACATGTCAATCCCTCCGTTACTTCTGAATCTGCTGTGCCAGACGTTCTAACAGTTCCCGTCCCTCACGATCTGCCATCACACCACGAATTAAATTTGTCATTGCGGTAAGATCGCCTTGCTGTGACTTTTGCTTGGCTTGATCCAAAGCCTGGCCGTTCTGCTGCAGGCGATCCATTAAAAGCTGCCCATCTCGTGAAACAGCCAGCGCTTCTAAAATCTGTGGATTGCGCCGCAGGTATTCCATGATCTGCTTCTGATCCATTTTCCCACCTCCATAGCACAGTCTATGCGCTGGCAGAAAAAAAGTGCCTGTCTCAAAACAGGCACTTGTGTCAGATTTCTTTTCCGATATCGCAGAGAGATTTTAAGGGGCAGTTTTGGCACCGCGGAGAACGGGCAATGCACCATTCCCGCCCAAATAAAACCATACGATGGCAGAAGTCGCTGGACTCTGAGGCGGGTATTACTTTTCGAAGCTGCTGCTCCACTTTCAATGGGTCTTTGCTGCCATCCGTGATACCCAACTTGCCGGTAATGCGGATGCAATGGGTATCACAGACATAGCCCTCTTGCCCATAGATATCTCCAAGGATCAGATTTGCAGTTTTACGTCCGACACCGGGCAAAGTAAGAAGATCGTTCATATTATCCGGCACCTTACCATCAAAGCGCTCCAAAAGCTGCTGAGCTGTGGCAACGATATCCTTTGCTTTTGAACGCCAGAAACCGCAGGAGTGAACGTATTCGCCTACCTCATCCACATCGGCCTCAGCGATGGATTGCAGTGTAGGAAAGCGAGCAAAGAGGGCAGGGGTTACCATATTGACCCGGGCATCGGTACATTGAGCAGCTAAACGAACAGAGAACAAAAGTTCATAGTCCTTTTCGTAGTTTAAGGAGCATAGTGCATCGGGATATAATTCCTTTAACGCCTCAATAATGGCGGTAATTTCATTTTCGGACTTCATTTGATATCACCCCTCAAATCCATTATATCAGCGGTTGCAGAAAAAAGCAAATCATGGTATAATCCCTATGAAGCAGGGAGGTGATGCCATGCGTCCGTTGGCTGATGAAATTCGTCCCCAGACCTTAGAAGAAGTGGTGGGGCAAAAGCATCTGCTGGGAGAAGGTGCCCTTTTGCACCGCTTGATTGAAAGCGGCAGTGAGACAAACCTGATATTTTACGGCCCATCCGGCACCGGAAAAACAACGATTGCCAATATTATCGCCAAACGTACCAATAAGGCGCTGTATCATCTGAATGCCACGACAGCCGGTTTGCAGGATGTGAAAGATGTGATTGCCGATGTGGATACTATGATGGCTCCCAACGGCGTTCTGCTCTATCTGGATGAAATCCAGTATTTTAATAAAAAGCAGCAGCAGAGCTTGTTAGAGTTTTTGGAAAACGGCAAAATCACCCTGATTGCCAGTACCACGGAAAATCCTTATTTCTACATTTATAATGCCCTGCTCTCCCGAAGCACGGTGTTTGAATTTAAGGCGTTGACCCCGGAGGAAACGCTTCCCGCAGTAGAACGAGCGCTGAAAATCCAACAGGAGCGCAGCGGCTTGCCGTTTACTTGGGAAGACAGCGTTCCTATGACGATCGCGCGTGCCTGCGGCGGCGATGTACGAAAGGCCATTAACGCCGTGGAACTGCTCTACCAATCTGCTCAGCCGAAGAATGACGGCTTATATGTGACAAGCAATGATGCTTTACAGTTATCGCAGCGCAGCGCGATGCGGTACGATCGGGATGGCGATGCACACTATGACCTGCTTTCCTGTTTACAAAAATCTATTCGGGGTTCTGATCCTGATGCAGCGGTCTATTATTTAGGGCGCCTTCTGGTAGCAGGAGATCTGCTGTCACCCTGTCGCCGGCTTTTGGTGATTGCCAGCGAAGATGTGGGCTTGGCTGATCCCCAGGGAATTATTTTAACCAAAGCCTGCGTAGATGCGGCATTGCAGGTAGGCTTGCCGGAAGCACGATTGCCTTTGGCAGAAGCAGCGGTCTATCTGGCAACCGCGCCAAAGTCCAACTCCTCCCACAATGCCATCATTGCTGCTATGGAGGACATTGAGCATGGTGCAATGGGGAATATCCCGCGGCATCTGCAGAATGTCCACGCGGACAGCACAGGAACGGAAAAAGTGCCAACATACAAATATCCGCATAACTATCCGAACCATTACGTTAAGCAACGCTACTTGCCGGAAGAATTGGGCGAAAAGCAGTATTATGTGTATGGACCCAATAAGCGGGAACAGGCGGCAAAGGCATACTGGGACAATATTAAGAAGGAAAGCTGATATGGATCTGCAGCTACACGATATACTGGAAATGAAAAAGGAACACCCATGCGGCAGCCGCCGCTGGGAGGTGCTGCGCGTTGGCATGGACATCAAAGTACGATGCCTGGGCTGTGGGCATGAAATCATGCAGCCACGGCGTAATATTGAGAAAATGATCAAGCGGATCGTGCCGAAGGAGGAGACGAAGTGAAGAAGAAATGGACCCGATATGTGGCAATGGGAATTGCGCTGCTGTTAGCAATCGTGATGCTGTTGACACTGATCATGCCGTACATTGGGTTATAAGATGAAACATTATATTCTTGCCAAATTCTTGCCGCAATATGTTGAAAAATTTCCACTTTTTTCCCGAATTGAGGAAATCTTTTCCACCGCCGGCAAAATTCCCGGTATTCACAGCGCACAGGTTTATACCAACTGCGTCCACCGGGAAAACCGGTATGATGTAATGATTGTGCTGGACATGGACAGGGAGGCCCTTTCTGCCTGGGATACCTCTATCGAGCATCAGCTTTGGAAGAAAGAATTTACTCCTTTACTGGAGAAAAAGGCAATCTTCGACCATGAATAAAAATGAGACCGACAGAAAGTCTGCCGGTCTCATTTTTTGACCCTTTTCAAAATCATACGGCGCTATAATGAGCGGCGAGGTGAGAGCGTTGCCGACTATTTATCTGGACCGAGTGTTCCTGCTCAATGCAGTTATTGACTATCTCATACTGCTTACCACAGCTCAGCTCATCGGTGCAGCACGGCAACGATGGAAGCTGGGAATTGCTGCTGCGTTGGGCGGCGGATATGCAGCAGCTGTATTTGTAGTTCCCACCTTACAGGGACTGCTTTTTCGGATATTGGTGGGAATCCTGCTGCCTATTGTGGCTTTTTGCGGGCAGAGGCGCCTATGGCGCCATACAGCGCTGTTTTTTCTGCTGTCCGGAGCGCTGGCAGGGTTGATACTGGCGGTAGGATTGCTTATTGGGAAGCCAAAGCAATTCTATCAGAACATCTACACAGCCCATATCAATTGGTGGGTACTGTTGGGCTCTACGATGCTGTTTTACTTATTGCTGGAGCTGCTGTTTCGCCAGCAGGCGCGTTTTGGAAGGGGGGAAATCATGGAGATCACCGTTTCACTTGGTGGAAAAACCTGTCGGGTAAGGGCTTTATATGATACCGGTAATACGCTTTGCAATCCGGTAGATGGCACAAGTGTCCTGATCACGGAGACAGAAGCGTTGCGGGACATACTTGATACAGCGACACGACAGGTATTAGAAGAGGCATTGCCGCCGGAGGTAAAGCTGGCCAGTCTGTATGAAATCGGGGACACCTCATTTTCACTGCTGCCATTTCAAAGCGTGGGAACTGAGCATGGGCTCCTTTTGGCTGTACGAAGTGACTACATAAAAATCGGACGGCGTTTTTGCCCCAAAACATGGATCGCTTTGTATCCGAAATCCATTGGCGGAATAGCTTATCAGGCATTATGGGGAGGAAAGGGGAACTGTAAAAATGCAGCTATGCAAGAGGTTTTGGAGGTGGATCCGACAGCACAGGTCGGATAATATCTATTATATTGGTGGCAGCGATGTGCTGCCGCCGCCACTGCCGCGAGAAGAGGAAGCAGAATTGCTGGAACGGCTGGAAACCGATGAAAATGCCCGGCAAATTCTGATCGAACACAATTTGCGGCTGGTAGTTTATATCGCCAAGCGGTTTGACAATACAGGAATCAATATTGAGGATCTGATCTCTATTGGCACTATTGGGCTAATCAAAGCGATCAATACATTTCGACTCGATAAGAATATCAAGTTGGCCACCTATGCAAGCCGCTGTATTGAAAACGAAATACTGATGTATTTACGAAAAAACAGCAATACACGCACAGAGGTGAGTTTTGACGAGCCTCTGAATACAGATTGGGATGGCAAGGAACTGTTGCTTTCCGATGTGATGGGGACGGAGAACGATGTGGTGATGCGGCCATTGGAGGAGGACGTAGACCGCCAACTGCTGCATACTGCCGTTTCCAGGCTGGATCCACGGGAACGAGATATTATTTCCATGCGTTTTGGTCTGGATGGACGGCGAGAGCTGACGCAAAAGGAAGTGGCAGACCATCTTGGCATTTCACAGAGCTATATTTCGCGATTGGAAAAGCGAATTATGGTGCGTCTTAAGCGGGAAATCAGTAAATTAAGTTAAAAACCTGTAAGGTAAATTCACCTTACAGGTTTTTCTGTTACAGGAACAAGTTAGCAGGTCGATTGACTACCATCATATTATAATACCGCAATAAGTGGTAATCATCTTTGTCCAGCCGTATCGTATTGAGCAGGGAATCGTTTTCACTCAAGGGTTCTTTTGAAATCAGTGTTTTTAGGGCAATAGGGGCAAAGAAAGGAGTGGAACCAATACCGGAAAGCAGACCGATAGCCGGCATACGGTTTTGCAGGGGATTGAGCATACAGATATACATCTTTTCCGCTTCATTGATTTGATTGGTCAGCACCATGTGCGTGATGGTATCGTAAGATTTGATCTCGCCAATAAAGAGATGCTGGCAGCGATCCGGCTCAGAAAAGGAAAGCACATCGTTATACAGGGTAACCTCAACCGTATCGCCGGAGACAGAGGGGGAAAAACGGAGAAGAGATCGTACGGTTTGGCGTACACGACCATCATAGTAATACATATATGCCAAAGATTGATTAAAGTAAGTGCTCTTCGGCAGAGAGGACTCCGTATGGAAGATAGGGGGTTGGTAATCGATAAAATATTTCAAATCAATATCCAATGCCTGGGAGATGTCATACAGGGTTTCAATATCGATCGTAATCGCTCCATTTTCATATTTGGATAAGGTCGCCTTACTCTTATTGATCATGGAGGAAAACTGTTCAATGGTATAGCCGCGGCTCTTCCGATACTTTTTGATTCGCTGTCCGACAAAATAGGAAAAAGAACTCATAGTGACACCTCCGATTTTATACGTATATTAACAGAAAAACCGGAAGAAGTCAATATATATTCTCGAAATGTGAAACAAATTGCCAACAATGTTTCGTTAAAGTAAATGTTTTGGGTTGAAAAATCCGTCACCCTCGGGTGACGGATTTTATAGAAATAAGCAATTACTTGGCAGCTTCCATACCGGCAACCAGAGCAGCCTTGTTGCCGTCCAGGAACTTGGCCTTCTTCTCGCCAAGCTCGATACGGATGGCTTCCATCATGCTGTCCACGCTGGTGACAGGGCAGGCCTGCATCACAGCGCCCAGGATGGCCACGTTGGCACCCTTGGGGTTCTTGACGGACTCAGCAACGCCGTTAGCATCACAGTACACGACGGTGATGTCATCACGGACGGCCTTGCGGTCGATGATGGAGCTGTTGATAACCAGAACGCCGCCGGGCTTCACGCTGTCCTCGAACTTGTCCAGAGAAGGACGGTTCATGGCAACGATCACGTCAGCCTTGTCCACCAGGGGAGAGGCAACGGGGTTATCGGATACGATCACGGAGCAGTTGGCGGTACCGCCGCGCATCTCGGGACCGTAGGAGGGCAGCCAGGAGACGTGCTTGCCATCCAGCATGCAGGCCATGGCCATGAACTTACCGATCAGGAGCATGCCTTGACCGCCGAAACCGGCAAAGATAAAAGTTTTTTCCATATTATTCGGCCCCCTTGTCTTTGTAAACGCCCAGAGGATAGTAGGGAATCATGTTCTCTTCCAGCCACTTCAGAGCCTCAACAGGGCTCAGACCCCAGTTGGTGGGGCAGGTGGACAGGACTTCGATCATGGTAAAGCCCTTGCCTTCCATCTGATACTTGAATGCCTTAGCAATGGCCTTCTTGGCCTTCACGATATTGGCGGTGTTGTTGACGGCCACGCGCTCAATATAGTAGGAAGAAGGAACAGCTGCCAGCATTTCAGCCATCTTGATGGGCTGACCGCACCACTCCTCGCTACGACCAGCGGGGCAGGTGGTGGCCTTCTGGCCAACCAAGGTGGTGGGAGCCATCTGACCGCCGGTCATGCCGTAAATGGCATTGTTGACGAAGATGGTGGTGATCTTCTCACCGCGGTGGGCGGCGTGAACGATCTCGGCAGTACCGATAGAAGCCAGGTCGCCGTCGCCCTGATAGGTGAACACCAGGGTGTCCTTACCAACAACGCGCTTGACGCCGGTGGCAACTGCGGGTGCACGGCCGTGAGCGGCTTCGTACATATCGCAGTTAAAATAGTCGTAAGCAAACACAGAGCAGCCAACGGGAGCCACACCAATGACCTTGCCGTCCATCTTCATCTCGTCGATGACCTCAGCAACCAGACGATGGATGATACCATGGTTACAACCGGGGCAATAGTGGAACTGCTTGTCGGTCAGCAGCTTGGTTTTTTCAAATAAAACAGCCATCTTATTTACCCTCCTTCATGCAGAGAATCTTGTCGACGATCTCAGCGGTAGTGGGCATCTGGCTGCCGCAGTGACCGAAGAAGTCAACAGTCTTGGAACCGGCAACGGCCAGCTTGACATCTTCCAGCATCTGGCCTTCGTTCAGCTCCACATCCAGCAGTGCCTTGACGGAAGCCTGATCGGCGACCTTCTTCAGAGCATCATAGGGGAAGGGCCATACGGTGATGGGACGGAACAGACCCACGTTGATGCCCTTTTCCTTCAGCTCAGCAATGGCGCTCTTGGCGATACGAGCCACAGTACCGAAAGCGGCGATGATATAATCGGCACCCTCGCAGTTGTACTCTTCCCACATCTGCTCGTTGGCGGTAACTTCCTTATACATTGCCTGCAGACGATCGTTGTGAACAGCCAGGCTCTCAGTGTCGATATAGATGGAGTTGATAACGCCGCGCTTGGCAGGATCGTCACCCGGCTTCCAACCGGTGCAGGCCCAGGGCTTCTTCTCGGGATCGATCTTGAAGTCCACCATGTCGGGCAGCTCCACGGGCTCCATCATCTGAGCGATGATACCATCGGCCAGGAACAGAACGGGAATACGATACTTTTCAGCCTTGTCATAGGCGCTCATCATCAGGTCGATGAACTCCTGAACAGAAGAGGGAGCGAAGGTCAGCAGGTGATAGTCACCGTTGCCGCCGCCCTTGGTGCCCTGGAAATAGTCACCCTGGGAGGCCTGAATGTTACCCAGACCGGGGCCGCCGCGCATCACGTTGATGATGACGCAGGGAACCATGGCGCCGGCGCAGTAGGAGATACCTTCCTGCTTCAGGGACACGCCGGGGCTGGAAGAAGAGGTGATAACACGGGCACCGGTACCGCCGGCACCGTACACCATGTTGATAGCTGCCACTTCGGATTCGGCCTGCAGGAAGCAGCCGCCGACTTCGGGCATACGAGCAGACATATACTCGGGGATCTCCGTCTGCGGAGTGATGGGGTAACCGAAGAAATAGCGAGCACCGGCACGGATGGCGGCCTCAGCGATAGCTTCGGAACCCTTCATAAGAGTCAAAGCCATTTTAATTCCTCCTTAGTCTTTTTCAATACGGATGACGCAATCGGGGCAGGTACGGGCGCAGGAAGTGCAGCCGATACAAGCCTCCATGTTGACGACCTCAGCGGGGTGATAACCCTTTGCGTTGATCTTGGTCTTGGACAGCTCAATGATTCCCTTGGGGCACGCTCTTACGCACAGACCGCAGCCTTTGCAAAGGACTTCATCGATCATAACTTTTACCACAATTTACACCTCTTTCCTTTTTGTTGCAGTATTACAATAACCCGAAATCGGGGAACGCATGATTTTTAGAGCATATCCATGTTCAAAGGCTTGGAATTGAGACCGTACTGAATATAGGAGTCCCAGTCGCGGTGCATATAGACATCAATGGCGATGGGGGTTCCCACATACTTCGGGTCGGGATCCCGGGCAAGGAAGGCGTCAAGGAATTCCTTTTTGCCGGTGGTATAGGAAATAGGAATACCGGTCATATCGGAGACCTCTTTGAGCATCAGGTATCCGTCCCACAGCTCCTGCTCCGTTGTCATGGTGGACAGGTTGGTGTTGTTGATCATACCGGTGATCTGCAGCCGGGAATGGACCTGCATACCCTCCTGCAGCTTGAGGATCTTTTCCGGCGTACCGGCAAGAGGACGCCGGATATTGACCACGTTCAGCACCTCCAGCGCACCGGGCTCTAAAGCTATAAAATCCTCATGGTAACGGCCCAATGCGGTAGAACCCACATCGTCTCCGCCTACATCGAAGATCACGCTGTCCCAGTCCAGCACGAAAGCAGAAGCCACCTCGGCCGGAAGAGAGAGCGTCTCGATACCGCCGCAGGCAAAGTTGGGGGAGACCAGACGAATCTCCTTCTGTTCCACCATCTTACCACGCTCGGTCAGGCGGAAGTAGGTATTCACCATATCCAGATCCAGCAACTCGGTACGGTCGCCGCGGGCTGCTGCCTGCATGGCGAAGTTCAGCGCTAATTCACTTTTGCCGCTGCCGTAGTTGCCGATCAGCACCTTGACGTTCTTCATGGAAAATGCTCCTTTGGAAAATTACTTTTTAACAGCGTCCTTGAGGATCTTGCCCAGAATGGTCATGCCCTTGACGATGTCCTCTTCGCCCAGCTTGGAGTAGTTCAGGCGGAAGCAGTTGTTATGCCCCTCATCGGGGAAGAAGCCGTCGCCGGGCACATAGGCGATGTTGTTGGCCAGGCAGACCTTTGCCAGCTCCTTGGTGTTGACATAGTCAGGCATCTCGACCCAGGTAAACAGACCGCCGTCGGGATGGGTGAACTTTGCCTCGGGGGGGAACTCCTTTTCCATGGTGGAGATCATGGCATCGCGGCGCTTGGCATAGCAGGCGCGGATGGTCTTGACGTGCTCGTCCAGATCGAACATATCAATGAACTTGGAGCATACAAGCTGTGCCTCGGTGGAAGCCTGCAGAGCAGCAGCCTGTGCGATAAAGTTGTACTTCTTCAGGATTTCACCCTCTGCGCAGACCCAGCCCAGACGATAACCGGGAGCGAAGATCTTGGAGAAGGTACCCAGGAAGACCACCAGACCCTTAGTATCCATGCTCTTCAGAGCGGGCATATTCTCGCCCTCATAGCGCAGCTCGCCATAGGGGTTATCCTCAACCACGGGGATCTCGTACTTGTTGACGATCTCCATGAACTTCTGACGGCGCTCCAGAGGCCATGTACGGCCGGTGGGGTTCTGGAAATCGGGAATGACGTAGATCATCTTGACCTTCTTGTCAGTGGCCAGGACCTTTTCCAGTTCTTCCATAATCATGCCGTTGTCGTCGGTGGGGATAGCGACAAAGTTGGGCTCGCAGGCCTTGAAGGCGTTCAAAGCGCCGACATAAGAGGGGCTCTCAATGATGATGGTATCGCCCGGATCGCAGAAAACGCGGGAAGAGTAGTCCAGACCCTGCTGAGAACCGGAAGTGATCAGAATGTTATCAGCGGAAGTCGTGATGCCGTTCTTGGCGGCCATACGATCGGCGATCTGCTGACGGAAATGCTGGAAGCCGTCGGTGCTGGAATACTGCAGAGCGACCTCGCCCTGTTCGTCCAGAACAGCCGCGGTAGCTGCCTTGATCTTGTCAGTGGGGAACAGCTCGGGGGCGGGCATACCGCCGGCGAAGGACAGGATCTCGGGCTTGTTGGCCAAAGCCAGCAGCTCACGGACGGCAGAGCCCTTCAACAGGTCCATTCTGCTTGCGAATTTAATCATGAATGTTTCCTCCTCAAAAGTAATTTTCAAAGGGATTATTTGATTGGACATACGTCCAGTTGTATGATTCTATTTAACCACAATTTTTCCTCAAAGTAAATATTAGCAGGGGGGATATTTTCACTAAAACACCAAATTTGGTAGGGTAGACAAATTTTCATTACATTCTATGGACAATTCAACAACAAAAAAACAAGACTGTGATTTTACGTCAACTCCTTTCATTGAATGGTTCGATAAATACCGTGAAAAAATGCCAAGAAGGGTACCGCAGAGGATTGTATTTGCATAAGATAGTTTGCATAAATGTGCAATTACTCCGGTTGTCAGCGGTACGGTATAAGAAAGCAACAAGGTGCGGCAATGACCGCACCTTGTTGCTTTTGCGCTGATTTATGGTTTCTCAATGTGCATCTTGTCCAGTTCCTTGTCAATGTTCAAGAAGAGAACCGTAACGATGATAAGGACACCGAACAGAGCAGGGACCCAGCCCATCATCGCGTTGATAGCGCGGATGGCAGTGTCCGGCTGCACTGTCAGATTTGCATCATAACCTGCGGCGGCCAGGGCACCGGTCAGCAGCTTTGCAGCCAGGGCTTCACCAAATTTGGTGGATAGGTTGTCTGCGGTACCGATCATGCCGTCAAAGCGGCGGCCTTCCCGCCATTCGACCAGATCGGACAGGTTGTTGCGGTTCGTGTTGAACATAACGAAGGTGATGGCCACGGCAATTCCGGTACTTACGCAGTTTACATACAGAGCCGGCAGGGAATAGGGATCAAAGGCAAACCAGATCTTACCCACTACAAAGAAGATGCCGCCCAGTACCATGGTTTTCTTACGACCCAATTTGGCATCGATTTTGGACACAAACAATGTGGTGACAAGAGAAGCAACCAGATAGGCGGCTTCAATCACTGTTACATCATCGGCAGAACCGCGGACATAGGTGCAGTAGTAGGTCAGGCAGGTCAGAAGCGACAGATTAATGATGCCATAGAAGAGGATATACAGGGTGTTCAGCACGAAGGGCCGATAACTGTAAAGCACCTTAAAGATATGGAACAGGCCTACATGCTCCTCCGCTTCGTTTTCCGGAACCACACGCTCTTTTGTGGTAAAATAGTGGATGAAGCAGCCGCCAATGCAGATGACGGCCATAACGCAGGCGGTGAGGAAAAAGCCACGGCTGCCGGTTTCGGGATTCAGGTTGCCGTTATCGTCCAGTCCTCCAAACAGGTTCAAAAGGGGAAAGCAGGCGACCGCGCCAATGGCGGTACCTACGCAGCTGCCGATATTGCGGTGGACGTTAATGGAACGGCGCTCTTCATCGGCGTGGGTGGCAAGACCCGCCATGCAGTTATAGGGAATATCTGTGGCGGTGTAGAGCAGTTCAAACAGAAAATAGCCCAGCGCCGCAATGACAACAGTGACCGGGCGGGATGCATGGAAATTCGTAAAAATCAACACCACGGTCAGCGCCCAGGGAATCGCACTGTACAGGGCGAAAGGACGAACACGCTCACCGTTCTTGAAGCGGTGATTCACAGCATAATAGCCTACCAGAGGGTCGTTGATGGCGTCCCAAACGATACCCAGAGAAAGGATCGTACCCGCAGTATTCATGGGCAGACGCAGTACCTCAGTAAGGAAGAAAAGGTAGTAAAGACTTTTGAACTGATAGACGATGTTGGAAGCGGCAGAAAAGCTGCCAAAGCCGAATTTTTCCGAAAACTTCAATCTTACTGCATTCATATTACGCAGTCCTCTCTTTCTTTTACAGCCAAAAGTTTTTCCCGGAGGAGAGTTTTAAATCGTTCCCCCTCATCGTTCATGGGATTGTGGCCGGAGTTTTCAAACCAGACAAGGCATTTGTCCGGCGCTTCGATTTGTGCATACCAGCCCTCTACCAGAGAGGAGGGAGTATTCTGATCCAACCGGCCATCAAAGATGTAAAATGGCATATCAAATTTTGTACAGGTTTTGGGGAAGTTGGTGCGGCCGCACTCCGGCCACATTTTTTCCAGTACGATACGGTGGCCTTTGACCAGTCCCCACAGATCGCTGATGCTGTATTCCCCGGCGGTGAGCATCGGGATCACCGTAGAGGTCAGGTAACCCTGCTTTTTCTCGTTGGGGGAGTAGCCGCCGTATTTCATCATCACTTCCCGCTGCATCATCATGCCGTCATAGTTGCCGCCTTTATAAACTCCCATCACCGGAGGTCCGCACTTTTTGAGAATTTCGATGGACTTCTGATCGTTTGCACGGGTGGCTTCGTCCATACAAAACTCCCAGCTCAACTGTTCATTCAGCGCACCGTCCACCACTTGGCCGAAGCCTACAAAGGCTGCGATATGCTCCGGGTGGCGGGAGCAGAGATAGGTACCAAGCTCCGAGCCCCAGCTGCCGCCGATGACGAAGATCTTGTCCTTATGAAATCGCTTACACAGCCAGAGAACCAGATCATTGGCATCCTCTACCAGTTGGGCAATCGTCAGAGTTTCCACGTCTATACCCTTGTAAGAGCCGCCGCTGCCTCGCTGATCCCAGGTAGCGATGGTAAAGGAATCCAGCAGGTCGGAGTGGTCGGCAAAGATGGTGTGACGGTTGCATACGCCGGGTCCGCCGTGCAGGAATAACAGAACAGGTTTCTTTTCATCATTGGTTTTAATATGTACTTTCTGGGGAAAACCACCCAGCAGGATTTTTTCCCGTATCTTTATCATAGATGCAGCCCCTTTGTCATATTTTAGAATATTATACTTTGCTTTTGCCGGTTTGTCCACCGGAGAAATGAAAGAATGCGGTACAGATATTTCTGCACCGCATTCTTTCCAATTGTCAATTATCAAAACAGGGATTGACGTAGTAAATATTCTTGCTGTCCAGCTTTTCTTTTGCCAGACGCAGTCCTTCGCCGAAGCGTTGGAAGTGTACGATTTCCCGCTCCCGCAGGAATTTGATGACATCGTTGACATCCGGATCATCGGACATTCGCAGAATATTGTCGTAGGTGACACGAGCCTTTTGTTCGGCAGCAAGGTCTTCTGTCAGATCGGCAATCAGGTCGCCTTTTACCGCCATGGATGCCGCATTCCAGGGGAATCCGGAGGCGGCGGTGGGATATACACCGGCCGTATGATCTACAAAATAGGCATCAAAGCCCGCCGTCTTAATGTCTTTTTCGCTCAGGTTGCGAGTCAGCTGATGCACAATTGCACCGATCATTTCCAAGTGGCCCAGTTCCTCGGTACCGATATCGGTCAGCAAGCCCTTCAATTCCGGATAAGGCATTGAATAGCGCTGGCTCAGATAGCGCAAAGATGCACCCAGTTCGCCATCCGGGCCACCGTATTGACTGATGATCACAGCTGCCAGCTTGGGATTCGGCGTGGCGATCTTTACGGGATATTGCAGTTTCTTTTCATAGACAAACATCAGCGATTTCCTCCTTCATCCCAAGGCCACGGATCATTGAGCCATTTGTAGCTGCCCGGCGTGATGTCCGTCTGCTCCAGCGGGCCGTTTGACATTTCGTACTTTTCCCGGGCTTCCCGAGCAGCGCGGATATAGCTCCAATAGAGTTCCAGCGCTTCCTTATCCTCCTGATGGGTGGTGAGATACAGCCCCAGATCATCTACGGCGAAATCCAAAGCCATCAAGAGATTGAGAGGGGAATTGGAGATACCATTGGTTTTACCGGTATGCTTGAATGGCAGATCCAAACCGGAAAAAAGTGTGCCCTGCTGCAAGGCCTCGGTGTTGCCGTAGCGCCGTGCATTGCAGTTTTGCATCGGCACATAGGGAAATGCCATGGGTGCGCAGCCGCCTGTTGGCAGACTGCCGCTCTTGTAGTCACAGCTGCCGCAGTTTACCATATCTGCTGCATTGTCCTGTTGGGCCAAAGCTGTGGCTCTTGTCTGTTCCATATACACGAGTGATCCTCCTTTGTTTTGCCGTTATGGCTACTTCATTCTATGCTGCTGGAAAAACAAAGGATTTTCTTTTTTCAAAAAATGTGATATGCTCATATAAAAGAAGCCTGCAACATACATTCCCCGGGGAGGGGAATGCTCATGGTAATCTTGTTCAGGCGGCGCAATCTCATCGCCGTTTTCCTGTTGCTGCTATCTGCGATCGGTATCTTTTTTCTGCTGCGTGGTAAAAATGCGGTATCCGTACTGAGCCCGGAGAAAATCGGAACGACTGTTATTATCGATGCCGGACATGGCGGCGCCGATGGGGGCGCGGTTGCACAAAACGGCGTGGTGGAGAGCGGATTAAATCTGCAGATAGCCGGAAAAGTAAAGGAACTGTTTGTCTTCTTTGGACAGCCGACAGTTATGACGCGGACAGGGGAAGACGGCCTTTATAATGCTGACAGCAACACGATCCGTCAGAAAAAAGTGGCGGATACCCGCAATCGCGTTTCCCTGATCAACGGTTATGAACCCGCCGTGCTGATCAGCATTCATCAGAATTCCATGCCGAATGCGCCGAAAGTACAGGGGGCGCAGGTATTTTACAATGGACAGGACGGTGCAAGAGAGCTGGCAGATACGGTGCAAATGGCGCTGAATTGCGCCATTAACAGCGGCAGAGAAAAGAATCCGGCACTTATTGCAAAAAGCGTTTATATCATGTCGCACGTTCATTGCAGGGCCGTTCTGGTGGAGTGCGGCTTTTTATCAAACGCAGAAGATACGGAACGCTTACAGCAAGACGATTACCAACGAAAACTGGCAGCCGCCATCGTGTGCGGCTATCTCAACGAATAAAGGGGAAGCATCATGGCTACGAAAGAGAAAACCATCTACTTCTGCACCGAGTGCGGCAATGAAAGCCCGAAATGGACAGGGCAGTGTCCCACCTGTGGCGCCTGGAACTCTTTGGTGGAGCAGAGAGCAGAAAAGGGGAAAAAGAGCAACAGTAAAATGTCCTTAATATCTAAGTCTGTAAAGGCTTCTTGCATTACAGAACTGGAGATGGATGAGGAGATTCGTTTTTCTACGGGAATGGGAGAATTGGACCGCGTATTAGGCGGCGGCGCGGTCAAAGGCTCGCTGGTTTTGGTAGGAGGTGCCCCCGGCATCGGCAAATCCACCTTACTTTTGCAGATCTGCCAGCAATTAGGGGAAAACAACAAGGTCTTATATGTCTCCGGTGAGGAGTCCACTCACCAGTTAAAGCTTCGCGCCAAGCGTTTACAGGTAGACAGCCGGAATCTCTATATATTATCAGAAACCTGTCTGGGAGATGTATTAGAGAACGTAAATCAGGAACAGCCGGATGTGCTCATCATCGACTCCATCCAGACCCTTTACAACGAGGAACTGGATTCACCTGCCGGTGGGGTGGGGCAGGTGAAGGACTGTACTATGTCGCTGATGCAGTTGGCAAAAGGTCAGGGGATTACCGTATTCGTCATCGGTCACGTGAACAAAGAGGGGAGTATTGCCGGTCCTAAGGTCCTGGAACACATGGTGGATTGCGTGCTGTATTTTGAGGGTGACCAGCACATGTCCTACCGCATCCTACGAGCGGCAAAGAACCGCTTTGGTACCACAAATGAGATCGGCGTCTTTGAAATGATGAGTGAGGGCTTGAAAGAGGTAGAAAACCCCTCGGAAATGCTGCTGTCCGGACGTCCCAAAGATACACCGGGTACCTGTGTCACCTGTATCATGGAGGGCGCACGTCCGGTATTGGCGGAAATTCAGGCGCTGGTTGCCCCGGCATCGGGCAATAAACCCATGCGGCAGAATAACGGCTTTGATTATAATCGGGCTTCTATGCTGGTGGCTGTTCTGGAAAAGCGCGGCGGACTGAAAATCAGCCAGTGTGATGCCTATCTCAATATCATCGGCGGCCTGACCATAGATGAACCGGCTGCTGATCTATCTGCGGTACTTTCGTTGGCCTCCAGCTATCTGGACAAGCCTGTTCCGTCTGGTATGGTAGCTGTCGGTGAAGTAGGATTGTCCGGCGAAGTTCGCTCTGTCAGCCATTTGGAGCAGCGTCTTTCCGAGGTACAGCGTCTGGGCTTTACCCAGTGCATGATTCCTGCACACCGTGCAGAGGATCTGCGGTCGTTGACAGGTCTGGAGCTTCTGCCGGTACGTAATATCGGCGAAGCACTTCGCATTATGGTACAGGGAAAATAAAATGGAATTTCGTCAAATGACCCGGCAGGAAGCCGAATACTGGTATCTCTGTGAGCTTTGTACAGCCTTTTTGCCCCAGGAGTGTAAGCCATTTGCTGATATCTGCGCTTTACAGGAAGCTGGACGATATGAGCTGTGGGGGCTGTTTGAAGATCATACCATGCTCGGTTATGCTGCCCTATGGAAAGCATCGGATATCCCCCTGGTTTTGCTGGATTATTTGGGTGTAACTGCCTCACGGCGCAACAGTGGATTCGGTGCAGAGATCTTAAAGCGTCTGAAAGAACAGGGAAGACCGCTTATTTTGGAATCCGAACTGCCGATAGATGGTGACAGGGAAGAGAACAATCAATTA
The DNA here is from genome assembly GCA_937894515.1 of uncultured Clostridia bacterium. GTDB lineage: Bacteria > Bacillota > Clostridia > Oscillospirales > Oscillospiraceae > Vescimonas. Next base: position 52,670 of record CALCRH010000222.1, on the reverse strand, counting down.
CGTTTACGGCGCATGAATTTCTATTGCCGCAACGGTTTTTCCCCGGTCTATCCCATGGCGACCTGCGGTATGGTGTGGCAGGCGATGCTGTATGACCCAACAAATGCCGCTATCGAGGATATTATGTGTTGGCATAGGGAACTGTACGGTGCTGAACGCACAGATGTGCAGGTGCCGCTGCCGGATGGCGAAGTGCCAAAAATGCCCTATTGGGCGATAAAGTAAGAACACCGATGAGGAGCCGCTCATCGGTGTTCTTTGTTATTGTGAAATGATTTATCTCTTAAATATTCTTGCTGCATCAGTGGTAGAGTAAATTCTGGTTGCCACATAGCCAGCACACAGGTTGTAATCAAGGTCGTAACGGGAATAATAGACCTTTCCATCCACGTCAACAGCAGATACCGTCAAGCGGTTGGCCGGCAACAAAATGTTGGGAATCGTAAGTACATAATCCTGAATGGAATAAGAATTCTTCGGCAGCTTTATGCCATTGATCGCCACATAGTTTATCTTCTGCTGACTGATCTCACCTAAATCAACCTTGATAGTTGTTTTTTTTGTTTTCTGCTTAGCATCCTTCTCGCGTAGGGCGTTTAAAACCATCCGTGCAATCTGCTGATAACCCTCCTCTGTGGGATGGGTGGCGATTCCCTGATCGCGGGCTTCTGCAGAAAGGAAGTCGACAACACTGATTGTGTTTACAGCAGCGCCGGTTTCCACATTCGAGACATCCACAAAGATAAAGCCGTACTCCTGTGCCCATTTTCTGTATTTTTGGTTCATCAGATTTGTGATGACAGACATGGCGGTTCCAACGGGGACGGGAATATCTTCCGTTACAGTCATATCATAAATGGGATTGAACGCGCCGATAATCACAACTGTAGCATCATCGTTTATATTTTCCTTAAAGAAATCCAGAATCATGGGAAAGTTCTTTTCCCAACGCGTATATCCCTCATACATTCTGGCAACGAAGTCTTTCAAAATTTGAATCACAGCTTTGGTGTCAGAAAAATCGCCGCCGGCTTCAAAGAATGAATCTGTCGCCAAAGAACGGGCACGATTGAGAATATCGCTCATGCCGATCTCAATGGTAATCAGAGAGGAATTCTCAACCAGCTCGCGGACGCTCAACGCTTCCGGGTCTTTATCATATCGGGTAACTCCGTCATCAGAAAAACTTTCTCCCCGCGTACCGAAATAATAAAGATCTGCAAGGTAACGCTTCTGCATTGAGATGTAATTATGCAAGTATATTTCATCATAATACTCATCATCAACGCCCAGCAGATCCAGAATAAAGGAAGTGGTCAGGGCATCCTGTGCGATGGGCCAGTAGGTTGCGGATTTATCCGTCATATCAGTCGGGACAGAGCAGCCCAGCGTTTCGGCGATAATGAACGGATAAGACCCATGAACGATACGACAATTCGGATCATCCAAATTATCAATCGTGTAGCCCTCTTCGTCCCAATTGGGCAGGGCATAACCGCGGGTGACGCTGTCACCAAAGGCGAGATAGCCCGTACCATTTGCGTAATGAGCGAGACTTTCATCTTTTTCTGTGGCAAAGCCAGCGATGATAAAAGACGGTATCATCAGTGTTAGCGTTAGCAATATTGCTAAAAGCCGTGACATTTTTTTCATTGTACACTGTGCCTCCCAAAATAGTTATTTTTAAAAGCTGCAATTAGTCATTTACAAATCCTTATAACGTTATTAATATAACAATCTTTCCGAATTGTCAAGGTATGCATCAAATTTTGTCATGATTTTAAAATTTGTTAAGCGTTGCAATTTGTCAAAATTTGTTTCAAATGGAAAAATAAAGAAAATTTTGCTTCCATTTTAAAAAAAGCATGTTATAATATTAACAAAAGAATATCTGCACAAATAAATTTGCCAAGAGGGATCGTGATTTTTTACGTTTGAAAAATTGATACGAAGCGCATTGGTTTCTGCGCTTACAATAAAAGGCCGTTTTGACGTGTACACCATGCTGAAAAACGCCAAAAGAGCGCGCAAGGTCAATGACAGGCTTCTTTTGAATATTCTAAAAGAAAACAAAAATTGTGAATGGGGCAAAAAGTATGATTTTGCCGACATTCATACTGTGGAAGAATTCAAGAAAAAAGTTCCCATCTGCACCTATGAGGATATTGCTCCGTATATCGAGCGGATGTATAGTGAAAATGAGAGCAATCTGCTGACGTCTGCCAAAATTATCGGTTATGCTACCAGCTCCGGCAGCGTGGGAAAGCCGAAACATATTCCCCGTACCGCCGGCGATGTTCGGATCTATACCAAATATACGGTGACACGTTTTCTGGCTCTGGCTTCCAAAGCGCTGAAAAAAAGCGGCAGCCGCCGTATGAAACCGGCAAGAGGCGTGTGTCTGCTGACACGCTACGATAATGTGACACCTTTTGGCCTGCCCGCAACAAATGTGGCGGATATTGCCGCAAAAAAGTACTTTTTCATTTATCCCTATATTTTGATTTTACCGCTGAAAAAGCAGTTTACCTCCGAAGAAATCGACATGAAATATGCCTGCGCCAGATACGCTCTGGAGGAAGTGGACTGCACCTATATTTTCTATGTGTTTGCCAAAGGAGTTGCGGAGTATATCGAATATATTCGGGACAACTGGCAGATGCTTGCGGACGACATAGAGAATGGCACGCTGAATGAAAACGTACATATCCGCGATGATATTCGCGGGAAATTAGAAAGAGTAACAAAGCCCAATCCGATGCGCGCTGCCAAGATCCGCGAGGAATGTGAAAAGGGATTTGACGAGACGATCCTTTCGCGATTATGGCCGAATCTGTCTGTGATCTCTGCCATTGGAACCAGTGTAACGTTTGAAGGCTTTACAAAGATCATTCAGCGGTATACCAAAGGAGTTCCCATTGACTATTCAATTTACGGCGCCTCGGAGGGGTTGATTGCCGCCGCTTATGAAGTGGATAATCCCGGCCAGCTCCTGTTGGCAGATAGCTGCTATTATGAGTTTATAGACGCCGAGACAGATGATGCCGCCCATACCCTTTCTCTGGACGAACTGGAAGTAGGGAAGGAGTATGAGATCGTTATTACCAATCGATCCGGCTTCTACCGTTATCGTTTTAAGGATATTATCCGGGTTTTAGGCTATTACGACAACTGTCCTATCATAAACTTTGTCTATCGCCGTGGTCAGCTGTTGAATGTAACCGGTGAAAAAACAACTATGGAACAGATGAATGCTGCCATAAGCATTTTAGAAGAAATCAGCGGCAGTCATATCAAAGAATGGGCGGTAACCCTTGAAAAAGGGAAAAATCAATACTGTTACGGCATTTTGCTGGAAACAGCCGATGGCAAAGATTTGAGTGGTTATGCTGAAAAATTTGAGGAGATCCTGCGGGAAGTGAACCCCCAGTATCGCTTTTACGAGGGAAATAATCTGATCGATCCGCCGGTGATTTGGATGCAGCGTCCGGGTACACACCAGGAATGGTGGGAGCGTAAAGTTGCCGCCGGTGCTTCCGCGGATCAGGTTAAACCGGTAAAAATACTGGATAACCCCGAAAAAGAGAAATTTTTCCGCGAACGCATTATATAAGCAAAAGGCACCCAAACGGGTGCCTTTTCTCTTATTTTTTCTTCTTTTGTGCTTTCATTTTTGCCTTGGCATTTCGCTCCGCAAGTTCACGGTTTGCCTTGGTTTTTTCAGCCCTTTCCAACTCTTCCAGGTCTTTTTTATACTTTTCCGGATGACGTGCCCAATCGATGCGATAAATCGTCACTGCAATCACTGTTACACCAACAGCAGCAATGATGCCGTAAAAGATGAAATTCCACATACTTTTTTCCTCCCGCTTTCGATTGTTCATAGTATAACCGATAATAGGGCAGTTGGCAAGTCATAGTTTTTTTGACAAAAATTTCACATTTATGGTTGTTTTTATTGGATAAGACATGTATAATAAGAAAGCAATTGTTCAGCAAAATCATGAGGAGGTTTTCCAAAATGTTTACGAATTTCAAAGAATTAGAGGCCTATGTTCTGGCACAGAACACCAAGAAGCGCATTGCCTTGGCTAACGCCCACGATGAGCCGGCACTGAGCGCTGTGGTCAACGCCAAGCGCAAGGGCGTGGTTGACGGCACCCTGATCGGCAAGGAGAAGGAAATCATCGCCATGCTCCACGAGATGGGTGAGGATGAAAATGATTACGAAATCATTAACTTTGACGGGGAAGAAGTCGAGGCTGCTAAAGTCGCCGTTGCGCTGGTCAAAGAAGGCAAAGCGGACATTCCCATGAAAGGTATCCTGCAAACCTCCAGCTTTGCCAAGGCTATCCTGAACAAGGAGACCGGCCTGATGCCGGTCAACGCCAAGCGCCTTTTGAGCCAGGTGGGTACCTTTGAGTATGAAGGCCGTCTGATGATGATTACCGATGCCGCCATCAATATTGCTCCCGATGTGGAGACCCAGCTCGGCATCATCAAGAACGCCCTGCCTGTGGCCAACGCTCTGGGCCTGGATTGCCCCAAGGTCGCCGTGCTGTCCGCTGTGGAGACCTACAACGAGAAGATGCCCAGCACCGTGTCCGCCACCGAAGTCACCAAGCAGGGTGTTGAGGGCTGCGTGATTTCCGGTCCTCTGGCACTGGACGGTGCCATCTCCATGGAATCCGTGAAGCACAAGGGCATTTCTGATCCCGTTGCCGGTCAGGCGGACATCCTGCTGGTTCCCATGATCGAGGTGGGCAATGTTCTGTATAAGTCCATCACCTATATTGCAGGCAAGACCATGGCCAGCACCATTTGCGGCGCTACCTGCCCGGTGATCATCACCAGCCGTGCCGATACTCCCGACAGCAAGTATTTCTCCATTCTGATGGCCGTTCTGCGCTGCCTAAAGAAGTAAGCAGAAATTGAACAAAATATTTACCCGGTAAGGCTTGTGCTTTACCGGGTATTTCTGTATAATAGCAGGGAAGAGGACATACAAATGGGGAGAATTATGATGGAAAATAGTACTTTGCCAAATCCAAATTGCATCTATCCCATTGCCGGATACAAAGAGGAGATCTATATAAAGCCAACGATCCAAAACCCCAATATTATAGTCGGAGATTCTCCTATATTGCAGATTCCGATTTTGAAAGCCACGTAACCCACCTGTATGAATGGAATGGAGACAAGCTGGTGATCGGCAAATTCTGCCAAATTGCCGCCGGTGTGGAATTTATTATGAACGGTGCAAACCATCAGATGAATGCTGTTTCCACTTATCCGTTTTTTACCATGATTGGTTTTGAAGCAAACCCGCCCAAAACGTCCGATATGCCCTTGAAAGGGGACACGGTAATCGGCAATGACGTTTGGATCGGACAAAACGCCGTTATTTTACCGGGCGTCCATATCGGTGACGGGGCAATTATTGGAGCAAACAGCGTTGTTGGTTCTGATGTTGCTCCGTATACGATAGTAGTCGGAAACCCCGCAAAAGTGCTTCGCAAACGGTTTGATGAAGAGCTGATAAACCTCTTACTTGAATGGAAATGGTGGGATAAACCAATTTCGGAAATTAAAGCGTTGATACCGATTTTAATGTGCGGTGATCTGAAAAAAGCAAAACAAGCTATCACCAAAGAATTGCAGCAGGTCTAAAAGCCAACATACGGATAATTTGCTAAAAGAGGGAATACGTTTTGATTGATATATATAATTGAACAAAATAAAAATTTTGTTCAATGTGGAGCAGGAGGAAACGGCAGTTTTTGTTAGATGGGGCCGTTTATAAGCATATCGTTATTTCATAAAACCGGGTTTTATTTTATTGTTGTTTTTATTCTTGCAGTTTTCGTTGTGAGGTTATTTCTATGCATATTGATTATCGTTTTGAGTCTCCGCCGATTCTGGCAGACTTTCTGTCGTACCATGAGACCATCAAAGCCCACAGCCAACGCACGGTCGATGAATACTTTCTGGATCTGCGGAATTTTTTCCGCTACCTGAAACAACAGCGTAATCCTAAGCTGCACGATTTGCCATTAAGCGAGATCCCTATTATGGATATAGATCTGCCCTTTATCGCGTCCATTACTCTAACGGACATTTACGGCTATATGACCTATTTGAGCCGAGAACGTGAAAGATTTCACAATAGTGAGGCTTCGGAGAAAGGGTTAAATGCGGCATCTCGTGCACGTAAATTAGCGTGTATTCGGTCATTTTTTAACTATTTATGTAACAAAGTGCACCTTTTAGAGGAAAATCCCTGCAAGGACATGGACACGCCAAAACAAAAGAAGTCCCTCCCCCACTACCTTACTCTGCAGGAATCTGTTTCCCTGCTGGAAGCTGTTGATGGGAGAAATCAGGAGCGGGATTACTGTATTTTGACCCTGTTTTTGAACTGCGGACTGCGTATTTCCGAGCTGATCGGGCTGAATATTACCGATATACAGGACGACCATGTGCGCGTTCTCGGCAAGGGCAATAAGGTGCGGGTTGTTTATCTCAATCAAGCCTGTAAGGATGCGTTATCCCAGTATCTGGCGGTGCGCCGCCACATCAGCGGAAAGGATAAAAATGCGCTGTTTTTGTCCGGCCAGGATAAGCGAATCAGCCGCTCCATGGTCCATGCGCTGGTCAAAAAGCATCTTTCGGAAGCCGGTTTAGACGCAGCCCAGTATTCTGCACATAAGCTGCGCCACACGGCTGCCACGCTGATGCTGCAAAATGGCGTAGATGTGAAGGCTGTGCAGGAGGTTTTGGGTCATGAACACCTGAATACCACTGAAATTTATACCCATGTTGATAACGATGCCCTGCGAGTTGCTGCAAAGGCTAATCCCTTGTCACATGTTAAGATCAAAGGGAAAAATGATATAAAACATACGGAGGAATCAAACTGATTCCTCCGTATGTTTTTCTTCTTCACCATAGTAACCGATGATATGCAAAATACGGTATTCTTCATAAATATAGGTGTCCAGCGGGCGAAAATCTGCATCGTTGCTGTGAGCTGCCAGCAGGATTTTTGCCGGATTCCCGGTATAATCGGTGGATACAACCACCGGCGAATGCTGAAATACATCACCTCGAAATCGCAGTTGGATCACGTCTCCCGGTTCCGCCAGAGACAGATCCTGCAAAATCAAAGCTATCGGTCCCGGTGAAACCTGTTCGCGTGCCAAAAAGTTGTGTAAATATTCCACGCCGGTCCACGCCGGTGCCTTGTTGTTGGCGTCAATGTAGTACCAGCCAAAAGTCGGCGTATAATTCATTACACCTGTACCGGCGTAGATGCACTGTGAGGCAAAATTGGTGCAGTCTCCGCCGATTTCATTATAGTCATAATATGCCGGATTGCGCCCATACGCCCATACATGTGCATAGTCAACGGCGCTGCGTCTCCGGTAAGGTAATAATCGTTCCATACGCATCAAACCTCCGGCACATTCTATGCACGATTTTTATTTTTCGTACATAGCACGCAGACTGTTGAGAACAGCTAACATACATACACCAACATCTGCAAATACTGCCAGCCAAAGCGGCACATTTGCCGCAATAGATACTGTAAGGATAATACACTTAACAAGAATTGAAAATGCAATATTTTCTTCTGCAATTCGCATGGTCTTTCTTGCGATTTGAATTGCTTGAGGTATGCGGAACAATTCATCCGTGGTAATAACGACATCCGCCGCCTCCATAGCGGCATCGCTGCCCAGACCGCCCATCGCGATCCCCACGTCGGCACTTGCCAGAACCGGCGCATCATTGATGCCGTCACCGGCATAGAGGATCTGGCCGTATGATTTCAGCTCTGCCAGTTTTTGAACCTTATCCTGCGGCAGCAATTCGGCGTATACCTGATCCAGTCCGATTTCCGTGGAAATTTTTTCCGCTGCACGCAGCCTGTCACCTGAAAGCATGGATAAATGTGATATCCCCAAGCTGCGTAGCGCATTCATGGCTGCTTTGGCATCTGCCTTCATTGCATCCTGAAAAATGATACGTCCCATAAAATTGCCGTCATAAGAGAGATAAACCGCTGTAAACTCTGTATCTTCTTCATTTAGCGCAACAAATTCCCGTTTGCCGGCTAAAACTTCTTTCCCGTCAAATTTTGCCCGGATTCCCTGCCCGGAGATCTCGCGTATGTCGCAGATTCGTGCCTGATTCACCGTTTTCCCGTATCGTGCAATGATTGCCTTCGCCAAAGGATGCGTTGACTGACTTTCTGCATACGCTGCTGCTTCCAAAATCTGACTTGCCGTGTATCCCGATACCGGTAGAATTTCCGTCACCTGAAAGCAGCCTTTTGTCAGTGTACCGGTCTTATCGAATGCGGCAACTTTTGTTTTGGCAAGAAGCTCCAGATAGCTGCTGCCCTTGAACAGAATACCATGGTGGCTGGCGCATCCGATACCGGCAAAAAATGTCAGCGGCACAGAAATGACAAGCGCACAGGGACACGAAATGACAAGAAAGCTCAATGCTTTATGCAAATACTGTGCCCAGGTCCCCCAGCCGAGCAGCGGCGGCAAAACCGCCAGCAACAGCGCGATACCGCACACGACTGGCGTATAAATTCTGGCAAATCGCGTGATAAACTGTTCCGGCTGCGCTTTATTCTCCTGTGCATCCTCTACCATCTGCATGATACGGCTGACGCTCGACTGTGAAAATGACTTTGTCACCTCTATCGTCAGCACGCCGTCTAATACCACACAGCCGGAAAGAGCGTTCTCCCCGGCTGACCACTGTCGCGGCAGAGATTCACCGGTCAGCGCTGAGGTGTCTACTGATGCAGTTCCCTCGCGCACAATACCGTCCAGCGGGATGCGTTCACCGGGCCGCACCAGTATATTCGCCCCAACTGCCACATCAGCGGCACGAATCTCTTCCCCGCTTGTCAGCACGGCACTGTCAGGCCGCACAGCAAGAAGCGCCAGTATGGAATTCCGAGAAGAATCTACTGCTTTGTCCTGTAACCATTCACCGATTTGATACAGCAGCATAACCGCCACCGCCTCCGGATATTCCCCGATGCAGAACGCGCCGATAGAAGCCACAGTCATTAAAAAGTTCTCGTCAAAAATCTCGCCGTGGAGAATGTTCTCTGTGGCTTCTTTCAAAACGCTCCAACCGCTCAGCAGATAGCTCACAATTAAGACCGCAAGCTGCACTTTTCCCCGCAGAAACAGCAGCGCAGCAGCAAAGCACAGCGCTGAGACGATCCATGTAGCAAGATGGAGAACACCTCTCTCGTCTCCATGTTCCGAATGCTCATGTGCCATGATTATCCCTCCCGTTCTTCCATAATATGTGCAAAGGCAAGGGTAAAGATGTCACTTACATGAGCATCATCCAGCGCATAGTAGACCACTCTTCCTTGTTTCCGGCAGCGCACCAGCCGCGCATCGCGCAGAATCTTCAGCTGATGGCTCACCGCAGATTGTGTCATGGTCAAAAGTGCCGCCAGATCGTTGACGCACATCTCCTCAATGCCCAACGCGCAAATGATACGACTCCTCGAGGAGTCGCCGAATACCTTGAACAGTTCCGAAACCTCATAAACCGGCATCTCGTCTGGCATTTTCGTCTGCACTCGTGCAACTACATTTTCGTGAATGATGTTATTATCCTGTAACTCCATATTCAGTCCTCCAATACATGAACAATCATTCATATGAATATCTGCGCATATAATATCACTTCCCAATCATTTGTCAAGAGAAAAAAAGAACTGTGAGCAATACTCGCAGTTCTTTTCATTGGTATAATTTGCTTATGCCTTGTCGTTGCAGCCCAGAACGTCAACGATCTTGTGCTTGACGATCTCCTTGATAGCGGCACGGGCAGGCTTCAGATACTGGCGGGGATCGAAGTCCGCGGGATTCTCCACAAAGTGCTTGCGGATAGAAGCGGTCATGGCCAGACGCAGGTCGGAGTCGATGTTGATCTTGCAGACGGCCATGGAAGCGGCCTTGCGGAGCTGCTCCTCGGGGATACCCACGGCATCGGGCATCTTGCCGCCGTTCTCGTTGACCATCTTCACAAACTCCTGAGGAACGGAAGAAGAACCGTGCAGAACGATGGGGAAGCCGGGCAAACGGCGCTGGACTTCCTCCAGAATGTCAAAGCGCAGCGGAGGCGGTACCAGGATACCCTTTTCGTTGCGGGTGCACTGCTCCGCCTTGAACTTATAAGCGCCGTGGCTGGTACCGATGGCAATAGCCAGAGAGTCGCAGCCGGTGCGCTCCACGAATTCCTGGACATCTTCGGGACGGGTATAGCTGGAGTCCTCAGCCTTGACCTTCACGTCGTCCTCCACGCCGGCCAGAGTGCCCAACTCAGCCTCGACCACTACGCCGTGGGCGTGGGCATATTCCACCACCTGCTTGGTGATAGCGATGTTCTCTTCAAAAGATTTGGAAGAAGCATCGATCATCACGGAGGTGAAACCGTCGTCGATGCAGGACTTGCAGGTCTCAAAGCTGTCGCCGTGGTCCAGATGCAGGCAGATGGGCAGACCGGTCTCGATCTCAGCAGCCTCCACCAGCTTCACCAGATAGGTGCGATTGGCATAGGCACGTGCGCCTTTGCTTACCTGCAGGATCACAGGGGCGTTGCACTCCTTGGCGGCCTCGGTGATACCCTGAATGATCTCCATGTTGTTGACGTTGAAAGCACCGATGGCGTAACCGCCCTCGTAGGCCTTCTTGAACATTTCAGTCGAAGTTACCAGTGGCATATTTGTCTCTCCTTTATGAAAAAATGGTTGAACTTGTATGGAACATTCCTATTGTATCATATTTTTTTTATTTTGCAAGGGTAAAGCGGTTTACAAGCAAAATTTTCCGTGGTAAAATAAGTTCCGCATGATAAACGCAACTACATTTCGGAGGTAATCAATATGAACGAATTAAAAGGCGCCTGCATCATCGGCCAGTCCGGCGGCCCCACTTCTGTCATCAACGCCAGCGCTTACGGCGTCATCGACACCGCTTTGAAATCCGGCGCCATCACCCAGGTACTTGGTGCCGAGCACGGCATTAAGGGCGTTTTGAATGATCGTCTTTTTGACATGGGTCTGGAGGATCCCGAGGAACTGCGGCTGATGAAATATACCCCCTCCTCTGCGCTGGGCTCCTGCCGTTATAAGATGGCAGATCCCGAAAAGGACGACACCGATTATAAGCGGATTCTGGAGGTGTTCAAGAAGCACAATGTCCGTTACTTCTTCTACAACGGCGGCAATGACTCCATGGATACCTGCAACAAGATCAACAACTACATGCAGTCTGTTGGCTATGAGTGCCGCGTCATGGGTGTCCCCAAGACCATCGACAACGACCTGTACGGCACCGATCACTGTCCCGGCTACGGCAGCGCTGCCAAGTATATTGCCACCTCTATTATGGAAGTATACCACGATATGCGCGTCTATGATACCGGCATGATCGTGGTGATGGAGATCATGGGGCGTCACGCCGGCTGGCTGACCGCCGCCGCAGCCCTCGCCAACGAATACGGCGCTGGTCCCGATCTGATCTATCTGCCTGAAACTGATTTCAGCATGCAGGACTTCATCAATGATGTCAAGCGTATCTATGCGGAAAAGGGTCACTGCCTGATCGCCGCTTCCGAGGGTATCCACTACGCCGATGGTGACTTTGTCTCCGAGGCAAAGACCTCCGGCACCGATGGTTTCGGTCATGCACAACTGGGCGGTTTGGCTACCATTCTGGCTCAGGTCGTCAAGGAAGAGACCGGTGCCAAGGTCCGCGGTATTGAATTGAGCCTGCTGCAGCGCTGCGGCGCACATCTGGCCTCTGAGACTGATATTGAAGAGGCATATATGGCAGGTAAAGTCGCCGTGGAAAACGCTGTCAACGGTATCAATGGCCGCATGATCGGCTTTGAGCGCGGTGTGATCGATGGCAAATACGCCTGCAAGACCAAACTGATCCCCCTGATGGAAGCTGCCAACACTGAGAAAAAAGTGCCCCGTGAGTGGATCAACGAGGCCGGTAACGGTGTCAATCACCAGTTCATCGAGTATGCTCTGCCCCTGATCCAGGGTGAGCCGGATCTTCCCAAGCAGGACTCCATGCCCCGCTTCTGCCAGCTGAAGAAGGTTTTGGCAAAGTAAATAATCAAATAGTAACGCCGCAGGCATTTGCCTGCGGCGTTTTCTTTATTGATTCTTCTGATAGATCGTCCAGAGGCCCTCCATCAGCAGGTACTTGTCGTAAATCACTTCATTACGGCAATATCGCGTGATGACAGGTGCGGGCGTACCTGTGGCAATCACCGTAACCTTCTCCTCGGGGATCATAGCGCGGATCCGGTCAATGATGCCGTCCAGCATGCCGGCGGTTCCGTACACGATGCCGTTTCGCATACAGTCCTCGCTGTTTTTGCCGATCAGGTTCTTTGGGTGTTCCAACGAAATGTCAGACAGCAGGGCTGCCTGTTCGGATAGGGCATTCATAGACAGGTACACGCCCGGAAACATCAAACCGCCCTCATAGGTCTTTTTGGAAGAGATATAGGAAATGGTTGTTGCCGTACCCATGTCCACCATGATGATGGGTGCCGGATATTTCTCTAAAGCCGCTACGGCGTTGGCCACAATGTCCGCTCCCAGTTGATTGTGCACCTCCATGCGAATATTCAGCCCGGTTTTGACCCCGGGACCTACCATCATCGGTGCCTTACCCAACAGGCGGGTCAGCGCTTTTTCCATCATAAAGTTCAAGCCGGGTACCACGCTGGAAAAGATGGCGCCGGTCACCGTGCTTAATTCATAGTGGTAGAGCGAAAAGATATTCATCAGGTCAATGCTGATCTGATCGGCAGTTTTTCCGCTGTCTGTGTCGATAGAACTTAAAAACTGCAATTCCTTATTCTCGTCAAACAAACCTACGGAAATATTGGTGTTGCCGATATCAATGGCTAACAGCATGGTATCACTTCCTTCTATATTATTATACCACGCTTTTTCTTCGATAGCAAGTGACAGGTAATTTACCTTTACAGTATTATGCAGATCAGGCCACCGCCGCCTTCATTGATGATGCGCTCCAGTGTTTGCCGCAATTTTGCCTGAGCATCTTCCGGCATCCGTTTCAACTTTGTCTGCAAATCCTCCCCCACAATTTCATGGAAGCTGCGACCGAAGATATTCGACTGCCACAGCTTTGTTGTATCCCCCTCAAACTCCTCCAACAGATAGTTCAGCATATCCTCCGACTGCTTTTCGTTGCCAACAATGGGGGAAACCGTAGTTTCCACATCGGCGCGGATCATGTGGATTGACGGGGCGCTGGCTTTCATCTTGACGCCGTACCGTCCTCCCTGCTTCACAATTTCCGGATCCTCCAGATTCAGCTCTTCTACGCTGGGCATGACGATGCCGTAACCGGTGGTCTTTGCCCTTTCCAAAGCATAGGAAACCTTATCATATTCTCCTTTTACACGACCCAACTCGGTCAAAAGCTGCATTACGTCGCCATCGTCGTTGACGGAAAGGCCGGACTGCTGGCTGATGGTCTGATAGAATGCCTCACGGGGGAGCTGTATCTCCGCTTCTGCCAGCCCGATACCCAGATTGATGCTCCGAATGGAAGTTGAGGAAATGCCCTCACTATTCCGCAGAGTTTGCAGACAGCTGTCGATGTCACGGATATGGTAGAGCTGTTCCGTTTCCTCCCGGATCGTCTGGTAAAGGCCTGCTCGGATTGGGTGGTCGGTGGGAAGCGCCTCCACCCAGGTGGGCAGATAGAGATCCAACTCCTGCAACGGAAACTCAAACAGCAAACTCTGCAAAATCTCTGTAAATTCCTCATCTGTTAAGGTCATACAATTTACAGGGATACACTTGACGTTGTACTTTCTCTCTAACTCATCTGCCAGGGAAAGCGCCTGCTCCCCATGGGGCTGTGCGCTGTTTAACAGTAGAATAAAAGGCTTCCCGATTTCCTGCAGCTCCGACACCACACGCTGTTCGGCTTCCTCGTAATCCTGGCGCGGAATATCGGTAATGCTGCCGTCTGTGGTGATAACGATCCCCACGGTGGAATGCTCTGTAATGACCTTGTGGGTCCCGATTTCCGCGGCCTGCGCCATCGGCAGCTCCCGATCCGACCAGGGGGTCATTACCATGCGGGGCTGGTCGTCTTCCAACTGTCCCATGGCTCCCGGCACCATGTAACCCACACAGTCAATGAGCCGTACGGAGAAGCCTGCACCCTCCCCTACCGACATCTGTATGGCGTCCTCCGGTACGAATTTCGGCTCCGCCGTCATAATGGTACGTCCTGATCCACTCTGTGGCAGTTCGTCCTTGGCACGATCCCGCTGATAGGTGTCGGTCATATTCGGCAGTACCTGCGTCTCCATAAACCGCTTGATAAAGGTGGATTTTCCCGTCCGAACAGGGCCGACCACACCGATATAGATACTGCCCCCTGTCCGCTTGGCCATATCCTGATAAATGCCTGTTGCCTGATTCATAGTCCCAATCCTCCGCTACATGTGAGTTTGTCTTAATTGTATGAAGAATTGGGTGCAGGTAGAACGAAAAGAAAAAGGGCGGGGCTAACGCCCCGCTCTGAAATAACTATCAAAAATCAGTCCTGCTGCCAGTTATGCCACACGTTCTGCACGTCTTCGTTAAAAGGCTCTCTTGCCCTGCGGGCAGTTCGCCTTTTCCCTGTTGTACCAACGCTTTCGGGGTTTTCGTATCTCCTCAAAATCGCTGTGCCGTCCTTTTGGTATGTCATCGTTGGTCGGCTTTACTATATGATAACACACCAAAAGGAAAAAGCAAGCGTGAATTACTCCATCATGTTCACCAGTTTATAGAAACTCGTTCTCTTGGTATCGGTCATTTCCATGGCGGTCTTTGCGGTGATCTCTCCCGCTTTCCAAGAAGCGTAAACCTCGTTCCAATTTGCAGGAAACACCAATGCGGGGCGGCCTAACTTCTTGCCTTTCTGCTTGGCGGCCTCAATGCCCTCTGCCTGTCGCTGCTTGATGGTGGTGCGTTCCTGTTCGGCAATCGTCCCCAACACTTCGATCAAAATGTTGTTGACCATTTCAAACACCCACTCTTGACCCTCCGGCAAGTCCATCATGGTGGTGGGCAGGTCGATTACTTTCAGTCGTATGCCGTTTTCCTTGAAATACTGCAACTCGTTCTTGATGTCGGTCTTGTTGCGGGAAAGTCTATCCAAAGATTTGATAATCAGCGTGTCGCCCCGCCGGAGCATGGCATTTTTCAAGGCTTGATAGCCGGTGCGGTCTAAATCCTTGCCGCTCTCCTTGTCGGTGATGATCTCCCGCTCTGTCGCTCCAAGAGCAAGAAAAGCGGAGATTTGGCGGTCAAGGTTTTGATCTTTGCTTGAAACTCTCGCGTAGTAGTAAGTGCGGCTGTCCATGTGTTCGTCCTCCCTTTCGTTTATCTGTTCGTATTATACTGCAAGTGTTCGTAAATGTCAATACATTTACGAATATATTTGTAAATTATTTTTCACACTATACGAACACGAAAAACGTGGCGTTTTGTGGCATTTGTAAAGGTACACTTTTGCGAACACATGAAAAGAGCGGGGTTATCCGCCCCGCCCAATTCATTTCAAAAGGTTTGTGCAATTTGCTTCTTTACAGCAGGGCAGCCCAGGTGAGCTCACCCACAATGCCGTCTGCGGTCAGACCCTTGGCAGTTTGGAAAGTGATAACAGCATTCAGCGTGTTCTGCCCAAAAACGCCGTCCACTTCGCCGCAGTCATAGCCCTGTGCGTTCAGCTCAGTTTGCAAGGTCGTCACCGCGTCACCGCTGTCGCCCATTTTCACCATGGGCATCTCCGCGAGCTTGGCTGCCTCTGCTGCTGCCGCCTTTTCTGCCTTGATCTCATGCAGCTTATCCACGACCACCTTTGTGACCACCACAGCCGTCACCACGCCGGCGGCAACTAAGCCTGCCTTGGCAAGTGTTTCATAATCCCAGTCAAAATCGCCGTCCGTGTGTTCGTGGGCGGGTTTAATCAGCACGGATAAAGGAACGTCACCGCCCATTTTGACTGTATTGTCGTCTGCAATCGTAGTTTCGCCGGTAATGCTCGCCTCTTCGGCATCGAAATCAGGGGAGCCCGTCATTGTCAAGGCTTCACCAAGCGTCACCGCACCATAGACCGCACCAATAGTGGTACCACGGGCAATAATTTTGCCGATACTTTTGTTGAAAGATACGCCGTCCATGCCACCAATACCATAGGTGCCCTTTGCCTTGACCGTATCGGTCTGGGTAAAGGTCAGTGTTCCCAGTGCCAAAATGCCCCCACTACCAGTAGACGAAGCTGTCAGATTACCGGCACCGGCAATTGTGCCGTTAGCGGGGTTAGGATATTCTCCAAAACTTAAAGCCGCATTATTGCCTGTGCATTTAAGCTCGTTAACTCCCACAAGCGTCAGCGTAGCGGTTCCGTTAAATGCAAGAGGAGACATAATACTGTGTTCTATTTTTAGATTATTGATGGTGAGGTTGGTGGCTGAAGCCATCACAACAATTCGTTCGCTTGTCGTAGTGCCGGACACGGTAAGACCGCCTTTAAAGATAAACAGACAAGTATCACCCCCGCTCGCGGACCAAAAATAGTCGGCTCCGTCACTGCCGTCATACACGTTCCCCCCGTGGGCTGGCTCAGTACACTCCGCATTTTTCCAAACCTTAAGGTTATGGGTAATCGGCTCCGTAGCAAACGCCGTCACGGTGCAAAGGCTCAAACACAGAGCCAATGCCAAAAATAATGCTGTGATTTTTTTCATGTTGTTTACCTTACGCTTTCTTGTTTTTTGATAATTCCTGTACCGCAATTTTGATCGCTTGCGGTACATTTTCCATTTTGACATACCGAGCCACGGCGGAGGGGCTGCGGCCTGTTTCACGGGCAACGGCGGCATACGTGCCATACTGGACGTAGAGCCGCTGCATTTCGATCACTTCCGCCGGAGTGATGTGTTTTGCTCCCATCTTATTTCTTCGCTTTCTCTTTTTTCACGGGCTTGTCGCCCACTTTCAAATGCTTGTCGGTGTCGTCCATGCAAGCATTCCAAACCTCATTGAGATAACTCTTGAAATCATACTTCTTGCTGCCGCCGCCCTGTGCGATAATGCTGTTGAGTTCTTCCAACTTCTGTGCATAGTTCCAAGGCACGGTGATCAATTTCTTGTCGGTGTCTAAAATGATACGCATTGTGATTTCCTCCTAAATAAAAAAGATGTACGCTAACTGCGGCGAGCCGCGTTACCGTACAACCAATTATATATATATATATATTACGTCAACATTTTCCCGAAAATTCTTCAAAAATATTTGTTTCGTCTGCGTTTGACAGAAATACGCGTCATTCCGATGGAAATATCTTTGTTCCGGCGGAAATATCATCGTTTTGTATGGTGTTTCTGTCGTTTTACTGCGTTTTGATGTATTCCGCGTCATTTTTCATCGTTCCGCCGGAAATTTCTTTATATTTCCTCATTCCAACAGAAAAACGGTGACGATGACGGCAAATTGACAGACGATTTCGTGGGAGTTCAGGCCGCCTTTTCAGCCCAGCCGCCGGAAAATAATTTTTTTCCCGTAATACACCCCCCGTCCCGCCGGATTACTGCCAAAAGCAAACGCGGTTGATACCCTTTTTTGATTTTTTTATAAAAATATTGTATAATTATTATAGAAAATAAGAAAAAAGCTTATTTTCTATAATAAAAAATTACAATTTTAGGAGAAAACAAATGGAAAACAATGATATTTATAATGTTAATCTGCTGGTTGAGCATTTTGAGTACCTCGCTATTATGGACTTTGTAAATTATTATACGGATATCAGCGTAGTAGAGCAAGCTATCAAGGGACTTGACGATAGTGAAATTGAACAAGCTTTAGTTGAATTTTATATTGATGAGTTTCTACATGAGGCATTCAGAATACTAATCGGTTATGAAGATGAAGATTATTAAAACGGAAAAGGAGGAAAATAACGTGCCGGAAATCACATATCCCAATCAGCGTATGGTGCGGGTACACCGTGAACGGGCAACGACAGACTTCCTTGGTATCAAGAATGATAACTGGATGGCTGCGGCTCGTGATCTAAGCCCCTACGCCTTGAAACTGTACTTATACCTTGCGGCGAACGCGGACAACTACACGCTTGCCTTATCTCCGGCGGCTCTCCGTCAGTCTATCGGCATGGCACGGACAACGTACCACGATCAATTTATGATCTTGGTGGATAAGGGCTATTTAGTACCCACCGGCGGGAACACTTATGATTTTTATGAAGTACCACAGCCGCGTCACGACACACAACGCATTGAAACTGTCGCGGCTCTCGTTTATGACTGGTCGGCTGACGAACAGCCCACAGTACAGGCCGTTCAAGTTGTACCGCCGGAAAAGATAGAAATAAATAATAGTCAAACAGAAATAGCAATAAATAATTGTGGCGTGGAGAAACAAGTTTCTCCCACGCCAGTAGAAAAATTTCGTTTTTGAGGGAAAGATTATGACAGAAAAAGAAATGATTGATTGCTTGCAGTCCGTATGGGAAAACATGACAACGGACAAAAACGTTGACGATTATTAGAAAATGCTCGTCCTTTTGGAGGAGATGACGTATCTTTTGCGGTACGATTATCAAATTGACTACCCACCGCCGCCGGAGGTGGTAGAAAGCAGCGGCGAAAAATTTGTTTTTTGATGGTGTCCCGCCGGAAATCGTCATGTCGATGATGAAACCAACGGAGATACTACCACAGACAACAACGGAAAAGTTTGAATTTTAAGTAAAAAGCGGGAGGTTTTTCCTCCCGCTTTTCTTTTTGCCCTTTGGCGGCTTGTTTGCTGCCATTATACCCCATGTTTTTTGAGGGACGGATAAATAGCCGTCACCCCCGTATGCGGCTCGTAATAGGCCGCTATGACCGTCACAGCGTACAATTTCACATGGATAGCAGCACACTTTTTTGTTTCGCTATTTTAACAACGTCCCGATCACGCAGACTATTTAGATAGGTCTGCGTGATTTGTATATTCTCATGCCCCAAAAGTCGGGATATGGTATAGAGATCAGTCCCCATTTTTACTTGCTGCTGGGCGTAAAAATGGCGGCAAGTATGCGGCGACACGCGTATTCCCTCTATTTCCTGTCCGTGCCGCCGGAGTACGTTTTCAACCGCCGAATTGTTCAGTTTCCGCCCGTGGAATGAAAGAAAATAGTTGTCCTCCACGTTCTTCAAGGCAAAATAATCATCCTTTGCCGCCTCGTACTTCATCATGGCTTTACGCAGTACGGCGGTGATCGGCACGACACGTTGTTTATGGTTTTTGCCGTTGATGATGATAAAATCGTCGTGTATGTCCGCCTTTTGGATACAGCACAATTCCCAACAACGGATACCCGTTTCAAATAACATGGTGATGATCGCCGTGTCGCGTACCGATAAGAAGTCGCTGCCCTTACACGATTTCAGCAGTCGCCGCACGTCATCGGGCATAAAGGCCGTAATGATTGGCTTGTCTTCCTTACACCACTTGAAGTTTTTGCGGGTGTTAAAGCCGCCGTACCCCTCCTCATAGCAATACTGTATAAATGCCTTGGTGACTTTCAATAAACTGTTGATGTACGTTCCCTTGCGTCCCTTTTGGCTCATAAAGAGGGTGAATTGTCGTACGATGGCAAGGGTCACGTCCTCCATGTCCGCCGCGTCGGTTTCCTCCTCGCAAAAACGCAAGAAGAGATTGAGGTTGTTCCGATAACTCCGAATTGTCTTCGGGGTAAACTTCCTAACCTCAATCTCTACAAAATACTCTCTTGCTGCTGTGCTGATTTTCATGTTTTTTCCTCCTTTTGTATGTCACAATTGGAGGAGATACGTATGTCATCGTTAAAATGACGTATAGCACAACAGAAAATTTAATTGTTGAAAATAGTTACAAAATCAACGCAAAATGACGCGTTTGTGGAACAAAAAGCGGCATTTAGTCCTGCTGCCAGTTATGCCACACGTTCTGCACGTCCTCGTTGTCGTCCAGCATATCCAGAAGCTTGTTCATGTTCTTTACGTCGTCCTCGCCGGTCATGGTGATGTAGTTCTGAGGCACCATCTCGATTTCCGCGGAAACAAAGCTGTAACCCTTACTCTCCAGCGCGGCGACCACGGCATTGAAGTCGTCGGGCTCGCAGGTCACCTCAAACACCTCGCCGTCCGGCTCAAAGTCGGCGGCGCCGGCGTCCAGAGCGTCCATCATTACGGTGTCCTCGTCCAGCTCGCCGTCCTCGTTGTTAATGACGATGACGCCCTTGCGGTCAAAGCTCCAGCTCACGCAGCCCTGAGCGCCCATGCCCTTGCCGTACTTATCGAAGTAGTGACGGATCTCAGGTGCGGTACGCTGGCGGTTGTCGGTCAGCGCCTCCACGATCACGGCTACGCCGCAGGGACCGTAGCCCTCGTAGGTGACGGACTCGTAGTTGTCGGTATTGCCGGAACCCAGCGCCTTGTCGATGGTGCGCTTGATGTTGTCGTTGGGCATATTGTTTGCCTTGGCCTTGGCCACCACGGTCGCCAGAGCAGAGTTGTACGCAGGGTCACCGCTGCCGCCCTGCTTGACAGCTACGATGATCTCCTTGGCGATTTTGGTAAAGGCGGCGCTGCGCTTGGCGTCAGCCGCACCCTTGGTCTTTTGAATGTTGTGCCACTTGGAATGTCCGGACATAGTTCATTTCTCCTTTATGCAATATTGAATGACCTCGCTTGCGTGCTTGGTCGATAGCACCACTTCGGCTGTGGGGAACGCATTTGTGAGCCGCTGCGCGATCACCGGGCAAATCACGTTTTCCGTGGGGAAATGACCGGCGTCAATGAGATTCAGCTCGGTCGTATCCAGAAATTCGTGATAGCTCAGATCGGAGGTCACAAACGTATCACAGCCCAATGCAATGGCGTTTTGGATATAGTCCCCGCAGGCGCCGCCGCCCACCGCCACCCGGTGGACCGGTTTGCCGCAGTCACGATACCGCATACCGTTGCATCTTAATGATTTTACCACAAAAGGTAGGAACTCCACAAGAGGTATTTCACATTTTAACGTACCAACTCGCCCGATTTTTTCCTCATTCAGCGGTATCAGGTCGAAAAGCCCCAGTTTTTCCGCCAAAACATCGTTCACACCACCCTGCGCTGCGTCCAAATTGGTATGCATACAGATAGCGGAAATACCATGCCGGAGCATCTGCATGATCATGCGCCCCTGTGGATTGTCTGCTTTCACGTTTTGTACCTTGTGCCAGGTGCAGTTCATTACCGGGTGATGTGCCACGATCAGGTCAGCGCCGATCTCCACCGCTTCGGCCACTACCGCCTCGGTAATGTCCAGAGAGACCAGAATTTTCCGAACCTCCTGTTCTCCATCACCCACCAGCAAGCCTACATTGTCCCAGTCCTCTGCCAGTTCTGCCGGGGCCCAGTCATAGAGGTATTTTTCCACATCATAAACATTACTCATAGCCTGTTCCTCTTTTCTTCCAACGCTTTGCGGATCTCTTCAAATTCGCAGGCTCTGCCGTGAGAACAGCAGTCGTTGGCTCTATTTAATCCATCAATGGCCTTTTGCAGACGTGACATCTGATTTGTCAGATAATCGGCATAGAGCGGATCATCGTCCATCGCTATCCCGGCATATTGCTCTATATCGGTCAATAGACGTTTTTTGCCTCCGCGGACGACAAAAACCGGATACAAAATGCCTTTATCCCAGACCAGTTTCTCCTTGACAAATACGTAACCATTTTCACCCAGCCAGCGGCGTAAGAACTCAATCTTGGTCATCGGCTGAAGCAATAGCATTTTCCCGTCTCTTGCCCAGGGTGAAGCGTTCAAAATAGAAACGATGGTTTCTCCCCCCATACCGGCGATGACGATGGTGTCAGTCTCGTCAGGCAAAACGCCCTGTAAACCATCGCAGAGGCGAAAGTCTATTGCAGTGATCTCGTATTCCGCGGCGGTGCGTCGTGCGTGTCGTAAAGGATCTTCGCCTATGTCCGCGGCAATGGTGCGGACAATCTTTCCCTGCTGTAAAAGTGACACCGGCAAATAACCGTGATCTGTTCCCACGTCAACCAGTTTTGCTCCATCGGGAACCAATTCCGACAGAAGCTGTAAGCGTGGCTGTAAATCTAATTGTTTCATAAGCTCCTATACAAAAGGCAGCGCATACGGTTTTCCGTATGCGCTCATTTTGACTTATTCCGGCTTGTTGGCGGTCTCGTTTACGACCTGCAGCAGCTTGTCCACGTCTACGCCGTGCACAGCACAGGCCTCCTCCACGGTCTCGCCGCGGGAGCTGGGGCAGCCAAGGCAGTGCATACCAATGGACAGGAAAATGGGTGCGGTCTGAGGGGCAATATCCAGAATATCGCCGATAATGGTATCCTTTGTAATCTCGATCATTTGGAATTCCTCCTAAAAGTTTAAATTTGGATCAAGAGTAGTATATCCTATTTTTTTGTTTCTTTCAACAAAATCTTGCAGAAAACAGAAAGAAAGTGCGTGCCAAGCGGCACGCACTTTCCGTGATGTGTTAATATACGGAATTAGCCGTTCTCACGCATCTTAGCAAAGCAATCGCTGCAGTACACAGGACGGTCGGTCTTGGGCTCGAAAGGAACCTTGGCCTCGCCGCCGCAGTTCGCGCAGACAGCGGTGAAATACTCACGGGGACCGCGAGCGGCGTTCTTGCGAGCATCACGGCAGGCCTTGCAGCGCTGGGGCTCATTCTGGAAGCCGCGCTCTGCATAGAATTCCTGCTCACCGGCGGTGAAAACGAATTCATTGCCGCATTCTTTGCACACTAAAGTCTTGTCTTCGTACATGTTTTTACCCTCTCTTTTGAGAAAAAATATATTGCGGTCAGCCGTTGCTGATGTCGCCGGATGTGATTTGCCGCCCGATTTTGCGGCGTATGCGCTGTACGGCGTTATCCACGGATTTGGCGGATTTGCCCACAGTATCTGCAATTTCACGGCAGGTTAAGCCGTCCAAATAATATCCCAATACCTCCCGCTCCCAGGCAGACAACTGTTGTTTTACCATGCGGAGCAGGTTTTCCGTTTTCTCCACGTCGATCAGCATAACCTCGGGATCCACTTCGGCAAAGGACGGGTTCTCGTCAATATACGAAGATTGCAGAGAAACAGCTTGATTGAGTGGTGTGTGTTTGCCGGAGCTTGCCGCTTTTAATACCGTAAACAGCCGATTCCGAATGCAGCGCTCGGCAAAGGTATAAAAGCTGGCATCTCTTTGCAGGTCATATTCACGAATCGCTTTGATCAGCCCGAACATACCTTCCTGCAACAGATCCTCAGTATCTCCCCCGGCCAGAAAATAGGGCCGCGCCACACTTCGCACCAAGCGGTGATACCGGGATACCAGAATTTCCTCTGCATCGCGGTTTCCTTCATGGCTGATGGCACAGAGATCTTCGTCATTCAGGCTTTCCAGATAGGCATAAGTAGCTTCTATTCCAGTTTCTTTCATAGATTATACCTTTTCGCCAAAGAATTTGTCAAGCAATCTGTTAAAATTTGTTCAAATTTTTCCAATTATTTCCAGAATAATGGTCAAATCTCCAACTGCTGCTGTCCCAGATAGGCAATGTGCAGGTGCTCATACGCTTTTTGCGTCACACAGCGGCCGCGGGGTGTACGGGTCAAAAAACCGATTTGCATCAGATAAGGCTCATAAACGTCCTCTAATGTAACGGACTCCTCTCCGATCGTTGCGGCCAGCGTATCCAGACCGACAGGACCACCACCATAATTTTCAATAATGGCCTTGAGCATACGCCGGTCGATCTGATCCAGACCCAGATAGTCCACTTCCAGCGCCTGCAGCGCCTCATCTGCCACGGCGCGGGTAATCGTTCCATCCGCCTTGACCTGGGCAAAATCACGGACACGGCGCAGCATACGGTTGGCAATACGCGGCGTACCGCGGGAGCGCTTGGCAATCTCCATGGCGCCGGCCTCTTCTACGGGGACATGCAGGATGTCTGCACTGCGTTTCACGATCCGGCACAATTCCTCCGGCGTATAAAGCTCCAGACGAAGCGTAACGCCGAACCGGTCACGCAGAGGTGCGGAGAGCGAGCCGGCCCGTGTGGTGGCCCCAATCAGCGTAAATTTGGGCAGATCCAGCCGAATGGAGTTGGCACTGGGACCCTTGCCGATAATGATGTCGATGGCATAGTCCTCCATCGCCGGGTACAGGATCTCCTCCACAGAGCGATTGAGCCGGTGAATTTCGTCTACAAAGAGAATATCACCCTCATTCAGATTGGTCAGCAGTGCCGCCAGATCGCCGGGCTTTTCAATCGCCGGTCCGGAGGTAATGCGAATATTGACTCCCATTTCCTGTGCAATAATGCCGGCAAGCGTTGTCTTGCCCAATCCCGGAGGGCCATGGAGCAGCACATGATCCAGGGATTCCATGCGGCGTCTTGCCGCCTCGATAAAGATTGAAAGATTTTGTTTTGCCTTTTCCTGCCCGATATATTCTTTCAGCGTATGAGGACGCAGAGATATTTCCTGAGCATCTTCTGCGAGAAAGGTCTTGGCCACAACAGGCTCTTCATAAATATCAGCTCCGAAATCGATACTCACGCCTTTCCCTCCTTATCGAACCATTTTCTTCAGCGCCTGGCGGATGATCTCTTCCAGCGGCAGGCTCTCCAAATCGATGCCCTTGAGTGCCGCAGCGATCTCCTGCGGACCATATCCCAAAACGCCAAGGGCTTCCGAGGCTTCCTTTGCCTTGGAGTTGCTGCCGATACTGGCAACAACACCGCCATATTCCATAACAGGCGCACTTCCCTGCTCTTTTCCCAGTTTGTCCTTCAACTCCAAAATGATGCGCTGGGCAATCTTTTTTCCGATACCGGGTGCAGTTGTCAGCGCTTTTTCGTCACCCATGACGATACTCATGGCCAGATTCCCCGGCGTTGTTGAGGACAAAATAGAAAGTGCAGCCTTTGGGCCTACGCCATTCACGCCCAAGAGCAATTTAAATGTATACAGCTCACTCTGGGTGGTAAAACCGAACAAATCCACGCCGTCCTCTTTTACGTTGAGATAGGTGAATAATTTTGCTTTCTCGCCCTTTTTCAGCTGTGACAGGGTATAGTTGGTGGTGGCGCAAGCATACCCCACACCGCCGCAGTCGATAACTGCCAGATTGGGTTCTATTTCGGCGACAATGCCATTGACATAGTAGAACATTAAACGGTCTCCTTTACGTTGGGATCCTTGCGATGTAACAGACTGGTGGCACTTCTGGCATGACACAGAGCGATTGCCAAAGCATCTGCCGCATCGTCAGGTTTGGGAATGGCAGTCAGTTTCAAAAGCCGCCGCACCATGTCCATGACCTGCCGCTTTTCTGCCAACCCATATCCCACTACCGCCTGCTTCACCTGCATGGGGGTGTATTCATAAATAGGAATCCCCATTTTTTCTGCGGTGCAGAGAATCACACCGCGAGCGTGTGCCACCGCAATGCCGGTGGTAATGTTTTTGCTGAAAAACAGCTCTTCAATGGAGATGACGTCCGGCTGAAAATGCTGTATCAGCTGCATAAAATCGCTCTCGATCTGCAAAAGGCGGGTGGCAAGGGGCAAACCGGCCTGCGTATTGATGGCGCCGTACTGCACCATTTTTGATTGCCCCTTTTCGTGATCCAACACGCCGAAGCCAACAATGGCTACACCGGGATCTATGCCTAAAATACGCATAAATCGCCTCCATATCGTACTGTTGTTTCATTATAGCAAATTGAACCGAAAAGTGCAATAAGAAAAACGGTTTCCCCGCACATTCCCGGGGGAAACCGATCTCAATTCATTCCTGACAGAAAATCGCAATCGCGCGGCTGGCAAAGGCGGCTGTTCCCTTGCCTGCTGCTTTATCGATATTTTGGCGAAATCTTTCATCGTCCGCATACATCTCGCCCAGGCCACGAAAGATCTCCTTGGTGCAGGTATAGTAGTTGTCGGTGATGTGCTGCTGCAACGCCGCGGCCAGTGTTTGTACCGGCTCACTCTCCGGCGGCAGATGGCACATTTGCCCAAACCGTTTGAAGATATCCATCATCTCCTGCGGTGCATTGGCGCTTGTCTCCCGTGCTTCGCTCTCCTGATAAGCCTTTGTTCTCCCCCAACGCTCTCTTACTTCGTCTTTATAACTCTCAATTTTTGCTGTTTCAAATGCTGTAAAGTCCATTATTTTTACACCTTTCTCTTGTAATTCGCGGGCATAGGCGATCAAATCTCCCAACCGATTATGCTCCAATTCCAGTAACTTGATCTGCTGGGACAGGGCTTCAGCCGCATCAAAGTCCTCACTGTCCAGGATCTCTCCAATCGCTTTCAAAGGGAATTGTAGTTCTCGATAGAATAAAATGGTCTGCAAGCGGCGCAGTGCTGCATCGTCATACAGCCGATAGCCCGCCTCAGTTACCCGTGTGGGTTTCAATAATCCGATGGAGTCGTAGTGGTGTAGTGTGCGCACACTGACACCGGTGAGCGTGCTGACTTCTTTTACGGTTTTCATGCCTATCACCTCCCGATAAAACTACGATACACTATAACGCAGCGTCAGAGTCAAGTGAAAATTACATAAAAATGGACGGTCATTTGACCGTCCATTTCCTTATGCTCTGGGATGCGCCTTGTTATACACGTCTTTCAGGCCTTTTTTGATAATATGCGTATACATCTGGGTAGAGGAAATATCCGCATGTCCCAGCATTTCCTGAATGGAACGGAGATCTGCACCATTTTCCAGCAGATGAACCGCAAAGCTGTGGCGGAGCATGTGAGGGGTAATTTCCTTTTCGATACCTGCTTTTGCCTGATAGTACTTGATGATCTTCCAGAACCCTTGCCGGCTCATGCGCTCACCGTCCATATTGACGAAGAAAGCCAACTCGTTCTCATCGGCGATCAGACGGGGGCGTACTTCCTGCAGATAGTCCTGCAAAGCACGGACAGCTGTTTGATATAGCGGAATGATACGCTCTTTCCCGTGACTGGTACAGCGTACAAAGCCCAGCGTCAAATTGACATCGTCCAAGTTCAGGCCGATCAGCTCGGAAACACGGATACCGGTGGCATAGAGCAGTTCCAGCATGGCGTGATCCCGGAAGCCTTTTTCATCTACACACTTTGGCTGCTCCAGAAACAGCTCCACTTCTTTGTTGGTCAGGATCTCCGGATATTTTCGCTCTACTTTGATAGTGGAAACAGCCTTTACCGGGTTTGCGGAGATGATGCCATTATCAAATAAATATCCGTAAAAAGATTTTAACGAAGCCGTACTCCGCGTAATGGTTGCAGGAGATTTACCAATACGCTCCATGTAGTGAAGATAATCCTCCACAATGGGCCGATCCACCTTTGCCAAGTCTAAAGAGGCAGATTCTTCCAACCAGAGCTTAAACTGATTGATATCACGCAGGTAGGAGCTGAGTGTATTTTCGGATGCATGCTTTTCATCCGTCAAATACCGGCGAAAGTCTGCTACATAATCCATTTTCACACTCACACTCCTCTCTTTATAAAATCATGCCGCAAGAACGGCCGCAAATATTTTCGGCACAACAATGACCTCTGATAAAGCACCGAAACATAAAACAAAAGCACAGATGCCAAAGCATCTCCAAAAGTCCTTGCCGTGTCCGTCTTTCCCATGGATGGAAGAAACCATTGCCATACTGCCCCCATACAGCATAGTTGGCAGAAGCAATACACATCGCAATAGAAACAAAGTGCAGACAGCAAAAAAACTGACGTTTGTACATTGTACAAATAACGCAATGGCAAATGCCAACCCAAAGCCTTGAATTCCACAAATCAGCGGAACAGCATACATGCCAATGGTGCTGAAGCTGAATAGAAGTAACAGCACAATGCCGCGAAAATATACAGCAGCCGAAATAACAAACGCCGATATTGTCGGCTTACCATGCTTCAATTTGAGATAGGCATCGAAATATACCGTTAATTGTTGAACAGCCTGTGAAGAAACAGAATGTACCGCCAGACAACCAAATAGTATTCCGATTGCACAAAATACGCTCAAAAGCGCAATGCGCCGAAATTCAAAATGCGTGCCGGTGTGTGCGGCTGATTTTCTGCGCGGTTTCATACTCGTTCTCACCTCAAATGATACTATGAGGCAAGTCCAAGCATTAGAATATAATCGTGCAGACATTACTATAGGGCAATTTTGCCAAATTCGCAAGGCTTTTTCCGAAATCTGCAAATTTTTGTCAATTATGTCAAATTGTTATGTTAACAACATTATGTTAACTTTGTTTACTTTGGCAGGAAATTGCATTCCGTAAGGTCACATTGTCCGATATATTGTAAATAGTAATAATTACCGCACAACATCTTGAAATAATTCAGATCTGTTTCCAATCCCGGATTTTACATAAATCGATGTAAATAATATTTCCAAAAAATCCCATTTTAGTGATTATTACCATATCATCGCATTATGTCACCAACTGCTTCCTCTTTTGTGTCCTTGTTTCCCTTTCCGCTTTGCTGCACGCGTTGGCTTCTTTTTTCTGGGAATCAATAAACTTGCCAAGATGCCGCCGCCCCATATTGCTCCTGTTTTTTGAATAGCACCCTTATCAAATACCACTGCACAGTCGCTGCATAGTGTTGCTGCCCAGAACAGCAGATACAGCAGCGCACATACGATCATCGCGCGCAGCAAATGGTGATCGTTCCCCTTAGCACCGATAAAAGCCCCTGTGAATGCGGAACAACCGATTACCGCCGTCAAATAAAAGGCTTGTGACTGCGGCGACAGAACATCGTGTTCCAACAGAAAGGCGCCGATCGCAATGCCGGCAAGCAAAAGAATCAGCGCTGCGACGAGTCCGATCCATGTTTGTTTTCCTATCCATTTTTCCATGAAAAAACCTCCCCCAATACTGTTTCCAGTATATTGGGAGAGGTTTCTTTTATGAATATCTTGTGCTTACTCGCCGTCTTTGGGTGCCTCAGCAGTTGCTTCCTCGGTGGGAACTTCCTCGGGAATTGCCGGCTCTTCTGCGGCCTTGTCCTTCTTGCCGATTCTGCTGCTCTTCTTCTGGGCAGCTTCCTGCTGATCCAGAGTGCCGACCTGACCGATAGCGTTCTTTACAAATTCCACGCGCACGCGATCTTCACTGGTCTCGATGACCACGGTGCGGTCTGTAATGCTGACAACCTTGCCGTATACACCGCCGATCGTGGTAATCCAGTCGCCCTTTTTCAGGCTGCTTCGCATATTGTCGGCTTCCTTTTTGCGCTTGTTCTCAGGACGGATCAGAAGGAAGTAGAAAATAGCAATCATGACAACGATCATCAGGATCGTAGAGGTACCGCCCTGTGCACCGGCACCGGCTGCACCGGCAGCATTTGCAGAAAAAATCATAAGTGTAGTCTCCTTTTCAAATTATGGTGTCATTATACAAAATTCTTTTCTCTTTGGCAATAGTATTTCCAATATTTATATGTGCTGGCTTAATTTTTTGCTGTATTCCGTGCGGAATGCATCAAACCTGTCCTCGTCCAGCGCATCTCGTATCTTTTGTGTCAGATCATTATAGAAATACAGATTGTGCATTACCGCCAGCCGCATCCCAAGCATCTCCTCCGCCGCAAACAAATGGCGCAGGTACGCCCGGGAAAATGTGCGGCAAACCGGGCAGTCGCATTTGGGGTCAATGGGACGCTCATCCAATTTATATTGGGCATTCTTGATATTCATGGTCCCGTCCCAGGTAAACAGCTTTCCGTGGCGGGCATTTCGCGCCGGCATTACGCAGTCAAAGAAATCAATACCTCTCGCCACGCCTTCGATGATATTGCTTGGTGTCCCCACCCCCATCAGATATCGCGGCTTGTCAGCCGGCATATAGGGCTCCACCGCATCAATGATGTCATACATGGTCTGGGTCGGCTCACCCACCGCCAGACCGCCGATGGCATAACCGTCGCAGTCGATTTTGGCGATCTCCTTCATGTGCCAGATCCGCAGATCCGGAAAGGTCGCGCCCTGATTGATGCCGAACAGCATCTGCTGGGGATTGACGGTATCCGGCAGCGCGTTCAGCCTGTCATGCTCGACTTTACATCGCTCCAGCCACCTCAGAGTGCGCTCACAGGACGCCTTGGCGTACTCGTATGTGGCGGGATTCTCCACGCACTCATCAAAGGCCATGGCGATGTCGCTGCCCAGATTGGACTGGATCTGCATGCTCTCCTCCGGCCCCATGAAGATCCGGTGTCCGTCCAGATGACTGGCAAAGGTCACACCCTCCTCTTTGATCTTCCGCAGACCGGCCAGTGAAAACACCTGAAACCCGCCGCTGTCGGTCAGGATCGGGCCGTCCCAACGCATGAATTTGTGGAGTCCGCCCATCTGCTTCACCACGTCGTCGCCGGGGCGCAGATGCAGGTGGTAGGTGTTGGACAGCTCGATCTGCGTTTTCAGTTTTTCCTTCAGGTCAATGGCACTGACGCCGCCCTTGATGGCAGCCTGCGTTCCCACATTCATGAATACCGGCGTTTGTACCACGCCGCCGTGGGCACATTGGAATTGTCCTCGCCGAGCTTTTCCTTGTTTTTTAATCACTTTGAACATCGTTTACTCCTGAATCAACATGGCGTCACCAAAGCTGAAGAAACGATAGCGCTCCCGCACAGCTTCTGCATAGGCTGCCAAAACGTTCTCCCTCCCTGCCAAAGCAGATACCAGCATGATAAGAGTGGACTCCGGCAAATGGAAATTGGTAATCAAGCCATCCAGCACTTTGAATTTGTACCCCGGATAGATAAAAATATTCGTCCAGCCTGCGCTTGGTTTCACAGTGCCGTCTGCCTCTGCCCAGCTCTCCACGGTGCGGCAAGAGGTTGTTCCCACGCAAATCACGCGACCACCGTTTTTTTTGGTCGTATTGATAAGGTCTGCGGTCTCCTGTGGTATTGTACAGTACTCGC
This sequence comes from uncultured Clostridia bacterium, assembly GCA_937894515.1. Classification (GTDB taxonomy): domain Bacteria; phylum Bacillota; class Clostridia; order Oscillospirales; family Oscillospiraceae; genus Vescimonas. The sequence goes on along the minus strand of CALCRH010000222.1, from coordinate 21,528 downwards.
TGTGCATATCATGATCTGTAATGTCTTCTTCCTTTACAGGCCTAAATGTACCAAGGCCTACGTGCAGAGTCACATAGCCGATATTTACGCCCATCACTCGGATTTTTTCCAACAGCTCCGGTGTAAAGTGAAGCCCAGCCGTGGGAGCTGCTGCGCTGCCTACCACCTTGGAATACACCGTCTGATACCGTTCTCTGTCCTGCAATTCCTCTTTGATATAGGGCGGCAGCGGCATTTTTCCCAGTCGATCCAAAACCTCCAGGAAAATGCCCTCATAATCAAACTTCACCAGTCGGTTGCCGTCCGGCAAAACATCTGTTATCTCGGCTGTCAGTTCTCCGTTGCCGAAGCTGACCTTTGCCCCTGTACGCAGATGCTTGCCGGGACGTACAATACACTCCCAGGTTTTCTCACCCTTGTCAATGAGCAACAGAACCTCACAGGCACCGCCACCGGGCATACGCTGGCCCAAAAGCCGTGCCGGCAGGACGCGGGAATCGTTGAGAATCAGGCAATCACCGGGACGCAGATAGTCCGGCAGATCGTAAAAATGCCGATGCTCCCATGCCCCTGTCGTCTTATTCAAAACCAAGAGCCGTGAGGCGTCTCGGCGCTGGATGGGAGTTTGGGCAATCAGTTCCTCCGGCAGATCAAAATAGAAATCATGTGTTTTCATTATTTATATGACCATTCCTTTCCGCCACACTATAAGGCACAAAGTAACCATAAAAAGGAATGGTCATATAAGTGCCATAGTTTTCGGTTGCCGCGTCAGCGGCGAGAAAATTGACTTTATTCAATGAAGTTTGAAACTTGTTTCAAACTTCTCGCTCGTTTCTTACAAACTGTAAAGTATTATAGTATAAATGTGAACCTTCTTCAAGACTTTTCCATAAAAACAGCGCCGCAAATGCGGCGCTGTTTTTATACAGTTCTCATCACACCAGAACGGCACGGTGGAAGACCTTCTTACCCTTCTTGATAATCAGGCCATCACCGGTGAACTGTTCACAGCCGTATGTCGTATCAATGGAACTCACCTTTTCCTCCCCAACGGTCACACCGCCTTGCTGTACCAGACGGCGCGCCTCGCTGTTGGAAGCGGCCAGGCCACACTTCACCAACAGGGTAAGCACGTTGATTGCACCGCCGCCGAAATCATCGTTGGTCAATTCGGTGGTTGGCATATTCTCGGCATCACCACCGCCGGCAAACAAAGCCTTGGCAGATGCTTCTGCCTTCATGGCCTCCTCTTCGCCGTGGACCAGCTTGGTCAATTCAAAGGCCAGAATTGCCTTGGCGTCGTTGAGCTGGGCGCCCTCCCACTTGTCCATCTTGTCGATCTCCTCCAGGGGCAGGAAGGTCAGCATACGGATGCACTTCAGCACATCGGCATCGTCAATGTTGCGCCAGTACTGATAAAACTCAAAGGGGCTTGTCTTGTTGGGATCCAGCCACACAGCGCCCTTGGCGGTCTTGCCCATCTTGTTGCCCTCAGAGTTGAGAAGCAGAGTGATGGTCATAGCATGGGCATCCTTGCCCAGCTTGCGGCGGATCAGCTCGGTACCGCCCAGCATATTGCTCCACTGGTCGTTGCCGCCGAACTGCATATTACAGCCATAGTGCTGGAACATATAGTAGAAATCGTAGGACTGCATGATCATGTAGTTGAACTCCAGGAAGCTCAGACCCTTTTCCATGCGCTGCTTGTAGCACTCGGCGCGGAGCATGTTGTTTACGCTGAAGCAGCCGCCCACTTCCCGCAGCAGTTCGATATAGTTCAGCGGTTTGAGCCAGGCGGAGTTGCGCAGCATCAGCGCCTTACCGTCAGAGAAGTCGATGAACTTTTCCATCTGCTTTTTAAAGCACTCGGCGTTGTACTGGATCGTCTCCTCGGTCAGCATCTGACGCATATCGGTACGGCCGGAGGGGTCGCCGATCATGGTGGTGCCGTCGCCGATCAGGGCGATGGGCTTGTTGCCCGCCATCTGCAAGCGCTTCATCAGGCACAGTGCCATAAAGTGTCCCACGTGCAGACTGTCCGCGGTGCAGTCAAAGCCGATGTAGAATACGGCCTTGCCGTTATTCACCATTTCGCGGATCTCTTCCTCGTTGGTGACCTGTGCGATCAATCCACGCGCCACCAGTTCCTCATAAATTCCCATGTCGCTTTCTTCCTTTCTACGATACATAGTATTGACAGCAGAGCGAAATAAAAACGCCCTCTGCCGGATTGACAGAGGGCGACAAAATATCGCGGTACCACCTCTATTTGCCGCAATCTCGCGATTTACGGCCTCATTGGGTACAAACATACCCTATCGCTGTAACGGGCGAACCCGACACGACCTACTGACCTTACGGCGTTCAGAGGGCTGCTCCGGGAGGTAATTCATGCACTCGCCGCTCTCCTCCTTCCACCCGACCGGAGGTTCTCTTTGCAGCGGTATGAGTACCCTACTGATTCCCATCATCACAGTAAAACTATGTAATTTTGTTGGGCTTATTATAGAGAATGATATATGCTTTGTCAAGCCAAAGTTTTCCGGAAAGTCTCTGCCTCCAGCAGAAGTTCCTCTGCGCTTTGAAGCAAAGTTTCGCTTATGTGACTGCCGCCGGTCAGACGCGCCAGTTCACAACGGCGCTGTTCCCGATCCAGCCGCTGTACATTGGTAAATGTCCGTCCGTCCCGCTCCCCTTTTTCCACGGAAAAATGGGTATCGGCCATGGCGGCAAGCTGGGGCAAATGGGTCACACACAGCACCTGCTTGTGTCTGGAAATACGGGCCATCTTTTCGGCTACCTTTTGTGCGGCTCTGCCGGAAACACCCGTATCCACTTCGTCAAAGACCAGGGTATTAACCTGATCCTGGTCGGAAAGCACGTTCTTCATGGCTAACATGATGCGCGCCAGCTCACCGCCGGATGCGATCTTGTTGATGGGCTTCAGCTCCTCGCCTACATTGGCGGACATCAGGAAGCGCACATCGTCCATACCGCTGCTATCCATCTCTTTTTCGGTAAAAGCCACTTCAAAGCGGATTTTCGCCATATCCAACTGCCGCAATTCCTCTAAAATCTGCGCGCTCAAGTACAAAGCCGCCGCGTGTCGTTCCTCTGAAAGAGCCTGTGCCGCCTCTTTTGCCGCTTTTTCAGCAACAGCCGATTCTTTTTCCAAACGCAGCAGTGTGTCTCCTGCATCGGTGATAGCCGCCAGTTCAGCACGGCACTTTTCCAGATACGACAGCATATCCTCCACCGTGGCGCCGTATTTCTTCTTCAAACGATACAGCAAATCCAGGCGACTTTCCATCGCGTCCAGCTCAGCCGGAGAAAAGTCAAAGGCATCTTTGTTATCCCGCACCGTATCGGCAATATCATACAGCTCACTATATAGATCTGCCAGACGCTGGTAAAGTGCGCCATAGTCCTCGTTCAGCGTGCGAATGCCGGAAAGCGCCTCCTGCGCCTGCTTGATCTGGCTCAAGGAACCGTTGACCGCATCATCGCCATTGAGCAGGTAGTCCGCTGCGGTCAACGCAGAAATCAGCTTTTCACCATTTCGCAGCAGATTGCGCCGCGCTGTCAGCTCCTCTTCTTCGCCAATATGTAGTTTTGCGCGCTCCAATTCCTCAATTTGATATTTCAGCGTATCCACTCGCCTTGCTTTTTCTGCTTCGTCCATTTGCAGCGCATTGATTTTACGCTGAATATCTGTAAAGTATTTATACTTCTCGGCGTATATATTTAGCTTATTTTCTGTTTTTCCAAAGCGATCCAAATACAGGAGATGCTGCTCCTCATCTAAAAGCTGCTGCCCATCGTGCTGACCGTGGATATTCAGCAGTCGATTGCCCAGCGCTTTCAACGCCGCCACCGTAACCGGGCGACCTCCCACACGACAGATATTTTTACCATCGGGGAAAATCTCTCTTTGAAGCATCAGATTGCCGTCCTCATCCGGTGAAAAGCCCAAATCTTCACAATAAGACGGCGCAATACCGGAAAACCATGCGCTGACAAAGGCCTTTTCTGCACCGGTGCGGATCAGGTCCCGACTGGTGCGCTGACCAAGCACCGCGCTCATGGCATCTATCACGATGGATTTGCCGGCGCCGGTTTCGCCTGTCAGTGCATTGAAGCCCTTTTCAAAAGCGATCTCCGTGCTTTCAATGATAGCAATATTCTCAATGTGCAGCATTTCCAGCATAGGAAAACCTCCTCTTATTTCAGCTGTTGGCGTACTTCCGTGCAAAAGTCCAAAGCGGATTCTGTATCACGCAGGACGAGAAAAATCGTATCGTCACCGGCAATAGAACCGATGATTTGATCGTATTCCATGCTGTCAAGTGCGGCAGCAGCTGCATTGGCCATGCCGGGCATCGTCTTGATTACCACAATGTTCTGTGCAAAGTCCACGCTCATCACGCATTCCCGGAAGATCGTGCGCTGCCGTTCTGCGAAATTCAGATGCGTACGCTTGGCGGAAACCGCATAGCGATACCTGCCCTGCCCTGTGGGCTCTTTGATCAGATGCAGCTGTTTGATATCGCGGGAAATCGTGGCCTGCGTAGACTGGATGCCTCGGCGGGACAGCTCCTCAAGCAGTTGTTCCTGTGTTTCGATGGAGGTCTCACTGATAATTTGCAGCAACTTTTCCTGGCGATCATTCTTCATATCAGGTAGCCTCCTTTCCCATTTTACTGTCCAAGATCTCGCAGAAGCTCTTCTTGCTCAGACGCACCAGCTTCATATCAAATTTTGCCTGGCGTACCCGGATCACGTCTCCATCGCGCAGGCTGAACGCCCTGCCGCCGTCAGCAGACAGATAGACGAATTTTCGGTTGGCGTCGGCTGTCTCCACGGTGATCACATGCTCCGGAGAAAGCACATAGGAGCTGTTGCGAGTTGAGTGCGGGCAGATAGGAGTGATCAGCAGGTTTCGCGCTGTTGGCTCAATGATGGGTCCGCCTGCTGCCATGGCGTAACCGGTAGATCCGGTCGGAGTCGCAATTACCACACCATCACCGGTCACCTTGGTCAAACGACCCTCTTCGGTGGCAATATCCAGCCGCACCACCCGGGCAATAGATCCCTTGGAAATAACCGCATCATTCAAAGCGATGTTATTATAAATCGGCCGACCGTCCCGGAGAATGGTCACGTCCAGCATCATACGGGATTCCACCGTAAAGTCCCAGTTCTGCAGGTCATAAAGACGGTTGATTTCGTTGCCCTCCAACTCCGACATAAAGCCCAGATTACCCAGGTTAATACCTAAAACCGGCACTTTGTGCAGAGCAACCGTCCGAGCCAGATGCAAAATTGTACCGTCTCCGCCGAAAGCAATCAGCAGATCCGCGGTCTTAATCTCCTGCTGGAGCTGACAAATGGGTACACCCAGCTGGTCGTCATACCCATCCCGCTGAAACGGCAGACAGACCACTGTCTCAAAGCCGATGCTGTCCAAAATTTCCTTGGACTGTTTTGCCACCCGCAAATCACTGTCCCGATAGGGATTGGGGCATAATATTACTTTTTTCATTCTTTTCCGCCCTCCTTCAATTCCTCGTGGGACGCTGCAACAATGGCTTCCAGATCATAATCTCCATCCGGTTCCTCAGACTTCCGCAGATAGCCGAGATATTCGATATTTCCCTCCGGTCCTCTGATCGGAGAGAACGTGATACCAAGGATTGTAAAGTGATTTTCCTTTGCATATAGTAGAAAGTTTTGCAGCACTTCCAAGTGTACCGCGGGATCCCGAACAACCCCTTTCTTCCCTACTTTTTCTCTGCCCGCCTCAAACTGCGGCTTGATCAGACAGGCGATCTCTCCTCCGTCACAGAGCAGTTCGTAGAGTGCGGGAAAAATCAACTTCAGGGAGATAAAACTGACGTCAATGGAGGCAAATGCCAGGGAATCGGCAATCTGCTCACGGCTCAAATATCTGGCATTGGTACGCTCCAGGCAGACCACTCGCGCATCATTACGCAGCTTCCAGTCCAACTGTCCATAGCCTACATCTACGGCATAAACCTTTTGGGCGCCGTTTTGCAGCATGCAATCGGTAAATCCACCGGTAGAAGCGCCAATGTCGGCACAGATCTTCCCTTGTAAGGTGATGGGCCAGGTTTGCATGGCTTTTTCCAGCTTCAACCCGCCGCGGCTCACATAGCGCAGCGCTTTTCCGCGCACTTCAATTACCGCATCATTTGCCACATTTGTACCGGGCTTGTCCACTTTTTGGCCGTCTACGTACACAAGCCCCGCCATAATGGTAGCCTGTGCTTTTTGACGGCTCTCCTGCAATCCCTGCTCAACGAGGAGCACGTCCAATCTTGTCTTATTGCTCACGGATCGTTTCCTCCAGCACTCTTGCCAGATTTTCTGCATCTAAACCAAAGGTGCGATAAAGCTCTGATACACTGCCCTGCGGCGGAATGGTACTCCCAAGATTACGTAAAATCAGCTTTTTCGGCACCTTCCCTGCCTGAGCCAAAGAGGCGGCAATCTGCTGGCCCACACAGCCGGCATGGATGCTATCCTCTGCAATCAGCAGACAATTCATCTCGCCGAGTGTGCTGAACAGTTCGTTACCATACAAGGGGGCAATCTGGTTGAGCTTGAGTACCCGTACTTCTATCCCCCGTTGGTGCAGCAGTTCTGCACAGGCCAGGGCGTGATTGATCAGAACACCATAGGTTAAAATCGTGCCGTCCTTACCGGACCGCAGTTCGGTCAATGCTTCTGTACCGCAGCAATCGGTATAGAGGCCCTCACCACCGCGGGGATAGCGAATGGCCACCGGCGTGTTATATTCATACAAGCCGCGGCGCAGCATCTGCCGAAGCTCGGCAAAACTGGCCGGACAAAGTACCGTCATACCGGGGATCATGGAAAGATAGGACACATCAAAAATACCGTGGTGTGTCTCTCCATCGGCACCCACCAGTCCGGCGCGATCTACGCCAAAGACCACATGGGTTTTGGACAGCGACACATCGTGAATCAGTTGGTCATAACCACGCTGCAAAAAGCTGGAATAGACTGCAAAAACAGGCAGCAGTCCTTGCTTCGCCATACCGGAAGTCATGGAAACGGCATGCTCCTCTGCAATCCCCACATCAGTAAAACGCCGTGGAAAACGATGAACAAAGGGAGTCAAGCCCGTGCCGTCCACCATGGCGGCAGTTACCGCGCAGATTCGCTTGTCTTTCTCGGCAAGTGCTGTCAGCTCCTGTCCAAATACGGTAGAAAAGCTGTCTCCGTTCTTTTTCAGCAGTTCGCCGGTTTTGGGATCGAATGCCCCGATACCGTGGAATTTGCCGGGATTCTCTTCGGCAAAATGATATCCCATGCCTTTTACCGTATGTACGTGGAGCAGGACCGGACATCTCTGCTCTTTTGCGTGTTTCAAGGCTTCTGTCACGCTGATGATATCATGTCCGTTGATAGGCCCCATATAGGTGAACCCCATATCCTCAAACATGGACGAGCCGGGTAAAATGGATTTTTTCAGCGCCGTTTTAATGTCATGGCTGACGTTATAAAATTTCTGTCCCACTGTACTGCCGCCCAATGCCTCACGGTACTGTTTTTTGAACTCATAGTAGCCTGGACGATTACGCAGATTCTGCAAATATCGGGAAACGGCACCCACATTCGGATTGATGGACATACCGTTGTCATTGAGAATCACGATCAGCGGTTCCCCGCTGGCACCGGCATTGTTCAGTCCCTCAAAGCTCAAACCGCCGGTCATGGCGCCATCGCCGATCAGAGCCAGGACGGAATAGTCCTGTTCCTGCAGGGTACGCGCTTTTGCCATGCCAAGCGCCACAGAGACGGAATTGGATGCGTGTCCTGCAATAAACGCATCATGCTGGCTTTCATAGGGCTTTGGAAAACCGGAAAGTCCGCCAAGTTGGCGCAGCGTATCAAAGAGCGCTTTCCGGCCGGTCAATGCCTTGTGGACATAGCACTGGTGTCCCACATCGAAAACCAGCCGATCCCGCGATGTGTCAAACACCCGGTGTATGCCCACCGTCAGCTCTACGATACCGAGATTCGAAGCCAGATGTCCGCCGGTTTTTGAAACCTTCTCTACCAGAAATGCCCGCAATTCATTGCAAAGCTGCTGGGCTTCTCTATCATTCAGTTGTTTCACGTCATCAGGCGTATGGATCCGTTCTAAAATCATGAAAGCAACCTCTCAATCTATTATAGATGCAGGGTGTGCATGATACGCGCTACCCGATATACTACCTTTGTACTCTGCTGAATGGCTACCGACTTAAACAGCGCCTTGCCGCCGATAGTCAAACCGGAAATCATTGCTGTAACTGCCGTAGCGATCAAAACGCTGGTAGTGGAAAAACTGTGCTGCAGATAGGTAACGATCACCGCCGCCGTTGAACCGCTGACGATGCCGCAGATATCGCCCACCACATCGTTGCATACTGAACTGACCTGATCTGCGCTGTTTAAAAGGCGAATGGCTTCCTTGCCGCCCCGTTCCTTATGTGCTGCCATAGAGTGAAACGGCTTGGGATCAGCCGCTGTTACGGCAACGCCGATCATATCAAATACAATGCCAAGGGCGATAAACACACATAACACCAGTACCGCCACGACAAGTCCGGCGCCTGACAGGATCCCGGTTGCACACAGGCTCAATCCGGCTGACAGGGCAACCGCCAGTAAAAAGGCCCGCAGCGGCCAATGGCTGCCGCTTTTTTTCTTTTTCTCTTTCAAAACGATTCCTCACTCGTTAAAATTTGCTGATACTGAACAGGGCGGCATCAAGAGTAAATCTTACGGCTTAGGTACGGGTTGGTTTTCCCCACAGTACACCTCTCGTCGCCGATGGAGGCGGTTTCCCTTTCGGTACTGTGCCGCGCTGTTACCAGACAGCGGTACCCGACTGCCACTTAGTCCGCACTGCAATCCCCCTGATGCCCCGAAAGGACAGCCTAGGTGATTTCCACTGCAGTCACGCCGTTTCTTATCCTCTTTTGCAGACAAGGTTTCAAGAGAATAGCGTTAGCTCTCCGGCCAGAGAGTTGGCGCATCAGCTCCCCTATTCACCATGCCCACGCAAGGCAGGCTACTCTGCACACAGCGCGCGGCGGCAAATTGCCGCTTCTGCACCGCATTGCAGGTTTATAACATCTGCTTCGTACATAGGTCGCTTAGACCACCTTGGGAGTACGCCTATGCACAACAGCAGGTCTCCACGGTTGCAGGGTCGGGTCCTCCATGCCATTGGAGAGCGCCCTACAACCGCAGGCGTGTAAAAACACGCCTCCCGTCCAGCACCCACCCCAAACTGGGCGTAAGAAGCAGGCACCAGAGGTTTCACAGTTGTGCCCTTTAAAGGATTTTTAGGCCCTTCTTAGGAAACGGCAGATCTGACTAGAATACTGCGCCACTGTTCAGCAATTTAATATCATATCACACTTATTTTATTTTTACAATAAAAAATATACAGAATATACGGTATATGCAAAACAGGACTGCAAAATGCAGTCCTGTCGTATTATTTCATTCGGCCAACCATTTGGTCTGCCAGTTCCCATAAGAATGCGTGATCATTCCAGTCTGCAACTGCGCTTTTTGCACGCGCGGTGCAATCCTCTACTGCCTGTTTGCAGCCATCCAGTCCCTTCACATCCATGAAGGTAACCTTCCCCACCTCTTTGTCCGAACCAATGGGTTTGCCAAACACGGCGGCATCGCCCACCACGTCCAGCATATCATCGCGAATTTGGAACGCCAGACCCAGATTTGCCGCGTAATCGATGGCTTGTGCCCGCATGGTATCGCTCATCTCCGCTGCAACACACCCCAGCTCAGCGGCGCCTGAGATCATCACACCGGTTTTCAGCCGCTCCATCGCCTTCAGGCTGTCCTCATCCTCGATGGGACAAAGGGTATCCAACACCTGCCCGGCTACCATACCGTCAGCGCCGCAGGCACGACTCAGAACTTCCATTGCCCGTACCCGGTTATCGCCGGAAAGCCCGGGTGCCGTAGCAATCAAGCGGAACGCCTCCGGCTGGAGCGCATCGCCGGCCAGTACAGCCAGAGTCTCGCCGTATTTTTTGTGTGTCGTGGGTTTTCCCCGCCGCAGATCATCGTTATCCATACAAGGCAGATCATCGTGGATCAGCGAATAGTTATGCACCAGCTCCAGCGCACAGGCATAGGGCAGCGCCAAGTGCCAGTCGATCCCTCCCAGACGCGCAAATTCCAGAGTTAAAACCGGGCGGATCCGTTTTCCGCCGCCCAGGAAGCTATACCGCATGGCTTCATACAGCACACCGTAGGGTTTTGTTTCGGTAAAAAGCCCTTCCAAATACGCCTCAATAGCCTGTTGATAGGCACCATATCTCTCCTGATACGTCATAGTCACTCCTCAACGGCAAAAGGCATCTCAATGGGAGCGCCGTCAGCCCCTTTCATCAGTTTCATCACCTGCTGCTCTGCCTGATCCAGTTCCTTGCGGCAGGTATCCACCAGCCTTGTCCCCTCTTCAAACAGTTTCAGACTGTCATCCAACTGGGCATCGCCTTTTTCCAGCAGGGTCACGATCTCTTCCAGACGTGTCATATTCTCCTCAAATGTTTTCTTTGCCATTTGTTATATCCTCCTTACTATCCACCGTGCAGTAGAGTCTGCCCTTTTGCAGCTGTACCTGAATACTGTCCCCCACGGAAACCTGTTTCGCTGATTTCAGAACCACACCGTCATGGTTTTGTGCCATGGCATAGCCGCGTCCCAGTACCTTCAGTGGGCTCAGAGCATCTAACCCGGCGGTAAGCTGTACAAATCTGCGGCGTTGGACTGCCAAGGTATCTTTTGCGGCAGAAGCCGCACGCTGTTGTACATAATCCAGCATAAGCCGCTTGTCCTGAATAAATGCCAACGGATCGGTCAGCACCCGCTTTTGTGCCAGCGCCAGCAAACGATGCTTTTCCAGTTCCAGCAGTTTTCCCTGGCTCTGCTGCAAACGGCTCTTATTCTGTGCCAATTCCCGCAGCAGTTCTGCCATATCCGGCACGGCGATCTCTGCTGCATTGGAAGGCGTGGATGCTCGCCGATCCGCTACAAAATCAGAGATGGTCACATCCGGCTCATGTCCCACTGCGGAAATCACAGGGATCTCCGAGTCATAGATGGCCCGGGCCACCCGCTCATCGTTGAAGGCCCACAGATCCTCGATGGAGCCGCCGCCGCGACCGGTAATCAGTACATCGGCCAGTTGGTAACGGTTGGCATAGCGGATCGCACCTACGATCTCCGGCGGAGCCTCTGCGCCCTGCACTCTTACCGGCAGCAGCAGCACCTTGGCAAGGGGATAGCGGCGCCGTAGGATTCGGATCATATCATGTACCGCCGCACCGGCTGAGGAGGTCACAATGGCAATCCGCTGGGGATATTTCGGCAAAGGCTTTTTGTGTGCCTCGTCAAATAGTCCTTCCTCGAACAGCTTGGCTTTCAGTTGTTCAAATGCAACGTACAAATCGCCGATACCGTCTGCCGAAAGCGAGCTGCAGTAGAGCTGATAAGCACCGTCTCGGGGATATACGCTGATACGTCCGGCCGCAATCACCTTCATGCCATTCTCCGGACGGAACCGGAGCTTCATGGCACTCCCCTTGAACATCACACAGCGGATGGCGCTGTCCCCGTCCTTTAAGGTGAAGTAATGGTGGCCGGAGGGATAGATCTTATAGTTGCTCAGTTCACCCCGGATCCAGATATCGTTCAGCGCCGGTACGCTGTCCACGATCTGCTTGATATAGTTGTTGACCTCGCTTACCGAGTAAATCGGTCTGTCCGCCATTTCCTCACCTCCTTCTGGCAGAAAAGGCAGAGCCTCCTGCCCTGCCTTTTCGGTTTCACTCTTTGATCTCCTCGCGGACAAAGCTGCCCAGAATACCGTTGATGAACTTTGCGGTCTCCTCATCCTCGTAGTTCTTGGCGATCTCCACCGCTTCATTCACTGCCGCGCCGTTGGGTACATCAGGCATATACAGGATCTCAAACATGGCCACCCGCATGATAGCAGACGCTACCAGCGAAATGCGTTCAAACCGCCAGCCTTTGGAATACTTGCCGATATAGCTGTCCAGCTCTGCGGCGTGTTCGGCAATACCGGAGACCAGACGGCGAATATATTCCGCCTGCTTGGCGTTGGGCATTTCGGCGTAAAGCTCACATTCCGGTGCCAGATGGGTAAAATTATCCTCTCCCAAACGTTCCTGCAGGAATTCTTCAATAGGCAGTTCGGTAAAACTCAGTTCATACGCCAGATGGGTGGCGATTTCGCGTGCTGTATTGCGTGTCATACTCGTTCTCTCTTTTCTTCAGTTAAAACTGATACCGCCCACATGGACGTTCACCGCAGAAACCCGAAAGCCAGTCATGCCCTCCAAAGCGGCATATACTACCTGTTGTACCTTTTTTGCCACCTCAACGATATTGCCGCCATAACGCACAATAATGAACAAGTTTACCGCCAGCTCAGTTTCGTTCGTTTCCACGCGGACGCCTCTTGCCGTCAGCTTCTTTCCGCCCACAATATCAGACATATTGGCATTCATAAAGCCGCCCACGCCGTCCACTTCCGTTGCGGCGTTAATGGCAATGGATGCTACCACGTCCTCGGAAATCTGAATGGCGCCCATATCCTCCCGGCGAGTCATGTAGTCCTTGTTATCAGCCATAGCGCTGTACTCTCCTTGTAATATATCATAAGTATAGGGTATTATATCATTTCTGCGGCAAAATTACAACCATTTGTTTTCGTTGGTTCTTCGATTTTTTAACGCGGTGCAAAACAGCGGCAGGTACATCCGCAATGGACATGCCTGCCGCTGTTCTTGTGTGATTCAATTTTTGCGCGATTTTCTGCCTTACAGCAGAGCGCCCCAGGTCTGTTCGCCCACAACACCGTCAGCAGTCAAACCCTTGGCGGTCTGGAATGCCTTGACAGCGTTCAGCGTATTCTGTCCAAACACGCCGTCTGCTTCGCCGCAGTTGTAGCCCAACTCGTTCAGCTTGGTCTGCAAAGTCGTTACCGCATCGCCGCTGTCGCCGATCGCCACCATGGGCATCTCCTCGACGGTGATCTCCGGCGTTACCGCTGCCGCTGCATCGTAGGCGGTTTTGATCGCGTGCACTCTATCCACGACGATCTTTGTGACCACCACGGTGGTGACTACGCCGGCGGCAACCATGCCTGCCTTGACGAGCTTTTCATAATCCCAATCGTGGTCATCATCGTCGCTCTCAACTGCCTTGAAATGCGCTGTCAGTGTCAAATCAGCATCGGGCATGATGACGGTGATGGATCTATTCGTCTTGACAGCTTCAATGTTCACGCCGCCCTTGATGACTTCCCAATAAGCGAACTCATAGCCGTTTAACGGTATTGCAGTAAAGACAACGCTTGCACCCGCTTCCGCTTGGGTGACGGAACTACCGTTAATTGTAGGCGTTACTGAGCCAAAGCCGCCTGCCATCTGCCCGCTGACACTGTGGGGGGTCAGAGTCGAAGACGCGATGGTGAAGGCCAGCGTTGCCGTCTTGTCGGTGTCAACTGTTACCTTTGCCACATAGCTTCCCACGTTGACGGGGGCTTTGCCGTCGTCTTCGGCACCGCTGTTTGCAGTGGTTGTCTTAGTCGTGCCGTCCTCTAAATAGTACACAATATCACTGGGGGTGGCACAACCGGCGGCTGTCCATGCGCTTTCCTCGCCGTTGGCAAAGGTCACTTCCTTGGCCGTGTTATCATAGACAAGATTTGTCGGAGTCGTCAGGGTCAGGGTGGTGGGAGTCGCATGGAGATCGCAATCCGTAGCCTTGCAGGTTGCGGTCAACACATTGTCGGTTGCGGAATAGGTAAAGTCGTGTGCGTGGGAGTTATCCAACTCGACCCGCACCTTTTGAATACCGTTCAGCGTTGCGCCCCAGGTGCCGGACATCGTTACCTTCGTTCCCGGCTCGCCGGAGGTGATATTCATCACCGCCAGTCGCTTACCGATGGTCACATTTGCCGCAGCGCCACCGGCACCGCCGCCGATGCCCGCAACACCGCCTTTACCTTCGGCTGTCACCGTGCCGCCGTAGATGTTCACGGTACCGCCGCCGCTTCCATCAGAGCGGTCATTGCAGCCACCGATGCCGGCGCTGGCGCCGCCTATTTCGTTACCGGTTGCCTGAATGATGCCGCCGTGGATATTCACCGTGCCATTAGCAGTCAAAGGTTCGAAACTGCCGATGCCCGCTCTACCGTTCGCACCGGTTGCTATCAGCGTACCGGTGTCGCCGGACTGGCCGTAAATATTCAGGGTTTCGTCCGAATATACATTGATACCTTTTTTGGCCGTCAGCGTACAGCCGTCGCAGAGGATCAGGTTCGCTATACTTCTAATTTCTGCGTTGATCGTCGTGTCTTTGTTGACCACGTACCACAAATCCCGTGAGAAGCTTTCGATCGATGCATCGACAACAATGTAATTCGTGCAAGTTGCCGGGGTCTCGTTGCCTTCTGCATCACGCACCACATAGGAAACGGGATCCATGACATACTCCAAACAGCCTTCGGTGCTGTTATAGCCCAGTGTCTTGGTGTTGTCATCGCAGAAGAAGTAGTTGGCATCCTCCGCCTTTGTTGCCCCGTAAACCCGGATGAGGTCACCGGCAAGGCCGACCTGCATACCGGCTTTCGGCCCATTCGCGCCGCTGGCAAGGGTAATGGTGCCGGAATTGGCACTCCGCACGTCGTCTTTACCGAAATATTCAGACGTATTGTCGCAGATCAAGGCGTTCCCGCCCAGAATAAGCTTACCATTATAAAAAGTATAAATACCGCCGGCTCCATCCTGCGCTCTATTGTATCGAATAGCACCGCCGTACATGGCAAAGCTGCCGCTGCCAGTTGATACGGCGCCGCCAAGGCCGGAGGAACACAAATTGCCGCAGATGGTGCCGCCGTACAGGGTAACTATACCGCCGTTGGTATATAGGAATCCGCCGCCGCTGCCACCGCCACTGCCGCCGGTGATGATACCGCCGGTGATGTCAGTCTTGGTCGCAGACGCAGCCGCATAATCTGTCAGCGTACCCAGATGCCACAGGCCGTCTTTGTCCAGGTAGCCCTCATGGTTCGTCGCCTGGTCGCAGTCGTAGATGTTCAGAATATGCTTGTCGCCGCCGCCGCCCGTCATCACGCTACAACCGCCCGTCTGACGGATCACATGGCCGTTCAGGCACAGGTTGGTGGTACTTGCGGGAGCGTCCCATGTCTTGGTCAGCGTCACGTCTTTGGTCAGATACCAGTTGCCGCACTTAGCGGGCAGGCTGTTATCGCTGTCCCACGGCTCAAACGTCACGCCGTCATGGGTGTGGGCGGGTACCGCCAGCTCCAGATACCCGCCATCGGCAGCGTTGTACTTTACCTCGTAGTTCTCGGGATCATCCGGGAAGAAGAAATCTGCCGCACTTGCATCGGTAGGCGTAGCGGTGAAGCGACCGGCGCAAGGAACAGTATCGTCTGCCGCATCATCCCATTTCATCAACGTCACGCCGATCTTCATGCCATCCGTGGGAGCATCGCTGCCGGTGGCGACAGTAATGCTCTCTTCGTTGTCAAGTCTCAATACCACATTTTTCGCATTACCCGCATAATCTGTATTGCTGCTGATAACGGCATCCTTACCGACAATGAAGGTGCCACCCATATTCACTATGGCACCAACACTACAGCTGTTTTCCCTGATACTACCGCCCAACATCACAAACGTAGCACCCATATTGCAAACAGCCGGGAACTCAAGACCGTATATATTGCCACCGTTCATCGTGAAGATACTGCCTTCATCCAAAACAAACACACCACCGGCGCATATAGAAGCGGCAATACACACATTATCGAAAATATTGCCGTCATTCATCGTAAATTTGCCGCTTCCGGAAACGCTTACGCCGCTGTTGTACGCCGTGTTGCCGCAGATATTGCCGCCGTTCATCTCAAACGTACCTTCTGAAACGTCTACGCCGCCGACCGCAGTACTCGTGTTGCCGGTAATCGTGCCGCCGTTCATGATGAAGCTGCTGTCTGCGTCAACATGCACACCGCCATCGCTGCCGCCGCAGATCGTGCCGCCGTTCAGAACGAAGCTGCCGCCGCCGACATACACAACTACAGCGCTTTCAGTGTTCTTGGTAAGCAAGCCGCCGGTAATATCCGTACGGGTGCCGATGGAGGTATCCGTGCTCAGATGCCACAGGCCATTCTCGTCCACGTAACCCTCGTGGGTAAAGCTGGTTTCGCTGGCCCGCTCGTTGCAATCGTACAGAGTAAACGTCCCCCCGGTTGATATGCCAAAATAACCTTTCGGCAATATCAACGCGTGACCGTTCAAGCAGAGGCTGACGTCGTTGGTAATATCTACAGAGCCTATTTCCATCGCAATATCCGCCGTCAGATAGCCGCTGCCGCCCTCGGCAAACAGCGTCAAAAGATCGTCTTCATTGGCGATGGGCGTGGCAAACGTCACGCCGTCATGGGTGTGCGCTGCTTTGAACGTCGGGTATTCGCCGCTCTTGACTGTCCATTCGAGCCAGCCTGTGGGATAGGTGCCGGTAGCGGGGTCTTTGTAGCCGTTGAGTTTGGTCAGGAGTGCATCCTGGCCGGTGGTGGCTTTCATATTAACGTCGGAAAGGAATGCGGTATCGACCGGCGCTGTTGCGCCGCTTCCGCTTCCGCCGACCAGGTTATCTGCCGTGCCTTCTTTGGCGTAGCAATTTTTGATCTCGCAAAGGTTAAATCCCGCGATTGCGCCTGCCTGCGTGTCGGTGGAAACTTCGCCGATATTCACGCAGTTAATCAGACGACCGCCTTCCATGTTATCGCCGCAGATGCCGCCCGCCATGGAATTGGTCGCGGTCACCTTGCCGGTGTTGAGGCAGTTTTCGATGTAACCGTATTCATCGACCTCCGGCGTATATTCTTTTAGAACCACATGACCGCTCAAGGAACCGCAGATACCGCCGGCTATTGAACCACCGGTAATTGCGCCGTTGTTAATGCAGTTGACGATCCTGCCCGCAAACCAGGTGAAATTGCCGCAGATACCGCCGGCTTCGTATTCGGTCGCCGTGACAGTCGCATTATTGACACAGCCCGCAATTGCGGTGCCGGGTGCGTAACCGCAGATACCCCCGACTTCCGTTTTACCGGCGACCTTTCCGGCTGTCGTAAGGTTGGATATGACAGCGTTCAAGCAATATCCGAACAGGCCGACGTTATCTCCGTCGGGAAGGTTGATATCCAGCGTGACCGTATGACCGTCGCCGTCAAAATTGCCCTTGAACTGATTTGTATTATTGCCTATCGGCGTGGTGAACGGCTTTTCGGTGGTGCCGATATCAGCCGTCAGCTTAAAGTACTTGTCGGTCATATCGGAGGCTGCCGCATACGGCGCAGTGCCGTTGACTGCCGCTGCCAGGTCGTTGAGCTGTGCAAGCGTGCTGATTTCCCACGGTTCGGCAGCCGTACCCTTGCCCACATCATGATAGGTGGCGGAAGCTGCTGCGCCGATGGTAAACATACCCGCTATTTCTATTGTATCTGCGCGAGTTTTAGGAGGCGATGAAATAAAGTCTTTATTTACATTGGCCTCTCCCTTTTTTCCTAATTTTTGACTATATATAGAATCAAAGCCCGAAGGTGTGACCGTGAGTTTCTCGGTAGAATCGAAATAATACTTCCCTTCCGTGTCGTCATACTTCACTTCATTGTCATAGTAATATCCCTCCGGCAGAGTGCATACAAAAGAAACGGCGTATGTTTTCTCGGATTCAAGCGCATCTGTATCCTCCAACACTTCTCCGGCTTCGAGGTCTGCAACAATAAACCAATCGGAAACAATCGTTCCCTTGTTTGCGCTGTCGGTGTAAGTCAGGTAATCGGTCAAGCTCGCAAGCAGTTCGTTTACCGTTGTACCCGCCGCAGGACTCGTCCAATTCACATTGACCGAAGTGACGGCTACGGGTACATCATTTGCTGCTTCTTCATAGCCAAGCCGGAAATACCCATCCCCGTCCTTTGAGAGCGTAAAGGTATACGATGTTCCTTTAGGTACATACATCTTTTCCTTGTAAGAATCATTAGCCGCATAGAGCCGGGTGGTCGTTCCATCGTTTACAAAGCTCTGGAACGCATACCATGAGCTACCGTCTTTGGTTCTTACCTCAACGTAAGAATCCTCGGTAAAGGTCGCCGTCAGCTTACCGCTGCTGTCGAATACATAATCGCCCGGTTCGTTCCACTTGGGCGTTGTAGTCTCCGACATACCGTAATCAGCGTTGTTGATATAGCCGCAAAGACAGTAATTGGAGAAATCGTCAGGTGCGGGCGTCGCCAATGCCGTCACCGGCAAGAGCGACACGAGCATCAGCACCGCTAAGAGAATGCTTAAAATGCGTTTTTTCATAGCTTTTGTTCCTTTCTTTCAAAATGACTTCTCACCGGAGCGAGAAATACTTATGCATAAAAAAGTATAGCACCCCAAAGCGCACAGAAAACGCACACTTCGGAGTGCTATCTCAAAAAAATACAAAAATTTCCGCTTACTTCCGCCGCCGTTGCACCTCGGGCGGACAGGGTCGTCCGCCCCTACGGCGGGAGCATACACATCTTGTAGGGGCCGACGACTCTGTCGGCCCGCAACATGTTACTTCCGCCGCTGGTTCAGCGCAGCACAAGTCACCTCTGCAAAGGAGTACTGGGACATATATTCCCCGCGAAATGCCGCGTTCTTTCCGACCAGATAATCGTAGTAGTCGCAGTCCACCTGCTCACGCGCGATGCACATCCTGCCGTAGGCGGCGGAGATGACCTCCGGCACACCCAGAGCGGCAAAGGTATTCAGCAGGTCAAGGCGGATATTGCTGAAATAGGACGGCTTGCTCTCCTCAAAGATCGCCGCCATGATCTCCTGGGTGGTGGTCTCCGCACCGCCCCGGTCGGTCAGATAGGCCAAAAGTTCCCGGGTCTTTTTGTACCTGAACGCCACGGGGTTTCCGTCGCACAGCACGTCAAAATTCCCGAAGCAACGCAGTTCCACCCGGTGCTTCTGCGCGGGCAGTGGGTGGCGCAGATGTTCCAGCGACGTCCTGATTTTTTCCGGAGAAATCGGCTTGAGCAGGTAGCCGGAACAGTAAGTGTCAAAGGCATCCAGGGCATACTCCGTATAGCCGGTGCAGAAAATGATATTGCAGGCGGGATAGATTTCCAGCAGTTTTTTCGCCATGGTGATGCCATCTATAAAGCGCATATTGATGTCCAGAAATGCAATATCGACACTTGTAGTCTCGGCGTGTTCCATGGCCTCCGATGCCTTGGAAAACCGGTGTATTGCGGCATCGGGCAATACGGCGGATACGGCATCGGCAAGTTCCCGCAGGGCGGGCAGTTCGTCATCGACCAGTAAAACGTTCATTTCTTTTCCTCCCTAACGAGTATGATGACGGTGGTTCCCCGGCCGAGGACACTGTCAATGCGCAGTTCGCCGCAGCCGCTGGCCGCCAGGCAAGCGCGGACGTTTTCCAGTCCCAGGTGGCTCCTGCCGTCTTCCGGCGTAATACCGGGGGTGAAGCCCGGCCCGTTGTCCGTCACGGTAACGGCGGCGCCTTCCTCAGTTTTCTCGGAGCGGATGGTGATCACGCCGCCATCTTCATTCATGGTGGCGCCATGGCGCACCGCGTTTTCTACGATGGGCTGCACCGAAAGAGAAGGGAGGGAAAATTCCGTATATTGGATATCGTATTCTACCTTCAGCTCGTCTCCGAAGCGCATCTGCTCCAGCATTAGATAGGTTTTCACGTGTTCCAGTTCCTTTTCAAAGGACACCATCCGCCCGTTGCCCAGAGCATCCATATTCCCGCGCAGGTAATCGGCGAACAGGCCCAGCGACGTGTAAGCCTCCGCCGGGTCGTTCTTGCAGAGGTTGCGTATGGCCGTCAGGGCGTTATAGAGGAAGTGGGGCCGGATCTGAGAAAGCATGAGCGCCGTTTGCAGTTCCGTTTGTCTGTGGGCCTGCTCTGCCAGCTCCGCCTTTTGCTGCAGCAGCAATCTCCGGCTTTCCACATAGTCTCCGAAGAACACTACGTATGCCGCTAACAGAATAAAAATATACGATATGGATAAGGTACCGTAGGAGACCCCAGAGGTCGTCGATACGGCCGTAAGCGCAACACACAGCAGCGGGAAAAATGCAAAACTGGCAAGGGAGAGTTTCTTCCTGCGGGAGCAGCGCTGCGGCAGCGTATAAACCAAAAACGACAGATAAAATAGAGTAAATATGGTCAAATCGGCGACTTCACCGGGGTACTGCATCTGCCCCGATGCGTCTACGAAGAAGAAAACACCGGTAAAGAGGTTGACAGCCATCAGCAGGAGATACAGCCCGGCTGCGCCGTAGATCCACACCGAAAAAAATCTCTGCGCATGGTTTCTCGGCAGGGATGCCTTCTGATAGCGCCAGAATAGGCATTGTGTCAACGTGGAAAGGACCGAAGTGACCGTTTGCAGCGTGCAAAGCGCCCGCCCGCTCCCGGGCATGGCGGCCATTACGTCAAAAGTACCCGATAAAAGAATGGTGAAAAACAGCAGTGCCGCTATGGCGGCAAACGTATCGCCCTGCTGATTACCGTCTCGATTGCTGAAGCCGCAGCAGATAAACAAAATGGCGGCGAACATCATGCCGATCACGGTGATCGCCAGTTTTAAGTAGGTTGCTTCGCCGCGGGCTTGGCCAAGGAAGATCGCAGCTAAAATCGCCGCAATGATGAAAAGCGCCATCACGCAGATCGCTGCAATATAGACCGCCCGCCTCCGGACGGAATGGGTTTTGCTCTGCTTATCCGACATTTTTCGTTGCTCCCCTGCTCTTACTTCGCCAATAACTGCTACATTTTAACATTTTCCGTTTCCCGTTTCAACAGGAGCCGGCAAAAAACTGATTTTGTAAGCTATAAATATATTGGCAAACATTGGTCTGGATAAAATATATTAAGAGTGAGTAGGTTCCTTTTGGGAACTAACTCACTCTTTTTTGCAATAATACAAGATACTTTCTACACGCTGCATTTCGCTCTCTTGTTAATAATAAAAACTGTTTCTCAACCGCTCCGGCTGGTGCGAAATTTGGCTTACTTTGACACATTCGTACCGATTAGCCAAAAATCAAACCCATTCGCCGGTTTCATCAATTTCAAAGCCCGCTTTATATTTGCAGCCAAGCACTTCGGCTATTGTTCGCAGATCAGATTCGGTGAAGTTATCTCTCTTCATTTTATTATGCAAATTTTGCGGACTGATCCCCATCCGACGGGCTAACTCCGCTTCTGAAAGATTGCCACGTTTGACGAGCAGAATACGGATTTTTTCAGTCATAGCCATTATGCTGTACCTCACTTCACATAGTTTTTTTGAGCCAAGCACATTGTATA
>CALCRH010000221.1 GCA_937894515.1 uncultured Clostridia bacterium | reverse complement strand
CGCTGCGACGTTTGAATCGCTTTCTCATGATATGCACCTCCTTAGAACAACCCGGTCATCGCTGTGATGATCTGGAAGACGATAATCACGATATAGGTCAGCATGAAGCAGGAAAGCATGACGAAGCTGAATATGCGGATTTTGGGCGGGATTTTCGCCGCCTTTGCTTTCAGCTTCTGCAGCTCCATCTGCTTCATGTCATGGCTCAGGATTTTGAAATACATTCGGCCATCGTCGCCGCGAAGGACGCCGATCAAGCCGCGCATGATATCGGAAATCATGGCAGAGCCCATTCTGGCCTCGAAGCGGATCAGTGCCGCCTCGTAGGAAGACGAGCGCATATCTGCGGTCAGCACATCCAGCTCTCTTGCGAAATCCTCACCGGCATGCTTCTTGTAGTTTTCAAGAATCCGCAGCACATCTCGGCTGGCTGCCAGCTCCTGCTCAATCGTCGCCACAAAGCGAGGCAGCTCACCTTCGATCTTCTCCATACGAGCCTTCACCAGCTCATCGGCACGGCGGCTCTCCTTGAAGTAGGTCAGCAAAGCCAGCAGCACCACGATGGGAGAAAGAATGGGCAAGACCAGCAGACACGGAATCACTGCCAGCAGGATCAGCGCAGGCTTGAGGATGCAATAGGCGGTGTAGACCTCCGGTGTCATATCCAAGCCTGCCGCACTCAGCGTCCGTTCCAGCTTGCGCCTCTTATACTCGTCCAGCGGGACGAACTTCGCCACCTTGACCGCAAGGCCGAGGATCAGAACCTCCAGAGACTGGACGGTCTTTTTCTCTCTGCGTCCGGCAGTGATCAGCGCACGTTCGGCAGCGAGTGTCGGCAGTCTGACGAGATCTGCAATCAGGAAGAAAAAGCCTGCGGCAAGTGCGCTGCCGCAAAGGAATAACAGCAATTTCATTTCGCTCGTCACCTCCGATACTCAATAGGCTGCGTGAGTTTCACCACAAAGGCAAAGGAAATGAATACCGCCGCAATGCAGATGGCAATGACAATCTGACCGGGGATGGTGTTTGTCAGCGTTCCATACCAGTCCTTATTGATAAAGCGCACCAGCGGGATGTTCAGCAGCACCAGTGCCGCCATCGTGATGAATTCCTTTCTCGGCGCATAGACGAGGTTTTCCAGCTCGCCGTTGACCACTCGCATATCCGAGAGCTTTGTCACGATGGGTGTCAGCGTGCTTTTCAGATTACGGTCTGTCTGGCAGGCCAGCACCGCATCACACCACTCCTGCCACACCTCGTTGTTGATCGAGTTTTTCAGAGCGACGATAGCGGCATTCATGTCGGGATCGATGTGCGTCAGACGAGTCAGGAAGGTCTGGAAAATACCCTGCACGGGAGGATTCAGATATCGCACGTTTTCCTCCACAGCCATCTGAAAGTTTTCCGTTCTCAGATAGGCGGTTGTGATGACAGAAAGCGCCGTTTCCAGCTCTGCTGCCACCGCCTTCTTGAAGCTGCCTGCGGTCAGCTTGACATACCAAAACGGCACAAGCATCATGCCTACGGCAAGGACAGGGACAAGAAACGCATTCCGGAACAGGATAGCTACCGCAGCGCCACCGGCAAACAGCATAAGAGAGACCGCGCAGATGATAGAGAATTTCTTCTCACGACCGGAGGCCGCAAGGATATCCTGCGCCTCGGCAATCTCTCTGCGGAAGAAGCCGGGTTTCTTCCGCTTGGTCGTTTCGTTGATATCCGAGCGGATGCTATTGGGAGCAGAGGTCAGCCGAGCAAAAATGCCGTCAGTGAACTCAGATAAGGGCAGATTGAGAATCAGAAAGCACCCGCAGATGATACCGATACAGGCAATCAGCTTAATTGCCGCCATGATGATCCACCTCCTTGGGGATTAGGAACTGCTCCAGCTCTTGGCTGGGCATACCGTTCTGGATGAATCGCTTCTTGAGGCTATCCGACATTTCCTCCACCTTCCTGTGGTAGCCTTCAATGATGAATTTGTCACCCTCAAAGCGGTTTTCGGTGATGACATATTCGTACAGCGTATGGAACTTTCGCGTACCGTCCGGCAGGATTTCGCATTCCGTAATATTGGTGATCCGGCGCTGCTTGTTTTCCAGCTGGCGGCAGTAGACTACAATGGGATACGCCTCGGTGACATAGTCCATCAGCGTAGCGTCCGGCGTATCCACCGCTCGCTTGCACAGGGACACCATGCGTCGGTAGGTACTCTCACTGGAGTTGGAGTGGATGGTGGTCAGCACCGCCACGCCGACTCGCGCAGATTCCTGTGCTGCATTGGCTTCGGGGCCGCGCATCTCACTGACGCAGATGATATCGGGATTGAATCGCAGCGCCATATCCAGCAGTGCGATCTGATCCACGCTCTGCTTCTCATCGTCGCTGTGGCGTGTCTGCGTATAGATGACATTGCCGCGATCCAGATTGATTTCACGGGAGCCTTCCTCGATGATATAGAGTCGTTTGGATTCGGGGATAGTGGAGAGAATCCAGCCGGACACGGTGGTTTTGCCGGAGCTGGTGGCCCCGGCGATGCAGGCGGAAACACCGTAGCGCACACAGGTGGAGAGGAAATCCAGCATTTCCTCCGTTGCCGTGCCGCTGGCGACGAAATCGCCCTTCTGCAGATTCTTCGGATTCACAATTCGGATGGACAGCGCAACGCCTGCATCCTCGTCGAGAATGGGACTTTTAATCACCGCCAGACGAATGTTCTTGGAAAGTCGGGAGGTCAGGACGGGACTGGCATTGTCCAGCACCTTGCCGGAGTTCTGGATCATACGACGCACCACATTGATGGCATGCTCCGGAGAGTCGAAATGCTCATCCAGCTTCACCGTCTGACCGGTGGAGTAGGTGACCATCACCTCGTCCCAGCGGTTGATGTTGATTTCCTCAATGCCGTCTTCAAAAATGTACTTCGTCAGAAATCCGTACTCTGCCATTTCCGTGTAGATGGCATCCACGAGATCGGTCTGCGTGTAGCCGGATACGGACAGGCGGTTATCCTGCAAATACCGGGCGATGCGCCGCTTGATCTGCGACTTGGCATCCTCGGAGCTGTCGGCGAGAAGCGTTGCATAGCTTCCCGCCATATAGCCCTGCGCCAGGGACAGCACTTCTGCGAAGCTCTTGCCGTCATCCTGCGCGGAGAAGAAGATATCTGCCGCTTTCGGTGCAATGCTGTCCTCTCCGAAAATGCGGCGTGAGCTTTGGGCATCCACCGAAATGCTGTGTGCTTTCTTCGCCTCAAGCTGCTGCGGCAGGGGCGTGGGAAGCACTTCCGGCGTTTCCGGTACAGGCTGCGTCGGTTCGGGCGGTCTTCCGAATACGGAAGCGTTTCGCTTTTCACCAAGCATCTCAGAACACCTCCTTCACGATTCTTTCGATCTCCTTGCGGAAGCTGCGGCTATCCTTCATGCCAAGCTCCGAGAGAAGATTTCCGGCAAGATACTGATCCTCCACCTCTTGAGAAAACGGCAGCTCATAGGCGATACTGCCCAGCACCTGACCGATCTGATCGGCAGCCTGCGTCAGCTTCACATTGGAGGCGACCTTGTACTGCTTGTCCTCATCCCAACTCAGCTCCCGAAGCAGCGGCAGCTGGCTGGAGAGATATCCAATGGATTTCAAATCGCAGTTGGCAAGCCGCAGGACGCTGTCCGCTTCCATCAGCGCAACAGCCGAGAGGATGTCGTTGGCAATATAGCTGGAGCAGTCCACCACCACATAGGGCGCAATTTCACGCAGGGCTGTAAAGAGTTCCTCTGCCTGCTGCTTGGTGCAGGCGGCATAGGTGTACTCATTCTCGCCCTTACGCAGACCGAGCATGGACAGATACGGCAGCTTTTTATGGGTAGTCAGGTTGTGCTTGACCAGATTGACGGAGATATGCTGGGCGGCAAAGATGCTGCCCAGGGACTTGTCACACTCCAGCTCGGAGGGCGGACAGATGCAGGGCATCATGGGAGCCGTCATATCGCACAGCACCAGCACCACATTTTTCTTTTTGGCTGCCAGATGGTAGGCGATCTTCGTCGCTGTCACGGACTTGCCGCAGCCGGGGCTGCCCCACACGGCAAGGATACCGCCCTGACTCGTTTCTTCCTCCTGCATATGCCGGTCGTTTCTGCTGAAAATGCTGTCTTTCTTAAAGTTCATTGCCGCCAGCCTCGCTTTCTGCTTCTTCGGCAGTGTTCGTGCCAGCGTCGGCTTCGGGAGCTTCAGGGACGGTCTTCATCGCTTCGATCAACTCATCCTGTGCGGCAATAAACTGCTGGGCGTTGGAGGGAGTGCCACGGTACACCAGTGCCAGATGGATTTCGCTCTCCTGCTCCAGCTCGGCCAGAAGCTTTGCCTGTTCGGGCTTTACGAGGACGGTAACCGTGGAGGGCAGCTCCTTATCCTCCACAATTTCGCCGGTGTTGGCATCATAGCCGGAGGGCGCAGTGACGGAGATGACCTCCACATACTGCAGCTCATCGGGAATGACGGTTTCGCCGCGTCCTTCGTAATCCGCTACAATGACGGATACGATGTCGCCGGACTTCAGCTTACCGGAGAGACCGGTGGCGAAGCTCTTGATACTCACGGAGATCGCCTGCTTGCTGCCGTCCAGATTGTAGAGGTAGGCGTTTTCTGCGGCAGGCTCATCACTCAGCTTGGAGGCAAGGATGTAGTCGCCTGCATCCAGATCTGCGGTGGCATACTTGCCGACCACAGCCTCCTTGTCTGTCATGATACCATTAGGCAAATTGAAAGCACCGACCTCTACGACGGTGATATTTTCCGGTGTGATTTCATCACCAAGGTCGATGTCCTTGGTGACACGCACGATCTTTGTCTTCTCCGATGCGCTGTGGCTGAACATAGGGGTGATGCCGAAGCAAATCACCAGCGAGAGCAGAATACAAAGCACACCGATGACGGTGCGATTTCGAAAAAGTTTCATAATGGAAAAACCTCCTGTTCAGATGAAATAGGCGGGAATAAAGCTGATTGCAAAGAACGGAACAAGGGGCAGCTTCCTGTTATCGGATTTGCCCTTGCATTTCAGATACACAAGGTAGATAAGCAGGGCAAGCATCAGCAGCACAAAGCCGAACAGCACTCGCCTTGGGCCGAGAACGAAGCCAATGGGCGCAGTGAGAAACACATCCCCCGCGCCGCATTTTCCCATTCCGGATAGGAGATACATGGGAAACGCGCAAAGTACCGCTCCAAGAAAAGAGGCAGGGCTGAGTGTCATCAGCCCTGCCAGTGCAATCAGAATGCAAATCCCGTCGTTTACCGTTCTTGTTTTGAGATCGTCCACGGCAGCGTAGATGAGGCTGCCGCAGACGATGAGGGCTTGCACCCAATGCCAGAGGTTAACCGGCATAGTTGAACATGCCCTCGATCTTGGACTTCAGCGTGGGCATAACGGTGTCGTTGAACAGGGCATAGAGACCGGCCAGCAGCAGAGCGCCGATGACAACGGCGATCAGAATCTTCACGGCGGTGTCGATGTAGCCTTCACCGGCGTTGCCGCTGAGCGCACGGCGGTTGAAGCTGCGGAAGTCGTTCATGACGGCATCGCACTTGCATTTTGCCGCAATAGCGGTACGGGTTGCGAAATCGGAAGTCTTGCGAATGATGTTCTTGATGGTTCTCATGGATAGTTTCCTCCTGATAAAAATAAATTTTTTGATATAAGAAGAGGCCGGGGAATGTGCTTCCTCGGCCTACATCTCCATTTTCATGTGCATTTCATGAGTCTGCACCGGACTCTGATCCTCAAAGGGAATGCTTTTAAAACCGAAGCGGTCGCAGTAGTGGAATTCGCTGCCGTTTTCATCGTACAGCTCCACCACATCCGAAATAGACAGGGAATGCCCCTGATAGCCAGCCGGATGATCCATGTTGCAGCGTGTATAGATTTCCTCCAGATCGTTGGTATTCATCTGACCGTCATATACCACTGCATAGTTTGCTCGATCCGGTTCGCCGAACTTGGCGACAAGGTCATCGTAGGCGATGAAGCGCATTCCGATGTCCGTGCTGTTCTTCAGCTGCCAGATGCGGCAGCTCTTATACTGCTGCGCTACGGCAGTGATGGGATTCCCGCCCTCCGCGAGTCGGTCATAGACGCCGGATTCCAGCTTCATCGTCAAGTGAAGCTGAGAGAGATAGTCCTCCAGCTCCGCTTGGGCAAAATTCTCGTCGATGATTGCCGTGTCGCCGGATACATAGCCTACCAAATTGTCGTAATAGATGAGGCGGCCATACTCATCCTGCTTAAATCGGTTCATCGCTCATCACCTCCCATGCCGCCTCTCAGCACATCTCCATGCCGCCGCGAGCCGGGGTTTCCATCTCAGGCTCCTGCTCCAGCTTCTGCTCATATGCATCCATAACGGCATTGACCAGTGCGCTGCGAGCCTCAGCGGTGATGGGATGGAATCTGTCCTGATACTTGACCTCGCCGTTCTTGGTCTTGAAGGTGTCCTGCGGCATGGCGATAAATGCGCCCTGATCGGAGTCAACGACTCTGATTCCGTGGATAGCAAACGCGCCTCCGATAACCACGCTGGCAAACGCCCGTGTCTTGCCGCTGTCTGAGAGCTTGTCGATTCTTGCCGAGATAGTCGGGATATTGGTGTTTCTTTCCATAGTTTTTGTGTCCTTTCTTCATTTTCATTTCAGTTCATCTCCTGTGAGAAGTTCTGTTTGGTGACGCTGATGTCCTCTCCGGCCTTCAGCCGATTCAGCTGCGTTGCCGCCCATTCAGGCATACATTCCGGCTTGATGATCCCCGTGAAGTCGTAACGACGCCATCTGGCTCGTTCTCCGTCACCAAGGCAGGTGGCATAGACTGCCGTTCCCATCTTGTTCGGCTCGCAGCCAAATCCTGCCTGTGCCAGCCACAGCTGGTTTTCAGGACACCAGCAGGATTCCTTCAGGTGCTTTGCGGACATAACAAGCACCTGCCCGGTATAGTCCATCATCGTGGAATTGGGGATGCAGTGCTTTTGATCGAAGAGATTCATCTCGTCGTATGCTTTCCGGTAGAGATTGACGAAGCCATCCAGCACTGCCGGATGGCTATCGACAACGAATTCATAACGATGCCTGTCTTCGGGAACATAGGTTTCCTCCGACCACGACTTGTTGCTGTTGGAGAAGCGGCCATCGTCCTTCTTTTCCTGCAGGGTGGCGGAAAGCACATAACCGACACGGAGGAAACCGAATTCCTCGATGATCTCCTTGGCGCAATCTCCGTTGAGATGCATCCCATCGAAGCTGCTGCGGATCGCCTGCTCAATGGCTTTCTTGCAGGCGACATTGGCGGCATGGCTTTCGCGCCACATCTCCAGCTCACCATGCTCCCGTGCGTCCTGAGCGCTGCTGCGGTACAGATAAGTCGTGTTATTCATAGATTACCTCGCCGTCACAGATGGCCTTCATGAGACGCTTGTAACAGACATTCGCCCCACGGAACAACTCTGCAAGCTCGGTGGGGAGTTCTTCCGGCTGCGGCTCCGCGCTGCGGATGGTGATGGTTCCGTCATTGCCGTCCGCACTGATGTGGAGCTTTGCGCCGGGAGTGATTCCGGCAGCCTCCAAAATCTTCACAGGGATATAGAGGGCATCCTCGGAGTCGCCGCTGTCCACCTCCGTGCAATCGTCCTTCTCGCCGATGTACAGGGCAAGATCCGTCAGCATATCCGCTGCGATCTGCTGCAGATCCAGCGCCGTGTTGAGCAGTTCCTCCGCAGTGATCTTGCCCTTCATCAGCACCAGTGCGCCGGTAGCGGGGATGCCATAGGCGTGGTCGGTGGAGTCCAGCGCCGCACCGCTGATGATTTCCTTGGGGATGGTGATCTGACCGCCGTTGGTCACCTTGCATTTGGTGTGGATTTTCAGATTCATTTTCGTTTCCTCCTTAATTTTTAATAGGTTCTCGAACCAACTCCGGCTGCAAATTGGAGCCGAAGAGACTCTCAAAGGTGATTTGTGATGCGCAGGAGCGCGGATCGTAGTTGGTGAGGATCGCTTCCTCATATTCGCTTCCTGCTTTTTGCGACATGCTGTTGGGGCGTGTGGTGCGAAATACATAGAACTCCTTGTAGAGATTGCAGATGTAATCGCAGTAGTTGTAGGACACCATGACCTTGCCTTCGCATTCGGTCAGCACCTTATGCAGTCGTTCATGGTCGCTTCTCGGGAACTCCACGGCGTAGCACTCCGCTTCGTAGTAGGGCGGATCGCAATAGATGAATGCGCCCTTTCTGTCATACTGGCGAATGAGATCTTCAAAGTCTTTATTCTCAACCACCACATTTTCCAGCCTGCGGGAGCATTCCCAAATGAGATGGAAGAACTTGCGGATATTGCAGGGCTTGCCTCCAAAGGATTTTCCGGCACCGGAGAAGCTGCAGCGAATCAGCTTGAAGTAATCCGCTGCACGTTTGACATCTCCGCGTTTCGCCCGTTCCAGCATGATGCTCTGGATAGCTTCCCGCTGAGCAGGCTCCAGATATTTCTCCGTAAGCTCCATTTCCTCTTTGAGATAATCGTCGGTGAATTCCTCCTGACTGAAAAAGCGGTACAGCACATTGAAATCATCCCGGCTGTTCAGCGGCAGGAAGCCCAGCTCCAACAAAAGCGCCATCGGTCTTGACTTCACGCAGCAGAACAAATTGACCAGATCGCTGTTGAAGTCGTTATAGACCTCCATGCAGCCGGGTTGGATGGGGCGGGACATCACCACTGTGCCGGAGCCGCCGAATACATCGATGAAGCGAGAGTAGCTTTCGGGTGAGAGCTTATTGATCAGCCACAGCAGCTTTCCTTTGCCTCCCACCCAGGGGATGAAGCTGGTCATCTGCTATCACCGCTCCCTGCATTCTCTCCGTAGTGGTTCATGGATGCTTCCAAACCACTGATGGCGGCATTCAGTCCGGAGACCAGCTTCTTGAGATTGCGAATGGTAGAGTAGATCTCACCGGCAGTTTCAGCGTAGTAATAGCCTCGGCTGTCGCTGGCGATGGGAACGCCCTCTCTGCGAAGCCGATTCACATTCCTGCGCAATTCGTTCTCGCTCATGCGCAGAGCGCTTCTCAGCTCGCAGGCGCTGCGGGCATTCTTTGCTCCTACGCAGGAGACCTTCAGGTAGCTGCTCAATTCGTCTTTTTTCATGTTTTTGTCCTTTCCGCTGTTACCCGAAAAGGACAAAAGAAAAGAGCCGCTGCCCTTTTTCGGGTAACGGCTCCGTTCTTAGTTGTGTGTTGTATTATGAATTGGAGAGGCCGGTGGCTTGCTTAGAGCATCTCCATTCCACCCATAGAAGGCGCTTCATCCTCAACATACTGGTATGTTTCGGTTTCGGGATCGTAGCGATATCCCATTTCGCTGAGATCGTCGCTCATGACCTCGGCGCAAAGCTCAAAGGCTTCCTTGGTGCCATCGTCGGGGAAGTATTCCTCCACACAGGCACCGCCTTCAAAGCGCATCATGCCGACATTGTGACCGATGTCCTCATCTGCCCAAAGATAGGTGAAATCGACATCGGGAAATTTCTCAGCCAGCTTTGCGGCAATGAGGGGGACGCCGCTCCATGCGGTATTAAACTCAATAAAGCTGTTGTCGCTCTCGCAGTAGCATTCGTAGGAGTTCCACTTGGTACCCCAATTTTTAATCGACCAGTCGTACCAGGTGGAAGCACCGTACTGCCGGATATTATCCGCTGCGGTTTTGCCAAGCTCCATCATTTCTTTCAGCGGTCTGTACTCCGTATACTTGGCAATCTCTCCGGCTGACAGATGCGTATTGAATTGGTGGTAGCTTCTCTCGCTATCCAGTCCTTTGAGGAGCTGATGGAAGGCTCTCTTTCCCAGCTTCGGGATACCCTTATCCGGCGTGTCGGGGTTGACGGCTGTCAGGTAGATATCCAAGGCTTTCCATGTATCGCTGCTGCATTCGATATTCAGCGATTTTGGCATAGGAATCAGCTTGTTGAAGTCGAAGGTGCCGAAGCCTTCCTCATCTTTCTGGATGGCGGTCAGCAGATCCTTGATGTGTGCATCATCGCCGCTGAAGCGGATGACATTTGTGATATGGTTAGGCATTCCTGTTCACCTCACATACTTCCGAAGCTCTGCTCCATCTTCTGAGCAGGCGCTTTGTTTTCATAGCTCTTGGGATCAGCGCCGGGAGTCAGCCAGCCAAACATCGAGCCGCATTCCATCGCCTTGCGCTGTGCATCGCTCACGCCGAGCCTTTCGTTGTTGGTGTTTGCAAGCTCTTCATTTCGCGCACGGTCTTCCGTACTCCAGTCCGAGGGGTAATAGCCGGACTCTCCGCGCTTGATGCAGATCAGCTCACCGGTGCTTTTGATCGTGGAGAAGCACAGCTCCGGCAAGCCTGCGGCGAACTTTGGCGAAAAGCGTTCCTGCTCGGTGAGGATGTCCCAATTGCCGCTGTTCCAAAGGCTGACATACAGCTCACCGTCATCCACACGGATTTCATGCTGCTCAAAGCCTTCACCCCAGCCATCGGATGCCTGTCCGGTGACATAGTCCTTCAGCTTCGCCATTTCCTCGGCATTCAGCTCGCCGGACACGAGGCATTCGGCAACGCCCCACAGCTGCTTGTCTCTGTTTTCCAGCTTGAACAACACAGAGCGTACCTTTTCGTTGACGCTGTCATTCTTGCCGTACCAGTTCATGATGCCGCGCTTCGCTTCCTCCGGCAGTCGCTCACGCTCCAGCGCCTTAGCGATCTCATCCTCATACGCCACCAGCGAATGACCACTCAGCTCATCGCCGTAGTCATCCAGATCGCCCCATTCGTTGCGGGTGTAGAGGGATGCCGACAGCGGCATGTACAGGCGCATGGTGTGTTCCGGAGGGAAGATGGTAAAGTCATCCTCGCCAAATACGGCGCTGAGACCTCTGCCGTTATCCCAATCGATATGGGCGTTGCCGCCGTCATCGATGAGGCGCAGAGTACCCATCGTGCCGGGTTCAATGGGGGCATAAGGATCGTCCATGTGGTTCATCCGAACGCGGCTGCCTACGGGATACTTCTCACGCAGGCTCTCGATATACTCACGGGAAGGAAATTTCATTTTGCTACCTCCTGATTCTTATTGTGAGATGAGTTAGCCCATCTCCATTGTCATATTCTTCTTTGGCGTGTAATCGCTGACCTCGCTGGGGTTTTCTTCACCGTACAGATCGAAGACAAGGTCATCCACCGCTTTGCGGATAGCGGGATCGTCTGTCACGGTTTCAAAGGAGCAGCCGGTGGTGGCACGGTACGGAAGCTCGTCCCGCAGCGCCTTGAGATAGTCCTCGCCGGTCTTATAGCAGATGCGCTCGCCGTTGGCGAAGGAGAGGATGCCGACGACATCTGCCATCGCCAGTGCCTGCGCCTGCTTATCAAAGCAGCTGAGGTAGGCGTTGTAGTCGCCTCGGTTGGGATTACAGCGCAGATAGAACAGGTACTTTTCGCTCTCTGCAATGTAGCCGTAGTTCTGCTGATAGCCGCCCTTAATCTTGCCGCCGTTATCCCAGCAGTATTTCTGCATGGAGCCAAGATCCTGCAGCGGCCCGGATTGCCGCAGTGCATCTATCAGCTGATTCAGCTCCGCTTTGAATTCGGGCGAGTTCAGCTTCTCATCACCACGGGGATGCCAGGTGTGCCAGAACTTGTCGCCACCTTTGCCGAAGTCCATGCGGACATGCCCGATAGCGCCGAGGTCGGCATCCTGCTGCGGAGAGAGTGCATAGAAGCGCTCCCATTCTTCCGGCTTTGCCGGACGGAGCAACGGCTTCGGTCTTTCCGGAGCGACGAGGTTATGCTCCTTGCAGAATTCCGCAAGGTCGAGTTCCTCGCCGAGAAAATTCAGACTGTCAACTCTGCGGCGACAGTTGCTTCCTCCGAAAGTCACCTGCTCCGGCGCAAGAATGCTTCCGGCGTGATTGACAAGCACCTGATTTTCGATGAAGGTAGGCCGTCCGGGATCGTAGTCGGAGCCGCGCAGATCATAGCAGAACCAGCCCTGCGGCACGGAGTTCCTCTGAATGCGGGAGTTGGTGAAAAGCGCAGGCTTTCCGAACAGCTCCACATGCTCGTAGATCTCATCAAAAGCGTTTACGCTCATACTCACATACCTCCCATTTCAAAGTCGAGGGCAGCTTCTTTCTGACCTTCCGTCAGAATCTCCTGCAAGGGTGTCACGCCCTCGTAGCTGATGTAGCCATGCTCATTGAAGCTGCCGCCATGCGAGGCGGCAAAGTGTGTGCCGTAGCTCTCGTAGTTGTAGAAGCCCTCCAAATTGCCGTCATACTCAAAGGCACCGGAGTCTCGAATCATGTATTGCCCCAGCTCCAGGTAGTTCTTTACGCCGGGGGCAAAGTCGAAGTCCTCCAAGTGCTTGGCAAGATTCATCAGCTGATGAGCATTGGCAGGCTCTGCGAATTTCACCGCTGCACGAAGCTTATCGGCACCGTTCTGTTCCAGACGGGCAACTGCCGCTGCCATCTTGTTGATGGTTTCGAGGCTCTCGTTCTGGAAATCCACGCAGCGGAAGACTTCCTCCGGCATGATGTATTCTGCGATCTTGACCTGCATGTTTTCCTCATCAATTCCACCGCGCTCCAACGCTCGCTGCAGACGCAGATCGTTACAGGGGAAGTAGATGACCGTTCCATCCGAGGCCGTCATGTCAGCGCCTTCGGGATATACGCTCATGGCAAAGGCGATATCGGCGGAATAGAGGTAAACGGGAAAGAGCAGGCCATCATAGACCTGCTCCAGCTCCATACCGTTATCGAATACCACACCGTAGGGTGTAATCTCGCCCTTGCCGCTGGCGATCAGCTCCTTTGCAACCTTCGTGCCATTGACAGACTCATAGTCTTTCGATGGCATTGAGCCGCCATTGAGATTCATCATGTGATCCCTTCCGGCGCTTTCGAGCTTGGAAAAGTCCGTGATGGCAGTGGCTTGCTGACAGCAGAAGGTCAGGTTGATAAGATCGGCAGGTGTGGTGAGGTTCAGCTTGGAAGCCATGCACTGGAACTGAGCGTCCTCGCCAGTCCAAAAGCTTTCCAAGCGTCGTGCGAGATAGTCCAGCTCATCCACATTGGCCATCCCGCCCTCCATTGCCTTGAGTACGGTGTAATGCGTGTTGCCGATTTCGTCCACCTGACAGTCGGGATGCAGCGGATCGCCGATCTCCAAAGGCTTCAGCAGACTCATGATGTAGTCGTAGTGTTCTTCAGGGAACGGAAACGGGATGGTGACCTGACCGTATTCGGGATGCTCTCTGTTCGAGAGAACTGCGTTAAATACCATGTGGGCGTACCTCCTTTACCAACCGAAGAATGTCATGCGGGGCTGGGCATCCGGCTCATAGTCGGCAAACTGCTCGATCTTTGCGAACTGCTCCGAATAGCGCTGAACTTCCTCGTCAGTCAGGGATCGGAACTCGCCATCCACGCCATCGCCGACAATGAAAAACGGCCCGCAGATGATGTCATCTTCGAGCCGTCTGTTCATTTCCATGCCGTTGATCTTGCCCTCGTCGTTACAGCAGAGGATGGTGCCATCGCCCATGTAGATGGGTTCAAACAAGCCCTCCACCTCTGCCTGAATTGCATCCAGGGAATTGGCCATTTCCTTTTCATAAGGGGCTTTGCCGGGTTCAACTTTCAAGATTCTCATTGCGTTCTCCTTTTACTGGAATAGTTTCTCCAAGTTGTCAGTGCTGCTTTCGATGAACTGATAGTTCACGGTGTAATACACACCGCCCGTTGCTCTGGCAATGCAATCTTCATGACCGCTTGCCATTTGGTAATGGAAGATGAGCTTGGTATAAGTGCCGGTCTTCCAAGTGTTCCATGTGCCGCTGCTCTGACTGCTGCCGCTGGTGGTGTACTTATAGGTACCGTCCGAGGAAACATAGGTATAGCCGTCATTGGTGTTAAAGCGTACCAGCGTTTCCTGCGTTCCGTCTGCCTTGACGCCGGAGATGGTAACTACATCCGTACAGCTGGTGCTGTGTCCGCTGACAGCGGGAATGTTGAAGGTGAAGCTGTCGATGTAGGCCAGCGGAGTGCTGCCATCGTAGACGCCTTCCTCGCGGACAGTGGTGGACAGCGATGTGATGTTGGCGCTATCGCCGCCAACGGAATTGCCGACCGCGAAGAACTTGGAAGCGTATGCCGTGTTTCCGAAAATGTCCTTCACCTGTACAACCATCAGGTGTCTGCCATTTGCGTAGCTTCCGCTCAGATCGGTATTTACCGTAGAGGCTGCGATATCGTTCTTAGTGGTAACGCCGGAACCCGTGTAGTAGTCCAGATAGGAAAGCTGATACTTACTGCCCGAATGTACCTCAGCGTTGAATTTCACAGTTTTGCTGCTGGTGATAGCGCTGCTTCCCAGCGTAGAGGAGGTCAGGGACACCGTGGGCGCTCCGGCAGCGGCAGCGTCGATGGTGAACTGCTTGGTTGCCCATTCGGAATAGCTGCCCCACTGATCCTTGGCACGAACCTTGACGGTATAAGTGCCTGCACCGTAGTATCCGGTGTTAGCGGAGTCGGAGGCATATTCATAGCTGACGGTGTCGCCGTCCGGATCGCTGGCAGTCACGCTCACATTGACCTTTGCCTGATAGTCGGTGGTATAGGGATTGCGGATATCCGAATAATCCACCGCAGCTGTGATGCTGGGGGCATTGGGCGCTGTGTTGGTGATGACGATGCTATCCGAAGCAGTGGTTTTGTTTCCGTAGGGATCTTCGATTACACAGGTCAGCTCATAGGTTCCGGGGGTACGAATGGACGCTCTGCCGCCGTTGATACTCAGTGTTTCGCTGATATAATCGCGCAGCGTTACTGCCGTGCCGTCCTTCTTCAGAGACCATGTCGCAGTGCAGCTTTCCAGATGCTCGCCGGTTCCCGTTACGGAAAAGCTCTCACCGAGGTGGGCGCTATCGGGAAGATTGACGGCATACGTTGCCAGAGGCAGCGTCTGGATGCGCTCCGAATGGGTGAAGGTTCTGCCAAGCACGTCTTCGATGGTGGCGATCAGCTCGAACTCGCCGTAGTCGGTGAAGCTGATTCTTCCACCGTAGGCATTCAGCGTTCCGGCGACACAGTTGGACAGAGGCACAGAAGCACCGTTCTTTTTCAGCGTCCATGTCACCGGCAGGACATTGTTGTTGCCGCTGGTTCGCACCTCGATCTCACAGCCCTGCGGCACCAGTGAAGGCAGCGTGAAGTCCAGCTTGAGAACAGGCTGCACCTCGCAGCAGGCTCCCTGCTCATAGAGGAAGACGCGGCCTATTGCGTCGGTGATTCGTGCCACAAGCTCATAGCTGCCAGCCCGTTTGAAACGGATGCTGCCGCCGTTATTGCTCAGGCTGCCATCCACATAGGTATCCCAATCCTGATAACCGTAGGTGTTATCCACCATCCACTCAATGGTCACATCCTCGGTGTCTGTGACCGTGGGATTGACGGTGAGGACGGTATCTGTCCATGCCGTGGCAGGCAGGGAGAAGCGGACATTGGGGACAGGGTAAACCGTGAAGCTCTGCTCGTAGGAGTAGGAGCGGCCACCACCATCCACGAAGGAGGCGGTCAGGGTATAGCTGCCCTTTTGGGTAACACGGATGCTGCCGCCGTTTGCAGTCAATGTGCCGGAGATGTAGTCGGCCAGAGCTACTTCTCTGCCATTTCTCTGCAGCGTCCAGACCAGCGTGTTATCTGCAAGGTTTCCGATGCTCGCCTCCACCGTCACCGTGTCATCGGTATGGAATTCTGTGGGAAGGAAGAAGCCCACTTCACCGACAGGATAGGAAGTGATCCGCTTGGTATCCGACCAGCTTCTGCCAGCAGCATCCGTTGCTTTCACGGTAATGGCGTAGGTACCTGCCTCGATAAAGCCGAGAGTGCCGCCTTCGTTGGACAGCTCGCCGTCAATATGGTCTGCGATGATGATATCTTCACCGTTTTTCGTTGCGCTCCATTCTACGGTCAGTCCAGTCAGGTTCTCTCCGCTTACGGATACAGCGGCAGTTTCATCTACATGGGTTGTGCTGGGGAGGGTGAGGGAAATCGACGCCACAGGATAGATCTGCACGGTCTGCTCACAGGTGCTTACCCGTCCGGTCGTATCCGTGACAGAAGCGGAAACCGTATAGGTACCGGCTTCCTTAAACTGCAGCAGACCACCGGCGCTGTCCAGATAGCCATTGGCGACCTTGGAAAGCGTTGCCTTTACGCCGTCCTGCTCGATGCGCCATGTGATAGAGACGTCACCGGCATTCTCGGTAGTCAGCTCAACAGGGATGGCAGTATCCGTGTGAGCGGCAGAAGGCAGCGTAAAGGATACACCCATGACCGGATAGACGGTGAAGCTCTGC
Organism: uncultured Clostridia bacterium; assembly: GCA_937894515.1. Classification (GTDB taxonomy): domain Bacteria; phylum Bacillota; class Clostridia; order Oscillospirales; family Oscillospiraceae; genus Vescimonas. Next base: position 982 of record CALCRH010000221.1, on the reverse strand, counting down.
TCATGGGAATAGGTGCGGTTGCCGTCATCCGTAAAGGAAGCGGTCAGGGTGTAGCTGCCCGTCTGATCAATGCAAATGTCGCCGCCGTCTGCATTCAAAGTGCCGGAGATGTAGTCGACCAGATCTACCTCAGCGCCATTTCTCTGCAGCGTCCAAACAAGTGCATTACCAGCGAGATTGTCGATATGTGTCTTTACCGTCACGGTTTCATCAATGTGGAAGGCATCCGGCAGGGAGAAATCCACTGCGCCGACAGGATAGGAAGTGATGCTCTTGGTATCCGACCAGCTTCTGCCGGTGGAATCCGTGACCTTCGCGGTGATGGCATAAGTACCGGCTTCCTTGAAGGTGAGCGTACCACCCTCGTCGGACAAGTCACCGTCGATATGCTTTGCGATGATGATGTCCTCGCCGTTCTTCGCTGCGCTCCATTCCACGCTCAGTCCACTCAGGTGTTTCCCACTTACCGATACGTCTGCAGCGTAGTCAGTGTGGGTAATGTCGGGGAGACTGAGGGAAATCGACGCAACGGGATAGATCTGCACGGTCTGCTCATATGTGGCAACTCTCCCGATCTCGTCCGTGACAGAGGCGATGACGGTATAAATACCGGCCTCCTTGAACTGCAGCAGTCCACCGGCATGATCCATTTGTGCCTTGGTGAGACCATCGAGGGATACCTGCATATCGCCCTGCTTGATGCTCCACACGATCTCGGTATCGCCAACATTCTCTGCGGTCAGCTCAACGGGAATTTCCGTATCCGTATGAGCCATCGACGGCAGCTCGAAGGAGATATTCATCACGGGATAGACCGTGAAGCTCTGTGCATAGGAGTAGGAGCGATTGCCGCTGTCCGTAAAGGAGGCAGTGAGGGTATAATTGCCTTCCTGCAGAACTTGGATGTCCCCACCGGTTGCAGTCAATGTGCCGGAGATGTAGTCGACCAGATCTACCTCAGCGCCATTTCTCTGCAGCGTCC
>CALCRH010000220.1 GCA_937894515.1 uncultured Clostridia bacterium | reverse complement strand
CACTGTCATGTGCTTTGCCATGAGCACGATGAAAACGATTTTTGCGATTTCGGATGGCTGAACGCCGATACGCATGAGGTGGAATACGCATCAAACGGGATGCCCGACATCGGGGCTGACGGGATGTATCAGAACGCAACCGAAAAAGGCACGATTGACACCATCCCCGAAACGCCCGGACTTGCCGTATGGCAAAGCGGACACATCGGTATTTATATCGGCGGCGGAAAGGTTATCCATGCGGCGAACACAAAGGACGGCGTGATTCTGTCAGAACTGTCGCAGTGTGGATTTACACACTGGCTGAAAATACCGTATATCACCTATATCGAAGAAACGGAGTGAATGCCCAATGACAACAGAAAGGAAAAATGAACTCTACGAAAAAATGTTTTCGTGGATATACGAACACCTTGAGAGAAGCGAGGATCTGTACCTTACCTTCCATGACCAAATCGGTATGACACGGGAGGAACTGAACGACCACAGCATCGAAAGTCTCGACAAATTCTTTACACCGACCGTTCTGTTTAAGGACAAGGTCAAAAGGTGCTATGAGCAGTACCGTGATAAATGGCTGACGATGACACCCGGACAACTGATCGAAAATGCCGAAGAACTCTATGCCGTAGCACATATGACTAAGATGGCAATCAAAGGAAATATCTCTGCCGATACCGCAGAATATATGCTCCGCTTTGTCAATCCCCTTGAAGTTATGGCGGACGAATGGATCAGGTGCAAAGGCAGCGGTACATTGGTGCCGGAGGACGATGTGGAATTCGTCCTCGCCGACACCCTTGACACCCACGATGCCGAACAGGACTACCTGTTGGAGCCGGAGTATCAGGAATCAGATGAAGACGAAGCTCCGACTATTTCCATGTAAGGCGGTGAGAAAATGAGATACCGTGGATTTAATATCAACTGCACACCGTCCGACAGCGATGTCTTGTGCGAGGTGTTCGCCGGAAACGATGACGGATATGAAAACCTACTCTATGAATTTACGCTATACCCGAAAATAAATATCTCGGACGATTCCAAAGAATCGGTTGAAAACGCTGTGATCGAATATATCAACGAATACTATGATACCATCGTTGAAAGACAGGATGAGGATATCTCCAACCGAAACGCCGACCTGCTCGGCAGAGCAGTTTGTTGGATCGGTGAATTCCAATCGGGCGAAGAACTGTATAATACGCTCACCGAAAATATAGGGCTTACCGATGACGAAATACGGGAGCTTGGATTTACATCCCTTGCTCCGTACTTTGACCGTGACGGTTACGCACAGACCATTGCCGAATATATGATTGACAACGGAACCCAATTCACCCATACGGGCAATTGGCATTTTGATTTTTCCGAAATCAATAAAACCTTCGGTGTCAGTCTGCCATCGGACACGGAAATGCTCAAAGCCATCGTGGATGAGCTTGACCGAAACATCGTTGCAGACATCGATACGACCGAGGATTTCGATCTTGATTTTTATTTGAAATATTGCCCGAACTACGAGGGTGAAGCAATGACACATTCCATGTGAGAAAGGAAATGCAATATGGACAAACAGAAACTGAAAAAACTTGCCGACTATGCCGTGTTTGAGGGAACGCAGTATTCCGAGGACGGCAGATGGTCGGTCTCCTATGACGAACTGTTCTACCACTTCGGCGTGGATGTAAACGACACAAATCAAAACGGCAAAGAGCTTGCGGAAGAACTGCGAAAGCGAGAAGAAATCAGCGAACTCATCATGACCGAGGATGCGATTGAGATGACCTACCACATGGAATACTGTGAGAGCTGTCAGAACGATCCCGCCTCGGTTCTTTCCGTCTTGGGATGCAATATCTATGACGAGCATACTGAAAGTAATAGTGAAAAGCCGAGTGATACCGTCATAAATGCTCCGCTTGTTCGCAAACAGGAAGAAGCATATACCCGACCTTGTGCCATCAAAAAAGTAGTCGAACTTTCGGCAAAAGCATTTGATATGTTTTTGAAAAACCTGTTGGACGATTACGAATTCTTGGATGAATTCAACCGTGAGGGATACACCTATGAAAACGAAATCACACCGTGCATCATGGTACTCGGCAAAGGAAGCGATGACGGCGTATGTGTGGACACCTCCGGTTGCAGCTATGCCCGGTTCAGTGCCTATATTCCTCACGCACGGCAGATCGTGGAACCGATCATAACCGAGCAGAATACGGAAGCCGAAGAACCCGGACCGGTTCAGAGTATGTGAGGTGAAACGAAATGGCACACGGAAAAATAAAGTCGGTTCACGGAATCTATAAGAAACACGGTCGGGATGCCTTTCTCGAAGCGGCGGAGTATTATTCCGACCATGTCAATCACGGCAGCATCGACAAAACCATTGACGAAATGGAATCCCGTTGGTATGACTCCTCCCACACGCTGACCGAAGCCGAAAAGATGGTCGAGGACTACAACAACGGGCTGACCGTTCTCAACGACCAAAGTCTTGCCGCAACTGATGCCGGAATCGGAATGGCAATGTGACAAATTTGTGAAATCTTCTTTTTCGTGCATTCATCGCCGTATAACCTATTGACTTTTGCGAAAAAATAGGTTATAATACCGACATCAACTCCAAAGAAACGGCGGTGGGTGTATGAGCAGTATCGCAGAACAGATTGCGGCTCTTGAAAAGGAACTTGAAAACTGTCCCGGCGGATACATTTCCCGAAAGGTCATAAGCGGCAAAGAACGCTTCTATCTGCAATGGACAGAGGACGGAAAAGTAAAGAGCAAATATATCAAGGCGGATGAACTTTCAGAGGTTCGTGCCTCGGTTGACCGCCGCCGTGAGCTTCAGGAAAAACTGAAAGAACTGAAAGCAACCCCCGAAGGAATAAAAACCGATAATCTCAAACGAAAGGCGGTGCGGAATATGCAAAACATTACGGGAACACTGATGTCGGAAGACACTCCGATAGCGACCGTCAAAAACGGTGTCATTACCGATGCGGACGAAACACTCCTTCCTCTGTATCTGAAAAGAACAAAGGATATGGAAGGATGGCTTGCCTCCCGTGCAATCGACACCCACAGAACAAACTCCCGCCTGTTAAAAAAGGCGCTCCGTCTCCGCACAACAGATGATGTCAGCACAGCCCTTGCGGTCAATGCCGCCACGGTGACAGACCGCTATTGGTTTAAGCCGGAGGGTTCGACTGCGACCTATGAGGATATACGCTTCAAGGAAAACTACTTCGCCGAGCTTGCTCTGCGTGGTGATCCCGACAGCTTCTCACGAAAGCCGTCAAGAACTCCCGAACTTACCAACACGGGTAGCTTCGAGAAATGTTGGAAGCTCATAGACGGAAAGTGGTGGATGTACAAAAGCGGAAACAGTGAGGAACTGTTCTCTGAACTCTTTATCTGCAAACTCGGTGAAAAACTCGGACTGCCGATGGCTCACTACGAGCTTGACGGAAAATATATCCGCTCCGTAGATTTCACGGAAGGTGCTGCGGTAAACTTTGAGTCGATGCGTTCCCTTGCGGATGACGATGAGGATTACGAAAACTGCTTTACCGTACTGTATGACATCTCCCCGGAAATCGCACGGCAGTACCTTCGGCTTATATGGTTTGATTCGCTCTGCTACAACATGGACAGACATACCGAGAACTTCGGTCTGCTGCGGGATACGAAAACGGGAAAAATCCTGTCTCTCGCCCCGAACTACGATAACAACATAGCCCTCATCGCAAAGGGCTATCCGAGTGATGTGAGCAGAACACATGACGGACTCATTCGGTTTTTCCGTGAACTGATGCAGAGCAATGAAACAGCCCATGAGATGATGCGGACAACAGATCTGCCGTCCATCACCGAAAGTATGATTGACGAATGCATGGATGAAATACCGATAGAGGTTGACCGTGATTATATCCGTGACTTTATTCTGAATGGGCAGTCTGTAATTCGAGAGATCATTGAAGCGGACGAAGGACTCACCGAAGACGATGACGGCTCCATCGGAATAATGCTGTAAACAAAATATTCTACC
>CALCRH010000219.1 GCA_937894515.1 uncultured Clostridia bacterium | reverse complement strand
CCCACGGTGGAGCGGGGGTTCTTGCTGGTGGTCTTCTGGTCGATGGAGATGGCGGGGGACAGTCCCTCGATATAGTCCACGTCTGGTTTGTCCATCTGACCCAGAAACATACGGGCGTAGCTGGAAAGGCTCTCCACATAGCGGCGCTGTCCCTCAGCGTAGATGGTGTCGAACGCCAGAGAGGATTTGCCGGAGCCGGACAGGCCCGTCATCACCACCAGCTTGTCCCGGGGAATGGAAACGTCAATATTTTTCAGGTTGTTCTCTCGAGCACCCTTGATGAAAATTTCACTTTGCATGGTTCACTCAACTTCTTTCTCATACTGGTAAACGGTCACCGTTAACCATAGGATAAAGAAAACGTTTTTTAATGTCAATATCTCTTTTATACGGTAATATCTGCCGTTTTTGCACCTAAAAAGTGCAGTAAATCATCCGGCTTACACTCTACCTGATAGCCGACCTTACCGGCGCTGACGAAGACCGTGTCGTACAGGATCACCGTTTCATGGAACACGGTGGGGAACGGCTTTTTCATACCCACGGGACTGCACCCGCCGTGGACGTAACCCGTCAGGGGCAGCAGCTCCTTTTGCGCGATCATGGCGATGGACTTCTCCCCCACCGCTTTGGCGGCTTTTTTCAAATCGAGATTCTCCGCCACGGGGACGTCAAAGACGTAGTATGCTCCCGATGCGCCCCGGGTCACCAGCGTTTTGAACACGGCATCGGGATCCTGTCCTAAAATATTGGCAACGGATATGCCGTCAATGGGGCCGCTTGGGTCGTAGGTGTGGGGCGTATAGGCGATGCCCGCCTGCTCCAAAAGACGCATGACGTTGGTTTTATCCTCTTTTTTCGGCATGGAACTCCCTCCTGTCAGATCAGCCGCGCTGCTGTACCGAGAAGAATCAGATGGACGGGGTAAAAGGCGTAACAGGCGTACTGGATCGCTTTGTTATGGGGGCCCTGTTCGCCGTTGTAGAGCCAGATCAGCGGCAAGGCAAACAGCGCAAAGCCCTGCAGCGGCATTATGATTTCGCCTGTTTTCAGGAAGTGGATCGCCGTTGTATTGTAATAAACGATACCTTGGCCCAGTAACTCTCCGCTGTATCGCCAGGAGCGATCACGGCAAGCCCAGAATATCAGAACTGCCCACACGCCGAAACCGGCATAATCGGTTTGCAGGAACATGGCGGAAAAGAATCCCACAAGTGCGATGATGGCAGAAATGAGGATCACATCTGTCTGCCGCTGACAGCAAGAGCGGAACTTTTTAATCGCATAGATACACAGCATGGCGATCAGGAACGTCCACAGCACATTTTGGCTATGGGGATTCCACCAACTGCCGTGGGCAAAGTCAAAGGGGACTTCGGACAGCACGGCAAACAGTGCCATACGGCGGATATAACGGGGGAGATTTTTGGTCTTTTCGCAGCCCTCCGCCACAAAAAAAGCAAAAATCGGGAATGCCAATCTTCCGATGACACACAGGGCCAGCACCCCCGGCAGCAGAATGGATCCGATATGGTCGATCAGCATGGCCGCCATGGCGATCACTTGCAGGACCAGCTTATTCATGGTGAATCTCTGTTTCTCTTGCATCATGTTTCTCTCCTTTTGCCAGAATCACAGCGGCAAACAATACCAGAACGATACCCAGTACCGTCCAGACGGTAAGCGTTTCCCGGAACACAAAAATCCCCACCAACGCCGCCACCACCGGCTCCACATTGGCGATAACAGAGGCGAGGCCGCTCTCCACACCCTCCAGACCTTTGGTATAGAAGAAATAGGGCAGGACGGTGGCAACCACCACCAGTCCCACAGCGCCCAAGATCCCCTTGGGTTGGCAGAATACAGCTTGGAGGGACGATACGTCCAACCACAGCAGAGACGTCAATCCTGCCACCACAAAGGTCCAGTAGATCATGGTGTAGCTGCCATAGTGCTGTAAGCCGTAGTGGGCAAATACCGTATAGCTGGCGTAGCACAGTCCGGAGGCAATACCGAGAAGCAATCCTTGGAGGGATACGGTCAGGTTGCCAACCATAATGCCGCTGACCAAGGCGCAGCCCAGCAGAGCGATCAGCACCGACAAGGCGCGGCGGAGCGTCAGCTTTTCTTTCCACAGTACGGCACTTGCCAGCACCACAAAGGACGGCGCCAGATACAAAAGCACGCCTGCCACCGCCAGAGAGCAGAGCATCTGGCAGGAGAAATATACCCAGCTCAAGCCCACGATGCTCAAGGCGCCGCTGCCCAGAAAGATGGGCAGATGGCGGGGTTGGATATGAAATACCTTGCGGTTTACGCACAGGAATACCAACGTCATCAGTATCAGCGCCCCGGTGTTGCGGATCACCAGTCGGTCGCCCATAGTGGCATTTGCCGCCGCCAGCATCCGGTTGAATAGACCCATAAAGCCCCAACACGCCGCACCCAATATGACGTAAATGTAGGATAGATATTTTTTCATAGCTCTTTCCTCAGCTCGATGATCTGGTCGCGGAGGATGGCGGCGTACTCGAATTCCAGCATCTTGGAGGCTTGTTTCATCTCTTTCTCCAGACGGGCGATGGTCTCCTGCTTTTCGGCCGCACTCATTTTGCGCTTGGTGAGTTGAGATGCCTCCTCCGCCGTGTGGCTGATCTCCACCATCTCCCGGACGCTCTTGCGGATGGTCTTGGGCACGATGCCATGGGCGGCGTTAAAGTCGCTTTGCAGCTTGCGGCGGCGTTCCGTCTCGTCCATGGCGCTTTTCATGGACGGGGTAATCGTATCGGCGTAGAGAATGACCAAGCCCTCCGCGTTTCGGGCGGCGCGTCCGATGGTCTGGATCAGGCTGGTCTCGGAGCGGAGGAAGCCCTCCTTATCCGCGTCTAAAATCGCCACAAGGCTGACCTCGGGCAAGTCCAGACCCTCACGGAGCAGGTTGATGCCCACCAGCACATCGAATTCGCCCAGACGCAGATCCCGAATGATCTCCATGCGCTCTAAGGCGGCTACATCGCTGTGCATATAGCGCACGCGGATGCCCACGGAGCGGAAATGGTTGGTCAGATCCTCCGCCATGCGCTTGGTGAGGGTGGTGACAAGGACGCGCTCGTTTTTCGCGGCGCGGGTGTTGATCTCCGATACAAGGTCGTCAATCTGCCCGGTGACGGGACGAACTTCCACCCGAGGGTCCAGAAGTCCTGTGGGGCGGATCACCTGCTCCACGATGTTGTCGGCGGTGGATTTTTCAAACTCGCCGGGGGTGGCGGAGACAAACACCGCCTGATAGTAACGCTCCTCGAACTCCTCGAATTTCAAGGGGCGGTTATCAAAGGCGCAGGGCAGACGGAAGCCGTAATCCACAAGGCTCTGCTTGCGGGCATGGTCGCCGTTATACATGGCGTGTACCTGGGGTAAAGTAACATGGCTCTCGTCCACAAACAGGATAAAGTCGTCAGGGAAGAAGTCCAGCAGGGTCATGGGCGGGGAACCTGCCGGACGCTGGGAAATGATGCGGGAATAGTTCTCGATGCCGGAGCAGTAGCCCAGCTCTGTCATCATCTCCATGTCGTACTCGGTGCGCTGGCGCAGACGCTGTTCCTCCACCAGCTTGCCGGCTTGCTTGAACTCGTCCAAACGGATTGCCAGCTCCTTTTTGATCTGCATAATGGCGGCATCCATCTTGTCCTTGGGGGTGACATAGTGGCTGGCAGGGTAGACGGCGATATGCTGTAAGGTTTTGAGCGCCGCACCGGTGACGGGGTGGAACTCGGTAATGCGCTCGATCTCGTCGCCGAAGAACTCCACGCGGACGGCGCGGTCTTTATAGTAGGCGGGATACAGCTCCACGGTGTCACCCCGGACACGGAAGATGTTGCGGCCGAATGCCACATCATTGCGCTCGTAACGATCCTCCACCAGCCGGTGCAGCAGCTCGTCCCGGTCCATGGTCTGACCAACACGGAGGGAGATCATCATCTTGGCAAAGTCCTCCGGCTCGCCCAGACCGTAGATACAGCTCACGGAGCTGACCACGATCACGTCACGGCGCTCCAAAAGGGACGCGGTGGCACTCAGGCGCAGACGGTCGATCTCCTCGTTGGTGGAGGCGTCCTTTTCGATGTAGGTATCGGTGTGGGGGATATAGGCCTCGGGCTGATAGTAGTCGTAGTAGCTGACAAAATACTCCACGGCGTTATCGGGGAAGAACTCCCGGAACTCCTCACAGAGCTGGGCGGCAAGGGTCTTGTTGTGGGCCAGCACCAGGGTAGGGCGCTGCACCTTTTCGATGACCTTGGCCATGGTGTAGGTCTTGCCGGAGCCGGTGACGCCAAGCAATACCTGCGAGCGCAGGCCGCGGTCAATGCCCTGTGCCAGCTTCTCGATGGCCTGCGGCTGATCGCCGGCGGGCTGGTATTCACTTTTGACGCGAAACTCGGGCACGGGTCTTTCCTCCCTTTTAAGTGGAAAACGAATTGTAGGGGCGGATGATCCACCCCCCTTTTGTCACCTGCGGTGACATTTCCCCCGCTGGGGGAAGCACCACATCCGCCCGCGGGTCGATGTAGGCATCGACCCCTACAAAATCGGAAGCAGAAAATCCGCAGATTTTCGAATAATTAAAGTAAAAAACCGCTTTGGGCCATGGAGACATAGTCGCCGTCAGCCACAACGATATGATCTAAAAGACGGATGTTCAGCGTTTTCAGGGCATCGCGAACCCGAAGAGTGGCGGCTCGGTCTTCCTCAGAGGGCAAGGCAACACCGCTGGGGTGATTGTGGCCTAAGACCACGGCGCTGGCACCGCAAGCAAGCGCATTGCTCACAGCCTGCCGAACAGACAATGCCGCGCTGTCCATATCCCCCCGGGATAATTGATAGCAGGCCAGCAGCTTTCCCTTGCCGTCCAGACACAACTGGTACAGGATCTCCCGCTGTTCACCGCCTAAAAGCCGCAGAAGATAGGTGCCGCACTTTTCCACGCTGTTCAGATTCCGCTCCTTTGAGACACCTTGCTGGATGCGCTTTAACATCGCCGGCATCAGGTGCAGGAAAAGGGCGGCATTTTCGCCCACGCCCTCTACTTTGGTCAGTTCCGCCACCGGAGCCAGCAGCACATTGCGTAATGATCCGAACCGCTCCATCAGCCGATGGGCCGTCACATTGGTATCACAGCGGGGAATCGCATAGTAAAGTGCTAATTCCAGCAGCTCATGATCGGAAAAACTATCGGCGCCATGCCGCAGAAACTGCTGCTTTTTTCTGGCGCGATGGCCGTCATGCAGACCCATATCCGCACCCCCCTCTCCGGTTTTTTGCAGTGTATCATTATATCACACATTCGTTCGATTCACAAGCAGAATTTGCGCTTGATTTTTTGGGTTTTTTCTTTTTCATGGGTTGACAATAATGGGAATTTGGCATACACTAAAGCCGTAAATTGGATAGAGTCCGGTAGGTAAGGCTACCGCAGGGATACGGACTGCTGCCGCGAAGTGGTGGAGACACCATCAGAGGGTTTGAACAGGCGATATCGAAACCAAGGTATCATCTAACGCAGTTTCATTGCCCGGCGATGCTAAAGCTTGTAACGGTTGGCTTGTCGCACTATTGGCGGCAGGCGCAAACTCTCCGCAGCACCTATCGGGTGTTGTGGATTTTTTATTTTGGCAGAAAGGAGGAACTGTCTATGCGCGATTACGAAGAGAACATGGATCTGTATCTGGAGCAAATTGAGGATCACCTGCGAAGTAAGCAGTATGCCGCTCTGCGCGAGATGTTTCTCCCCATGGAGCCCGCCGATATCGCCCTGATTTTAGGAGAAGTGAACGAGGAGCAGATGCCCCTTTTGTATCGTCTGCTGCCCAAGGAGCTGGCCGTTGAGGTATTCGTGGAGCTGGAATCCGACAGTCAGGAGATGCTGATCAACGGCTTTTCCAACACAGAGCTGAAAGAAGTGCTGGACGAGCTGTATATCGATGATGCCGCCGACATCGTGGAGGAGATGCCCGCCTCTCTGGTGTGGCGCATTCTGGACAAGGCAACGCCGGAGATGCGGAAATCCATCAACGAAATTCTGAAATATCCTGAGGACTCCGCCGGCTCCATCATGAATGTGGAGTATCTGTCCCTCAAGGCGGAGATGACGGTGGAGGACGCCTTTAAGCGCATTCGCCGGATCGGCGGGGAGCTGGAGACCATCAACATTCTGTACGTCACCGATGCCACCCGGCATCTGGTGGGCGTGCTGTCCGTCCGCGATCTGCTTCTGGCAGAGGAAGACGACCTGATCGCGGACATCATGGACGACAACGTGGTATGGGCCAAGACCACAGACGACAAGGAGGACGTGGCTCAGGCGCTGAGCAAGTACGACTTCCTCGCCATGCCCGTGGTGGATATGGAGAAACGGTTGGTTGGTATCGTCACCGTTGACGACGCCATGGACGTTATTGAAGAAGAGGTCACGGAGGACTTCGAAAAGATGGCCGCTATGCTGCCCTCCGACAAGCCCTATCTCCGCACCGGCGTATGGGAGACGTGGAAAGCCCGTATCCCGTGGCTGCTGAT
>CALCRH010000218.1 GCA_937894515.1 uncultured Clostridia bacterium | reverse complement strand
AAGCTGCAGATCCCTGCAGGTAAAGCAACTCCCGCACCCCCCGTTGGCCCCGCTCTGGGTCAGCACGGCGTCAACATTGCCGCCTTCACCAAGGAATTCAATGAGCGTACCAAGAACGATATGGGCCTGATCATCCCCGTGGTGATCACCGTCTATGCTGACCGTTCTTTCTCCTTTATCACCAAGACTCCCCCCGCAGCGGTTCTGATCAAGAAGGAGTGCAACATTGAGAAGGCTTCCGGTGTTCCCAACAAGGAAAAGGTTGCCACCATCTCCAAGGCCTCCATCCAGAAGATCGCTGAGCTGAAGATGCGCGATCTGAACGCCGCTTCTCTGGAAGCTGCCATGAGCATGATTGCAGGTACCGCACGCTCCATGGGCGTTGTGGTCGGCGACTAAGGAGGGTGTAACGATGTTTAGAGGTAAGAAGTATCAAGATATTGCAAAGCAGATCGACAAGGCTATGCTGTATGATCCCAAAGAGGGTCTGGAGCTGATCTGCAAGACCGCTTCCGCCAAGTTCGACGAGACTGTCGAGCTGCATGTCAAGCTGGGTGTTGACTCCCGTCACGCCGATCAGCAGGTCCGTGGCGCCATCGTGCTGCCCAACGGTACCGGTAAGTCCGTCCGCGTCCTGGTGTTTGCCAAGGGTGCTGCCGCCGATGCTGCCAAGGAAGCCGGCGCTGACTATGTGGGCGAGATGGACATGGTGGAAAAGATCCAGAAGGAAAACTGGTTCGACTTCGACGTGGTCATCGCAACTCCCGATATGATGGGTGTTGTGGGTCGTCTGGGTAAGGTTCTGGGCCCCAAGGGCTTGATGCCCTCTCCCAAGTCCGGTACCGTGACTCCCGATGCTGCCAAGGCAGTGCAGGAAGCCAAAGCCGGTAAAGTCGAGTATCGTCTGGACAAGACCAACATCATTCACTGCCCCATCGGTAAGGTTTCTTTCGGCGCTGATAAGCTGATGGAGAACTATACCGCTCTGCTGGGTGCCATCATCAAGGCCAAGCCCGCAGCAGCCAAGGGTCAGTATATCAAGTCCTGCGTCTGCGCTTCCACCATGGGTCCCGGCGTGAAGATGAACGCCGCCAAGCAGCTGTAAGCGAAAAGCAGGAAAAACCTGTTATTTACGGCTTGACAAACCGTTAAACCGTAGATATAATAGCAGATGCGTTCCAAAGACAGCAGGTGGCGCAAGCCATAAATCCTGCCGAGGATGCAATGTGAATTGCTTCATTGCCGTCCTCTTGTCTTGCGATAAGAGGACGGTTTCTTTTTTGAACGCACCTTAAATTCTCATGGAGGTGAAAACAAAGAATGCCCAACGCAAAAGTTCTGTCTGAGAAACAGGCAATCGTGGCGGCTCTGACCGAAAAGCTGCAGAATTCTGCAGCCGGCGTCATCGTTGACTACAAGGGTATCACCGTGGCAGAGGATACTGCTCTGCGCGCTGAGTGCCGTAAGAACAACATTGAGTATGCCGTCATCAAGAACACCCTGCTGCGCTTTGCATTCAACAACTGCGGTCTGAACGAACTGGACGAGCAGCTCAATGGTACCACTTCTCTGGCCATCTGCGCTGATGATCCTATCGCTCCCGCCCGTGTGCTTGCTGACTACGCAAAGAAGCTGAAGGACAAGTTCGAAATCAAAGGTGGCTTTATGGACGGTAAGGTCGTCTCTATGGAGACTGTTAACGCTCTGGCCGCCATCCCCGCTCTGCCCGTGCTGCAGGCACAGGTTCTGGGTACCATGCTGGCTCCCATTTCCGGTCTGGCTTGCGTCTTAAAGCAGATCGCCGAGAAGCAGGGTGCTCCTGCTGAAGCCGCCGAATAATCGGCAAACACAACTTTAAACAACATCTTACAAACAGGAGGATATTACAATGTCTGAGAAAGTTACTGCTATGATCGAAGAGATCAAGGGTTTGACCGTTCTGGAGCTCTCTGAGCTGGTTCATGCTCTGGAAGAAGAGTTCGGCGTTTCCGCCGCTGCTATGGCTGCTCCCGCTGCCGGCGGCGCTGCTGCTCCCGCTGCTGAAGAAAAGACCGATTTCGACGTCGTTCTGGCTGGCTTCGATGCCGCTCAGAAGATCAAGGTCATCAAAGTCGTCCGCGAGATCACCGGTCTGGGTCTGGCTGAGGCCAAGGCCGCTGTCGAAGGCGCTCCCACCACTCTGAAGGAAGCTCTGGGCAAGGAAGATGCCGAGAACCTGAAGAAGCAGCTGGAAGAGGTTGGCGCAAAGGTCGAGCTGAAGTAATTCATCTCCATACAATAAAAATCACGCTCCGCAAGGAGCGTGATTTTTATTGTATGGTTTGTATCTTGCAAATAGCCTATTCGCAAAGTTATGATTTTGCAAAAAGGGAAGTAATCTGATTCATCCAGTAATCAGGTACGCGAAGGATGTTATTTGTCGTATAGGTTCTGTGGGCAACATAGTGGCCATCATGATGTGCCAGACGATAGATCGACAGCGCCGTCTTTCCGTTCAATTTTGTGGTGATGGTAAGACTGGTTGCCAACCTTGAATAATGGTGGATCGTGAGGATATGGTCTTTTACGGTATAGTTCTTCTTGGCAACCGGTATGCCGTTGACCTTGACACGGTCCACAGAATCAAAACGCCCGATATCCACTACAATGTCCTTCGGTGCGGTCTCGGTGATGCCGTCATGCTTTTCCAGAGCGTCCAGAATCATGCGGGCGATCTGCTCATAGCCGGAGTAGGAAGGGTGAATATCCGGACTGGCGAAGTCCACTTTCAGAAGCGGTGTATCTGCTTCCATACCTTCCAGATCCACATTGGAAATATCCACATAGATATAGTCGTAATCTTCTGCCCACTGCTTGTAGCATTGGTTCATCTTTGTTGAAAAGAGCGAAAAAGCCGAACCAACAGGAAGAAGGGTACCATCTGCAATCGTCAGATTAAAAACGACATTTAAAGCGCCGACTAATACCACGGTCGCATCCGGATTGTTCTCCTTGATATAATCAAGAATGAGCGCATAGTCTGTTTTCCAGTACTGAAACGCTTCATTCAGCTGGGAATAAATGAGAGAGGGAACATGGATGATGCTTGCCAAGCCGCCGGCCTCTACATAGTCGATCAGAACGCTGCCGGGACGGTTCAGGATATCGGACATTCCCAGCTCAATGGTGATAAGCTTCGCGGATTTCAGCATTTGCAGAATATCACCGGCAACGCCCGTCTTTCCATAGCGTCCGGTACCCTCAGCGTTGATGCTGTTCACGTTTCCGAAGTAATATAGGTCGGTCGTGTATCGACTCAGCGGTAATGTGTATTCGGGATTATGCGTGTAATCGGTTTCAAAGTAACCGCCGTCATCAAGCCCCATCAGATCCGCGAAAAAGCAAGTCGTAAGACCGTTCTGCGCGATAGGCCAGTAGGTTGCGCTTCTGTCCAGAATGTTATCGGGGCTGTAACAGCCGATGGCATCGGCCACCCGCTTGCTGTAAGTACCGGTGACGTTACGGCAATATTTGCTTGCAACCATCGGCTCCCCATCAACGCTTATAACCTGACCGGGAATTCCATCCATGAGGTACACTTCATCATACCAGTTTTCGGAAGCACCCATACCTCGGGTAAAACTATCGCCCAATGCCACGTAGTATTTTCCGTATTTGGACAGGTCTGCTTTGTCCTCTTGTGCAAATGCTATCGTCGGTATCAGGCTCAACAACATAGACAGGACAAATGCGAAAGCAAGTAACCGTTTTTTCATACTGAAATCCTCTTTTCTTTTTTTATGATAGAGTGTATTGCCTGCTCAGATGAATTGCTGCGAGTTGACGTCGTAGACGCCGCGGGTGGTGATGCGCAGCGTGGGGATCACGTTCAGCGCCATGAA
>CALCRH010000217.1 GCA_937894515.1 uncultured Clostridia bacterium | reverse complement strand
GCGTGAAAACAGGAAATGCCCGACGATCTCGCCGTCAAGTTCGGCGACGAAAGAAAGCGCCGGGATATGGTACTCGGAATCTCGGATCTCCTCAATCAGCGCAACGATGTCCGTACCGTCGGAGTAATCCGTGCCCTCCCGGAAGGAGCGAAGCACAAGAGAGGCGATATCTTTATAATCCTTATGTTCTTCCGGACGGATCGTGATCCTGCGGGCAAAAAGAGGCCCCTCTTCACCCGCTTGTCCCGTTGAAACAAACCCTGCTTTTTTCAAAACCTTTTGAGACGCAATATTGGTTTCTTCCGTTTCTGCCGTAACACACGTTACTCCGGGTTGATGTAATGCCCATTCCACAAGTGCGGATACCGCTTCGGTCGCATATCCGTGTCCTTGATAATCTTCTGCGATGCCATACCCGATTTCGGCACTCCCGTCTTCGGAAAGCCCTTTGAAGCACAGATCACCGATATGCGTACCGTCTTTCTTCTCGATCATCCATATAGCATACCATTCCCAATGATCGGGATGTGTCAAAGCACCGTTGAGCATTTCCGTATATGCCGCTTTCAGAACATCGTCCGACTGCGCGGCAATAAACGCTTCCATCTGCTCCCCGGAAGCCGCGAATATTTTCAAGCGTTTTGTTTCTATCATGTTTTCCTCACTCCGTTTTGATTGCTTGGGATCAACGAACTGAAAAATTTATTCTATGGCTTCCCCATGAATATGCACCCGGCATTCATCCGGACACATGGCATCAAAGCATTTCGCACGAACGGTTCCGCAATCAAGCATCGCTCCGTTTTTCAGCGCATATACCGAAGGATAGATTGCGTTCCACAATTCGTGACACAGGGGAGGACACAGATCCTCAACGATAAACACATCGCCTTTCTTTACATATCCGCATCGGCAGCGACTTTCTGTAACAGTAAGCTTAACTTTGCCTGTATGTCTTTCCGAAATCGGATTGTTTGCTATCGGCGTTCCGACTTCGATCAGATTTCCGTCAAGGTCATAAAAACGTACCACACGCTGGTTCCAACTGTGCGTCATAGGCAGGTTGACAAATCTCGTTTCCGGGTAAAGCGTTTTCAGCTTTTCATAAAAACCGTCAACGTCCTCTTCCTCAAAATACAACTCGCAGGCGTTGCTTTGCGGAGTAATGTCCTTACCGATAAAGCCGCGCCAGTATTTTTCCTCCTGCAAAACAAGACCGTCCGACAGGATCATGTTGCCGTCATTATCAACAAATGTTTCAAGACCAAAGAGGTCGTGATAATACTTTTCTGCTTTTTTGATATCTTTTACTACGATCAAAAAACCGCTTAACTTCATAATGTAGGACCTTCTTTCTGATATTACGTTTCCACCAAGACTTCCTTTTCGGGTTACTCTGTGATTTTCTCCGGAAGAATTGGCTTCGACAGGTCACAGTTTTCAAATCGAACAAACCCGAACACGCAATGGGAATTGTCCACCATGCCGTTGTCTTCGTATGTATGAGAGGTAATACCGTCATAATCCCCCAAAAACATCATACGCTGTACACAGTCTTTCAGAGATAAGCCGAAATTGTCGGGTGAAGTCATATAATTCGAGATGCGGTATGAGTTTGGCATGTCCGGCTCAATACCCCTGATTTTCGTCAACGCCAATCCATCTGCACCACTGATCGTGACCGCTTCGGCACCGCTCATATAAGAAACCATAGTCGCAAGTGCACCTCCAAGTGAATGCCCCGTCAGAATAAGACCATAGCCGTTTCGGACTTCGTCGGTTTTCAAAACGGTTTCATAGAGTTCAAACGCTCGCTTCTCCTGACCGGAAAGTCCTGCACCGACAACGAGGAGTGAGGACTGCACCGCATCGGCAAAGGAGACGGAACCGGAATAGGAGAGCCAGACAACCTTGTTTTCGTCATCTGCAAAAACTGCGCCGTAAAAGCTGTTTTTCTCATCTTTCAGATCCGTAAGAAAGCGATAGTCGCCAACCGTTTGCCGGATAAATGAAGCCGAATCAATCATTGCCGTTGTCGGATCGGTTTTGTCCGTTCGGGAAATATCGGCGTTTTCGATTACAATTCCCATTTTCTGCGTATCGAGAATATCCCCGACAGAGCCTGCAAGTTCGTCACACCCCTCACAGCCGTAAACAAGGTAACTTAGCGACATTGCAGTAAATACTTTTTCAGACTCGGAATACGATTCGACAGAGCCGCCGTCAAATACCGTGCATTTTACTGTTGCTGAGTGGCGAATTGCAATCCATACAACCATCAAAACCAATATCGCGGCAGCTGCGACAGAAACAATCAAGAGTCTCCGCTTTTTCTTTTGTTTGCCAACCCGGTCTACAACTTCTGTTCTCATAAATTTTTCAACACTTTCAATCAGCATTTCTTAGCAAATATTTGTTATTTCTTTAATTACAGTTCCCGTTGCAACGGCGCATACAAGTGGCGCTGTATATTTCACGTCTACAACGCAAACCGACAGCGGTAGGAAAAACAGCAAAAGGCCCATTAGCTTATTCCCGAATGAATGCTCAATCGATAATCTGTGTGTCTTCTTGCTTGCAATCAGAATTTCCGTGATTTTTGCCGATGCGATAATCACAGTCCAAATCCATATCCAAAGTGGAATGTTCAAAAATGGCAGTATTTTTACGGCATAAACGACCGCGAAAAACAAGTCCGCCGCACTGTCAAGCCGTTCGCCTGTCTTGCTTTCTGTACGCAGTTTTCGTGCGACAAAGCCGTCCAGCACGTCGGTCAAGCCGCACAGCACATAAAGCACCGCAAAGGGAACGGAAGACGGAGGAAACAAAATCATCGCAAGCGAAAACAGGAGCCGGCTGACGGTGATACCATTGGCAATCACAGCGTTATTTCTTCCACCGTTTCAGTGTCGGGAACAGTTTTTCGCAATACGCTTTCATTTCCTCGTTGGTCATGCCCGCCTGTGCGCCGAACTGACTGCACATTTCGATGTATTCCTCCATCGACACGTCATCGACGAATTTACCGTTTGTAAAGCAGTATTTGCAGTAGTCTGCGTTGAGGCTGCCGTCGGCGTTGCTGCCGAAAACCTCTTCCGACGCCATGGGCATACCGCAGCTCTGGCAGATTTTCAGATCGGCCTTCTTTTTGATCGGCACCCAAATACCGCATTCGTAATCCGGCGACTGCGGATCTGCGGCGGAATAGACCTCCAGCGTGGCCATACCGTTTGCGTCATACGTTTTTGCCGCCGTCGGGAACCACTCCCGCCAGACGTATTCGTTCAGCGTCTGCAAAGAGCCCGGCAGAGGGCCTCTGGCGGAGAATACCGCCCAGTCGCTTTCCGGGAAGCGGTAAAGCTCCAGCCCTTCCGGCACGGCTCCTCCCTTGTAAAGTCCGGCGATCCAATAGGCAAAACCGTTTTCATTTTCGGCGCAGATGGCGTACATACCGATCCCGTTTTCGAGAATGGCCGCCTCAAGGGGCGTTTCCGGCTTCATCGTCTGCCAAAGGCGGGCGTATTTTTCGTTGTATTCCTTGTCCCAGAATTCCGGGCATTTCTTGTAGCCCTCATCGGGCGCGATTTCGGTGTGAAAACCGATAAAGGTAAGTTCATTCTTATGTTCGTA
>CALCRH010000216.1 GCA_937894515.1 uncultured Clostridia bacterium | reverse complement strand
TGTTTTCACAAGGATTCCGCTATAGGAAGAATGACAGACGTTATCCCGGATCACCGGACGTCGTTCTTCCAAAGTACAAGACAGTGATTTTCGTAAACGGATGCTTTTGGCATGGGCATGAGGGCTGTAAATGGTTTGTGCCCCCCAAAACCAATACTGAATTCTGGAACGCCAAATTCCAATACAATATCGAGCGTGATAAGAGAAATTACGCCAAACTTGAAGAAATGGGATGGAAAGTTCTGATTGTATGGGAATGTGAAATTAGACATAACGATCCCCAAAAAACTCTAATTAATTTGTGTGACCGAATTAAGGAGGCAAAACCATGAAAATAGGTCAGATATACCGCGCATCAAATCAAGTTGCAAAACAGAACCCGTCCTTACTTGAGGTCGATGGTTTCCCCAATTTTTATTATCACACATATTTGAAAGACTCGCCCAAAATTCAATTTCAAAGAGGAATTCATTCAATTGCAAAAGTATCCCTTGAAGATGGTTCTTCGAGAATTCCGGCGATTATTCTATCGAGTAGCCCGCATCGTTATGGGAGTGAAACAACTCCTTGGGAAGATATTTACGACCCAGACTTTGGTCATGTGCGGTATTATGGGGATAATCGCTCAAACGATCAGAGGCCTGAGCAGAAATCAGGAAACAAGGTTCTTCTTGAAGCATTTAAGAACCATACATCTCCAATAAAAGATGATCGCATTATTAATGCGGTACCAATACTGTTTTTTGAACGTACAGTAGCAAATAGTTCTCCAAAAGGGTATCTAAAGTTTCACGGATACGGAGTTATTGAGTCAGTTGAATTGGTAACTCAATATGATGTG
This sequence comes from uncultured Clostridia bacterium, assembly GCA_937894515.1. GTDB lineage: Bacteria > Bacillota > Clostridia > Oscillospirales > Oscillospiraceae > Vescimonas. The sequence continues at coordinate 6,708 of CALCRH010000216.1, read as the reverse complement.
AAGAGTAACAGCGGTTTTTTCTCTAATTATGTTTTCGACATGTGCGTTTTTTCTTTGGTAGAAGATAATGAGGAGTTTCCGTGGGATTGGATAAACGCCAGACGTGATAAAACACTCTCTAATAAAGATACATTAAAATACGCGCCAAAAGCTTGGAAAAAATATATTACAAATGGTTGCGGAGAACTTTCCAAAATTCGTAGACATGTTTACGTGTCAAATGTGCTCAAAGTTGATGATCAAGTGCCCAAAAGTGGATCAAAAGAAGAAGCTGTTTTGGCAAAAACATATGCACACTATCAGAACAAGCGTGACAAATTTGAAATGCTGGCCATGAGAATTGCCCAAGAAGTGTTCGAATCATCTGGAGCAAATTTCCGCCCTGGTTGGATAACAAAAAAGACAGGTGACGGTGGTATCGATTTTGTTGCAAGAACCGATATTTCTCAGGGGCTATCATCGATAAAAATGGTTATTCTTGGACAGGCAAAGTGTGAATCTCTTGATAGTCCTACTAACGGAATGGATATTGCCAGAACCGTGGCAAGACTAAAACGAGGTTGGATTGGAGTCTATGTTACTACTGCTTATTTTTCGACTTCAGTACAAAAAGAGGTCTTGGATGACCAATACCCCATTATGTTGGTAAATGGATTAAGATTGGCTGAGGCAATCAACTGTATTACATACAAAGAAGGTATATCAGTCGAAGAGCTGTTTGAATCAATCGATCTTCAATATGAAAACATGTGCAAGAATAGACGTCCAGAAGAAATCTTGCTTGACTGAGCAGTTACTCTAACTACTCGTATTAGAAACTATTAAGCATATTCGAACCGAATGGGATAACCCACATCTTATTTCGAGTCTGGTTGGCTTTTTCGGCATGCGTTGTTGAAGATTTGCGACAACGCAAGGTGTGAACGAAAAAAGTTGGTCATTTGCTATTGCAAATATGAAAAGCGGATGATAAAATGATCTCGTCAAATGGGATTTACAGTTCTATTGTCGGTCAGAAGCGACAATAGAGTTTTGACCCGTTGACATGGTCGAAAACAGTGTTTATAATGATATCGAAAACTGAATAGTAACTTTGTAGTCGTGCAAGCGGAGCAGTTAGCGTCAGATACCTGAAAAACTTCCAAGCGCCGTGTGAAGAATGAGACAGATTATATCTGTTTTATTGTCATACGGCGCTTTTTTATTTGCCGCGATATTCGCACGGTGCTACAAGTAATCACTCCCTTTCGGGCTACATGCTCGGGAGGGATTTTTTATTCTCAGCAAGTAGTTGCATTGCAAAATAATTTTTGCAGACACCCTAAAAAAATGACTCCGGATTTGCATAGTAAGTGAAGAGAAAAAATATTTTCAAAATCAGGTTTAATATCGAGGCGAAAAAGTTACGGTACAGAAGTGGAGAGAAAAGTTTTTCTCAGGGGGTTAATTTCTAACGATTTTTTCAGCAACCCAATATAGGAGGAAATATTTTTTGAAAACGGGTGTACAAATCGCCTTTACCGGTGGAAACAAGTGAAAGGATAAAAAATATTTTTTCAAAACACCCGAAAAAACAGTCTCTCCCACTGGTAATGAGTGAGGGGATATTTGTTCTTTGACAACTGAATAGCCGTCCGATGGGGATATGACTGTGCGATGACCTCGAAAGAGCAAGCATGGCGACGCTGCGGTGAGATTCCGGGGCAGGCATACAAAAACGACATCGGGTGAAACGGCACATAAAATTGGCGAAGATTTTTTCGTACAAACCGATTATTTTTCTGCCAATTGATAAGTGGAGGAATTACATAGGTGCTCCGTACGGAGACACCGAAAAGCCAAAAAAGGAGGATTGATGCCTATGTGGGTATAAAGTGGTCCGGGCAAAAGTTGCCCAGACCAAAAGTCAAGCAGAACAGTTTACGAATCAAAAAAGAAAAACGAAAACAGGAGGAAAAGTAAATGAAAAAGCAAGCAAAAATGGAAGTTTCCGATGCAATGGTATTGGCACAGTCGGTTGTTGTTTTGAGGAGTGTGCTCGATGATTATTTGGATCACAGACCTGTAATCACCCGCGAGAATTTGGAGTTTCTCAAAAAGCTCTTTTATGACATTGATGATTTTTGTCAGGCACTCTACCACGAAGGCCGATAAGCATTCCGGTTGGTGGTGGCAACTTTTGCCACCACCAACTGAAAATCAAAACAGAAACGAGGTGAAAAGCATGAAAAAGATGACACAAGAAGATGCAATGATTCTCATGGCGGTTCGCAAAAGAATCGCAGCAAAGAAAGCTAACGAGCTGAAAAGCAAAAGAGACGAGTTAAAAAAACTTCCTCTCGAAGAACGGCTTGCGGCGCGAAGCATCACAAAGTTGATTGAAAAAGGAGAAATTTAAGCATGATTCCAAAATCCAAAGAAAGGAGGAAAACGAATGGATGAATTACCGAGTCTCGATGCACCCGAATTTGTTGTGTGCGACAAGCGCGGTGAAAAGGTCAAAGGCTCGTTGCTTGCCATTTATGTACGAAAGCATCTGAACTATCTGCTGGTACGCAACAGCGGTCGCAACGACAAGCAAATCTATGTGTACACAGACGGCGTTTACAAGCTCACAGCCCCCGAAACTTTCAAAGGTCTTATCAAGCAGTTTATTGCCGACTACGACGAATCGCTCATCACCATGCCGGTGGTGAACGAGGCGTTCGGGCAGTTGTCAACCGACCTCAATTATATCCGCATTGAAGAACTGGATGCCGATGAAAGCATCATCAATTTTCAAAACGGACTGCTGAAAGTCACGGCGGAAGAGTTAACACTGTTCGACCACACGCCCGACATGCCGACAACGATCCAAATTCCATGTAACTGGGCTGAGAAAGAAACGCCGACGCCGATCTTTGACGGCTATCTCGAAACACTCACACGCGGCAACAAGGATGTGGCAAATCTGCTTTTGCAGTTCATCGGCGTGGTCATTTCCAATGTCAAGGGCTACCGCATGAAGAAATCGCTCTTTATGGTCGGTCCCGGCGACACGGGAAAATCACAGCTCAAATCGCTTTGCGAACGGCTCATCGGTCATGACAATTTCAGCAGTTGCGACTTTCACGATCTGGAAGAACGGTTCGGCACCAGCGACCTTTATTGCAAACGGCTTGCCGGCAGTGCCGATGCCTCACACATGAGCATCAAGGAACTGAAGACATTCAAAAAGCTGACCGGCGGCGACAGTATCCGTGCCGAGTTCAAGGGACAGAAAGCATTTGATTTCACCTACAACGGTCTCTTGTGGCTCTGCATGAACAGTCTGCCGAAATTCGGTGGCGACAACGGTCCGTGGGTGTACGAGCGCATCATGGTGGTCGTTTGCGACAATGTCATCCCGAAGGACAGGCAGGACAAAACCCTGCTCGAAAAGATGTACGCCGAACGGGAAGGCATTATCCGAAAAGCAGTCAAAGCATTGCAGCAGGTCATCAAAAACGGCTACCGATTTGACGAGCCGCCGGGCGTTACGGCGATGCGGGAGAACTACAAAAACGAAAACAGTTCCGTATTCACCTTCTTCACCGACTGCATGACGCACCGACCGGAAGGCAGGATCTGCGACAGTTGCACCACCGGAAAAGTGTTCAAGGTCTACCGCAGTTGGTGCAAGAACAACAATCGCGGTTTTGCCGAAAACGAACGGGATTTCCGCAAACAACTGTCGCTGCTGCTCGGCGGCGAATTCAGCGATGTTACCGTCAAACGCAACGGCTTTTCCTACTACCGCGACTACACACTGACTCTGGATGCCAAGCAGGATTATTCATCGGTTTACGGCTACGACAGTGTCAGCTGAACGGACGCGCGGTAGCGATTGTAGTTGTACTTTGCCACTTCACAAACACAAAAACAGAGTGAAAGTTTACTGCTACAACTGCTACCGAAACCTTCTTTTTCAGCCGGTTTTGAAACCGCTGACGAAGGCTTTCGTCGAGGTTTAGCAAGCACTGGATTTGTAGCCACAAACCCGCTTGTCAGGGGATTCCCTGAAACCCTTTTGAGAGGAGTGATTTTTATCAGTAAGAAAACAAGGATATTCAAAATGCGGCTCAGCGAAGAAGACTTTCAAAAGCTCTCCGCACAAGCCGCAAAAACAGGGCTTACCAAGACTGCCGTCATGTATGCGGCATGGAAAAAGCTCAAAATCACACAAGTCCCGCCGCTGGATTACACGGCATTTCTGACAGAACTCAGGCGCATCGGCAACAACTTGAATCAGCTTGTCCGCATCGCCAATTCCGGCTTTGCCAAAGAGACGGAACTGAAAAAAGTAATCGGTGAACTGTGCGAACTTGACCGCACGATGAGCCGAAAGTTAGGAGGTGAATAAAAATAGCAGTCACAAAAATATGGCCGATCAAAGACCGATGCGACCATCTTCTGAACTACGCCATGAACCCGAAAAAGACGACCATTCCGGAGGAAGACCTCATTGCCATGCACACGGTCGGCAAGGTCGTTGACTACGCCGCAGACAGTTCCAAAACCGAAGAATGCCGCTATGTGACCGGCGTCAACTGTATTCCTCAGAACGCCAAAGAGACATTTCTCGCAACAAAGAAAAAATGGAAGAAGACCGGCGGCAATGTGGCGTTCCATGCCTATCAGTCTTTCAAAGAGGGCGAGGTCGATGCCAGGACGGCGCATGAGATCGGCGTAAAGCTTGCCACCGAGCTGTGGGAGGATCGCTTTGAAGTGATCGTTGCCACCCACCAAAACACTTCGCATTTTCACAATCATATCATCATAAACAGCGTCTCTTTTGCAGACGGCAAGCGGTACAACGATTGCAAGGCGACCTACGGGCTGATCCGAGACACTTCCGACCGACTGTGCCGAGAATACGGCTTATCGGTCATCCGGCATCCCGGTCAGAATCCGAAAAAGCACTATGCCGAATGGAAAGCCGAAAAGGAAGGTCAGCCGACACTCAGAGGCACGATCCGTGAAGCCATTGATATGGCGATACGCGGCACCGATTGCAAAACGGACTTTCTGGAAGCGATGACGCTGATGGGGTTCATCATCGATCTCAGCGGCAAGCACGCGAAAATCAAGCACAAGGGTTCGGACCGGTTTGTACGGTTCGATACGCTGGGTGACGGGTATAGCGAGGAGGATATTCTTGACCGACTCTACGAAGACCACCGACTTGTCTATCCCAATCCTCCGCCGCAACAGTCTCCGCAGAAAATCTTTGAAAACGAGGACGGCTCGCCTGCAACCTACGGATATACCGCCGTTTATCGGTGCTATCACGCGGCACTCGAACAGGCGCGTGCAGACCCGGAGCACAACCGAAAACTGTATTTCTTTGTGCGAATGGATGAGGGCAGGATCACAAGCATCAGCGAGCAGGTACAACTTTTATGCGAGCACAAAATTGAAAATATGGAGCAACTGATGGCGTACCGCGACATCGCCGTGCAAGGTATTTTTGACAGTAAAGCCGGCAAGCAGGAATCGGTCAATTGGTTACGCCGTGCCAAATATGCCGGTGACACCGTAGCAATATCCCAAGCGAAATTCAACATTGATCTTTACAACAGAAGAATTCGGAAATATTACCGTGAGATCCAGGCGTGCGATTCGGTGAAAGAGCGTTCCGAAGCCATTCGGGACAAGCTTATTACCATCAAAAACGAGGATTTCAGAGGCGGAGTGATCCGAAACAAAGTAAAAAATAAAAATAAAGAATCGAGGTAAAAAATATGGCAACAGCCAAGAAAATTGATTTAGGTATGACAGCGTTGGACGATTTGTTTTCAACCGAACAGCAAAGACAGGAGGCAAAACTCCCGAAGATTTATAACATTCCGATATCGGAAATTGATGACTTCCCGGATCATCCGTTTCGGGTAAGAAAGGACGAGGATATGGATATTTTGAAAGAATCAATTAAAGAAAGAGGTTTTATTACCCCTGCGGTCATCCGTAAGAAAGAGGACGGCAGATACGAAATGATTTCCGGTCATCGCAGAAAACTTGCGGCAACGGAACTGGGGCTTGATACGATTCCTTGCGACATTGTGGACATCAGTCATGACGAAGCAACGATTTTAATGGTAGACAGTAATTTGCAGAGAAGCCACATCGGACCGTGCGAAAAAGGCAGAGCACTTAAAATGAAAATGGATGCTATGAAGCATCAGGGAATGCGCACCGATTTAATTTCTGCCCCGAATGGTACGAAGTTCAATAGCGGCGATGAACTCGCAAAAGAGAACAAAAGCAGTCATACAAATATCTACCGTTATATTGCACTGACAAAACTGATTCCCGATTTGCAGAACACCGTTGACGGAGGGTTGATGAGTATGACCGCCGGCGTGGAAATCGCAAAGCTTGACACGGATGCACAGTATATTGTGGCGGATTGCGGAAGCAAGCTTGGGCGTTATCCCAAGCCGGTAGAAGCCAACGCCATTCGCAAGGCATACGAAGACGGTTTTGAACTTTCCAAAGATTTGATCAGAGATATTTATAACGAAAAAAGTATCACCAAGAGGAGATTCAACATTGATTGGGACGAAGTTTTTAAGGTTCTGCCCGATGGGTTGAGCATTGATGAAAAGTGGCAATTCATTGAGAAGGCATTGATCTATTATAAGGGGTATTTGGAACGCCAGAAAAAATCCCGAGAGGAGGCGCGGTAAT
>CALCRH010000215.1 GCA_937894515.1 uncultured Clostridia bacterium | reverse complement strand
ATGGAGATCGCCAAGTTCTACACCGACGCGTTCTTCTCCGACACCGAGAAGCTGAACATCAAGTATCCTGACACTGTACAGCCTGCCACGGGGCTGATCGACGACTATATCAAGATCATCACCCGGCTGCTGGAGAAGGGTTACGCCTATGTTGCCGGCGGCAACGTGTATTTCGACACCAGTAAGCTGGAGCGCTACTACATTTTCAACGACCACAACGAGGAGGATCTGGCGGTGGGCGTCCGCGAGGGTGTGGAGGAGGATACCAACAAGCGCAACAAGAATGACTTTGTGCTGTGGTTCACCAAATCCAAGTTTGAGGATCAGGCGCTGAAATGGGATTCCCCGTGGGGCGTGGGCTATCCCGGCTGGCACATTGAGTGCTCCGGTATCTCCATGAAGTTCAACGGCGAGTATCTCGACCTGCACTGCGGCGGCGTGGACAATGCGTTCCCCCACCACACCAACGAGATCGCCCAGTCCGAGAGCTATCTGGGTCACCCCTGGTGTCCCCACTGGTGTCATGTGGCCCATCTGAACACCGAAAGCGGCAAGATGAGCAAGTCCAAGGGCGAGTTTTTGACCGTTTCCCTGCTGGAGGAGAAGGGCTACGACCCGCTGGCCTACCGTTTCTTCTGCCTGCAGAGCCACTATCGCAAGAGCTTGGTGTTCTCCTGGGAAAACCTGGACAACGCCACCGTGGCGTACAACAAGCTGATTGCCAAGGTCGCCGCGCTGAAAGCGGGTGACGGTGTGGACGAGGCCGCTTTGGCGGAACTGAAAGCCAAGTTCGCCGCCGCGATGGACAACGACCTGAACACGTCCATGGGCGTGACCGTGCTGTACGATGTGCTGAAAGCCAAGACCACCGACGCCACCAAGCTGGCGGCCATTGACGCCATGGACGCGGTGCTGGGCTTGAAGCTGACGGAAAAGGCCGCCCAGGTGCGGGAGAAGCAGGCCAAGCTGGCGGCACAGCCCGCCGTGTTCACCGTGGTCAGCGAAAGCGGCGAGGAGAACGCGGAGGTGGAAGCCCTTATTCGTGCCCGTGCTGAGGCCAAAAAGGCCAAGAACTTTGCCGAAGCTGATCGGATCCGTGATGAGCTGAAAGCCCAGGGCATCGAGGTCACCGACGTGGCCGGCGGCGCTAAATGGAAACGGATTTGATGAAAAACCGTAGGGCGGCGTGACCTCACGCCGCTGCGGTGCATCCGGGGTCAGCCTGCCCTACGAAGGAAGAGGATACCGCGGGCGACCGCAAGGGTCGCCCCTACAAAAAGGAGACATCGCTATGAGCAAGCTGCTTGATTACCTGAAAGCCCATCGGCGGGAAAAGGTCAAGGGGATCCATATTGCTATGCTGCTCCTGTGCATATCGAATGCGATTCTCTATGCGAAGCGCCTTGCCGATGGGAGAGAAAATGCCGTTTGGCTGGTGCTGTGGGGCGTTTTGGGTGCGGCGTGGCTCTATCAGGCGTTTTTTATCAGCGATAAAGAGCGCGCGATGGAGAACGAGGCAGTCGATGACCGTCCCATGGACGAAAAGCTGCGAGAGGCATTTGCCAACCTTACGCCCGTGGAGTTACAGGTTATTCTGGACGATGATCTCCGCAGCGAGGAGACCAAGGCGATTGCGCGGGAATTGCTGAATAAATAGAAAGAAGCAGCCCAATGGCTGCTTCTTTTTCGCGTTCTTACAGTTCGATCATGCGCTTTTCTTTGCCGCTTTGGAGGGCGGCTTCAAGGATCCGAAGAACGTCCAAGGTTTGTTCCGGCTTGACGAGAAGCTCGGCACCGGCGGTGATGGCATGGTACAGATTATCGTAGAACAGGCCGTAGCTGCCGGGGATCGTTTCCACCTGCTCCATGGTAAAGGCGCCCTGTTCACCCATGATCTTCAGCGTGCCGTAATTCTCCGGCGTGTCCTTGCCCCAGTCGGGATCACCCACGGGGCGCTTACCGGCAATCAGTGCGGCCTCCTGCACGTCCTGCCCGTATTTCAGGAAGCTGCCTTTTCTGCCGTGGACGGCATATCGCGGGCCGGGAAGCGCCACGACCTCACCGGCGGAGAGGGTGGCGTGGTGGGTGTCATAGTACAGCGTGACGGTGAACTGGTCAAAGGGGGCGTTGGTCTGCTCTCTCTGGCGTTGGAAATCGGCGTAGACCGCCTTGGGCATGCCGAACAGGACGTAGGCCTGGTCGATGATGTGGACGCCCAGATCGTAGAGGATATTGATGCCCGGCGCGCCGGAGGTCTTCCATGCCTTGTTGCTGGTGCCCCACCAGTAGCGGTCAAAGTGGGCGGTGTAGTCCACCACTTCTCCCAATTTGCCGCTCTCCACGGTCTGCTGTACGGTACGGAAGTCGCCGTCAAAACGGCGGCACTGGTAAACGGAGAGGATCTTGCCCTGTGCCCCGGCTAAATCACACAGTTCCTGCGCCTCCGCAGCGGTGCGGGTGATGGGCTTTTCCACCACCACGTGTTTGTTCGCCAGAAGCGCCTGCTTTGCCATCTCGTAGTGGAGGGGATTGGGGACGGAGAGCACCACCAGATCTATATCATCTGTCAGTAGTTCCTCGAAAGTGCGGACAATTTCCGCGTTTGGATACTCCGTCTTGGACGCTTCACCGCTGCGCAGGAAAAATTTTCGGATCTCATAACGGGGATCGGCGGCAAGAAACGGGGCGTGAAAAATATGGGCGGACATACCGAAGCCCGCAATACCAACGCGAATAGGCTGCATAGGAAACCTCCTTGGTGTTTTTTCGCATTTATTATACCAAATGTTGTGGGAGAGTGGTAGAAAAAACACATTTGGCAAAACGCTGAAAAAAACTTGAAAATTTTATTAAAAAAGTAGAAAAATCTACTTGACAAGCCGATGCTTTTCCTTTATGATAGACCAGTACGCGCGCGAAGAGTGCTACACACCCGGCGGCGTGTACAAACTGCGATGAACCGGGAGATTGCGGCGTAAGCCGGTAACTTCCGGGGAGTATGTCCGATAATCGGGCGGCTGAGAGGTTCTGCTGCGTCAGCGTAGATCGCTGTGCCAGAGCGACACCGGCCAAGATGGTCGGTGTTTCTTATGAGCCGGAATGATACGCACGGAACGGCGTATATAAGAAACTCTCACCGTACGGCATTGGAACAACGCAAACAAACCGTACATTTTAGAAGGAGTAAACAAAGAAATGGCAAAAGAAATGATTCGCATTCGTCTGAAGGCCTATGACCATCAGGTCATCGACCAGTCTGCAGAGAAGATCGTTGAGACCGCCAAGCGCAGCGGCGCTACCGTGTCCGGCCCCATCCCTCTGCCCACCAAGAAGGAAGTCGTCACCATCCTGCGTGCAACGCATAAGTACAAGGACAGCCGTGAGCAGTTCGAGCGCCGCACCCACAAGAGACTGATCGACATCACCAACTCCAGCCCCAAGACCGTGGAAGCCCTGATGGCTCTGGATCTGCCCGCTGGTGTGGAAATCGAGATCAAGCTGTAATATACATTATTATATTACACGAGACTCGCAGCAAAACCCCAAAAATCGCTTGCTACCCAATGCCTGTTTGACTTGCGTGAGAACAGGCGGGTTAAGTCGGCAGAGCAAGCTGCCTCTTCCCAATGGAGGTTGAATCTACGCCGACCAATAACCTTA
>CALCRH010000214.1 GCA_937894515.1 uncultured Clostridia bacterium | reverse complement strand
CCCTTCCCGCCCCGCCACGCCAGCAACGCGGGACGGTTCCCCTCCCCGTTCAGCCGGTAGGTGTAGTAGGGGAAGACGATGCGCGCGGCATCCGCCGGCGCGTCCGCCGTCCCGAAGCGCACCTCCTCCGTCCCCGCGGGCGCCTCGACCTCCGCGATCAGGCTGTTGCCCTTCACGCGGAACGCCACCTTCGCATCCGTCCGGGCCGACGGCGGATACACGCCTCCGCCGACCGCGGGACGCAGCCAGTCGCCGCCTTTCGTCCGAATCGCCAGATCGTCCCAGACGCACGGATCGCGCGGCGGACGGAACTCAAGCACACACGACGGATCGGACGGCGGCATCACGCCCGTGGCAGGGAGCGCGAACGGCACCGGTGCGTCGGGAATGCGTTCCGCCCCTTCGGGGCTCTCCCGGAAGGCGGTGAACGAGCAGAAGTCGAGGGTCCGCGCCACCGATCCGCCGCCGGAGACGGTGAACGAGACGAACGACGCGCCCGCGGCGAGCCGCCGCCGCGTCGCCGCGTCGGGATAGGCCAGCAGCAGGAACCATTCCTTGTGACGGACAGGCGGAAACGTCACCGAGAACCGACCTGCGGCATCCGTGAAATCGGCACGGACGGCAACCGGCTTCGCCCCTTTCGTCTTTTCCGGAAAGAGGTCGCCGTAGACCCAGAGTCCGAGCGTGTCACTTCCCGCCGGAACAGGAATCGGGCGTGGTACGGAAAGGACAACCCGTGCGGAACCGGCCGTCCAGGACAGGCGGGAGACGCCGTCGCCGAACAGCAGCCGGTCCGTCGCCCGCACGAACGTCGCCGCCGCGCCGGAGACCGTCAGCGTGGATGATGTTGCTCCGCTGATGTTCGTCCATGTGCCGTTCACATACTTCGCCCACTGATAGGTGCCGGTCACAGCAGTCGAGCCGCTGTAGGCAGAAGTGGCAAGAGTCAGACTGCCGGACTGGTTCTGTACGACCGTGCCGTTGGGAGCGTAAACGGAAAATACAACAGCGGATGTACCGTTGCTTCCCGCTTTCGCCTTCGTCCATGTGAAGGTCTTCGCTGCCGTCTGCCCGGATACGGTGAAAGTCAGCGTGATGTTTCCGGTCAGTACGGATGTGCCGCCAAGGTCGGAAGATGCCGCAACATTCAGCTCCAGCTTTCCGGCTGTCGATGCCGTGCCTGCGGTGTTGGACTTGACGGTAATGCCGGTGGGCAGTGTTCCCACAGAGCAGGAGCAAGCCGTCTGCGTGATGCCGATATAGCCCACGAACGGTATCGTGATGACGGATGCCGCCGAGGTCTTTCCTGCGGATGTGCAGGCAATCGTCTGCGCTTCGTTTCCGAGAATGACGGACAAGCCGCCGCTGCCGGGTGATCCGGGACTGCCCGGGGTGCCGGGGTCTCCCTTCGAGCCGTCATACATCTTCGTGATGGAAACGGTGTCGAACACATCGCTCTCGCTCGTAACGAGCTTGATCTGCGCGACATTATTGAAGAATACGCTGTGGGTCGGCTTTACTACGAGAGTGCCTCCGGTGATCGTGGGGTTGTCCGATGTGGTCGGATAGTCTGCCCAGTTGCCGGAGCTGTTCTTATACTGCCACTTGCTGATCGTTACGCCCTGCACCTGCGCGGTCAGCGTTGCCTGCGAAGCTCCCACAATGGTACCGGAGCTGTTGTACTTGAACACATAGGTGTCTGCCGTGACATAAGCAAGGCGGGCATTCTCCGCATTCTTAACCAGCGTATAGGTGATGTCCGCCGTGATGTTTACGGTGTTGTTCGTCTCGCTGTCGTAGTAGCTTATATAGCAGATGTAGGTAATCATGCCGGAGGAGGATGCGGGCAGCTTGTTCTGGCTGACCGTCAGAATGCCGCCGGACACACTTTCGCCGGTGGTGAGGTTCGTCTCCGAAGCGATGCCGTCTTTGCGCTTCCATGTGATCGTCAGTCCCTGCGCGTTCAGGGCAAGAGCCGTCTGGTCGAGGAATACCACGGGAGTAAGCTTGAGGTTCGTGCTTGCCCAGCTCGGTGCGTAGGTGTGCGGCAGAACATTCGGGTCTTCGCTCTGCGTCTTCGGCAGATTTGAAGTAATATACGCCGACAGTTTCCTCTGATCGGTGATGTCCACAAAGGTCTGCTGGCTTGAAGTGAGTACTGTAGGCATGGTAGCCTCCTTATATCGTTACTTCACAGAAGAACGATGCGTTGTCCTGCACATCCTCTGTGGATACTGTAATTGTTTTTGTGCCGATATGGTCGGCATCCCATTCCTCATCGGCATCTTCATCGTTGGAGTGACGGTGCCAGGAAAATGCGGATGCCGGAAGCGCATCGGTGATATCTTTGTCCCATGAGAACACCTTGCAGTGCATGACGCTCTGCTGCCCCTTGTCCCGGAAGATGTTTACACCGTCAACGACAAGCTCGGTGCGGTACATCTTGGATGAAGATATCTCATCGACTCTTCCAACGATGCCGTCCATATCCGTTTCAAGAGCGGTGATGGTCTGGGACTGTCTTGCCGTGGTGGAAGTCAGAGTAACACCGCTTGCTCCAATGGTGATCGTGTTTCCGGCAGGGTTCAGATAATCTCTGTCACGGCTGACGCAGAGGTAGGTGCCGTTGATGCCGTGAGGTTCAGACAGACATTTCACATACATCCTTGCCCGGATATCCCCGATGTCCGCTCCCGAAGCTTTCTCTTCGGGCGTGGCATACTTTGCGAAGAAGTCATAAAGTCGAATATCTCGGATTTTGGTGCTTTTTATGCTCTCCTTAACCTTGTCTATGTTCCAGTCGAACAAATCCTCACCTTTTGACAGATCAGGGCATAAATAAACGATTCTTCCATTCAAAACTGACCTGCGTAGACGACTGTTGAGCCAGCACTTGCCTCCGCATGCTATGACCACACAATTCTGGTTGATTCCCGTCGCCTTGAAGAACATGTCAAGGATCACAGCTGTCTTCTCAGACTCCACTATCACCACATCCCAAACCTGATCCGTTATCAGATGCTCACCAAAGAAGCATTTTTCAAAGTCAGTGTTCTCTCCTGGCACTTTGGCTGAAACAACCTTG
>CALCRH010000213.1 GCA_937894515.1 uncultured Clostridia bacterium | reverse complement strand
GAGAATACAGATATTGCCTGTTCTTATAAATCAGATCCGCTTTATGCTCCCACAGGAGTTCGCATAATTCATCGGTAGTCATCTCCTGCCCATCCCGTTCCAGAAGAAGGGAAAAGAGCTGCATGGTCTTTCTGCGCACAAACACGACCGGCTGGCCATGCCTGTCAAAAATACCAAGTTGCATCCCGCTGACGCTGACGCTCAGCGGTTTCCGGACGCGATACCTATCCAAAATCGCCTGTAGCTGCCGATCTTCCACAGGCTTTAAGAGATACCCGTCCACGATCCCACGGTTGATGCTTTCAATGGCGTATTGCGGATAGCCCGTGCAGTAGATGATCTTGCACTGCGGTTGCATCGCGCGCAGACTTTGCGAAAAATCCAGCCCGTTTGCGCCGCCGAGCATAATGTCTACAAAGGCAATATCGAAGGGAGTTGTCTTTGCGCAGGAAAGCGCATCCGAAGCGCTGGAAAAACTGCGAAGAGTCCCGACATCCGGCTTGCCCTCCAGCATATTGACTATCAGCCGCAAAGCCAGCGGTTCATCATCAATGCAGAGTATTTTCATTTTCTTTTCCTTCTTTCGGAATCATAATTTCGCATTCCGTTCCGCCGCTGTCCCGGTTCCGAATCATCAAGCTGCCGCCGCAGAACATTTGCAGTTTATTGCGACAGTTGGCAATCCCCAGGTGTTTTTTTCCATCGCGGGGGTGCTCTGAAAAACCCACACCGTTATCCTCGATGCACACCACATAGGCATCCGGCGTTTCAGCAGTAGAGATTGTGATAAGCCCGCTGCCGTGTATGCCGTGGGTGATGGCATTTTCCACGAGTGGCTGCACCGTCATGGTCGGTATCAAAAACTGCGTGCAAGCAAGATCGTATTCCATCGTCAAATCGGGGAAGCGGATCTGCTCGATGGCGATATAGTTATTTAAGTTTTGCAATTCCTTATCAAAGGGAATCATTTGATTTCCCGTCATATCCACATAGTTTTCCCGAAGATATCCGGCGAACAGTCTTGTCGCTTTTTCGGCTTCCGGCGGGTCAAAGCGGCACAATGCAACGATTGAGTTTAATGTATTGGCAACGAAATGCGGATTGAGCTGTAACAGCATCAACTCCGATTTCAGCTCCGCCATCTCCGCTTTCTGCCGGAGCAAAAGTCCCTTGCTTTCGATGTAATCACCGAAGAACACAACGTATGCCGCCAGCAGCAGGAAGATATACGTCAGAGAGAATACACTATAAGGTATGCCACGAATCGACCATATCATCGTAAGTGCAAGGCATAGCAGAGGAAAGACCGAAAAGCTTGCAAGGACAAGCTTTTTCTTCAATGAACACCGCTGCAGCAGGATATTGAGTAGATAGGACAGATAAAACGCCGAGAAAAAGATCCATTCCAGCGTTTCACCGGTGTAGTCCAGTTGCCCCTCGGCATTCAGACGGAACAGAATGCCGGTAAGAGGATTGGTCACAAGTACACCGAGATAGATCAGTAACAGTCCATAGATCCACACGGTATAATACCGCTGTCTGCGGTTTTTCGGCAAAGAAGTGCTCTGATAAGTCCAAAACAGAAAATGCAGCGCCGTCGAAACAACCGAGGTAATCGTCTGGAGCACAAAGATTGCTGTTCCCACGCCGTCTTTGCCATCCAGAATATCAAAAACACCCGTCAGAAGGAGGTTGAAAACCAACAGCACAGATATTGCGGCAAAGATATGTCCCTGATGCGTATCGTCCCAAGCGTTGAGGTTGCAGGCAAACAGGATCGCAGCAAACAGCATTCCGACGACTGCAGTCAACATTTTGAGATAATCTGCTTCCTTGTGTGAAAGCCCCAGAAAAAAGGTAATGCAAATTCCTGCAGCAAGCAGCACGGCAATGACGCAGGTCATGGCAAGATAAATCACCCTGCTCTTTGCAGAAATCGTGCTGTGTTTCTTTTCTGTCATTCGTCACCGCTCCCGTTTTCGTTTTGGCTTACCTAAAAATCAAACCCATTCGCCGGTTTCATCAATTTCAAAGCCTGCTTTATATTTGCAGCCAAGCACTTCGGCTATTGTTCGCAGATCAGATTCGGTAAAGTTATCTCTCTTCATTTTATTATATAGATTTTGCGGACTTATTCCCAACCTGCGAGCGAGTTCAGCTTTCGAAATATTACCGCATTTTACAAGCAGAATACGGATTTTTTCAGTCATTGCCATTATGCTGTACCTCACTTCACATAGTTTTTTTGAGCCAAGCACATTGTATACTAATTATATTTGTATGTCAACTTCACTTTTATATCGTCAAGGCAAAATTTATAATCTCAAAAAAATAAATAAATATTGTATTGACAACGTAATTAAAATAGTTTATACTATGGATAGAAAACAAAATGACGGCAGTATTGAAGAGTTGCGACCTCTTCAATACCTGCATAGGTGGTATCAGCACCTACACAACGGGAAAACCCGCACCGTCAGGTAGATTATATCTATTTGACGCAGGGTTTGCAAGTGGAATTTCTCCAACGCAGTGTAGGATAACACACCTACGCTGCGTTTTTGTTTTCAATAAAACAAAAGGAGATTTTTTACCATGAACGAAAAGAACTATTTGACCGTTGCAGATGTGAAGGAATACCTGAACATCAGTCAGGGCGCTGCTTATGAGCTGGCGCACCGCAAGGATTTCCCGACCTGTCGCTTCGGCGGCAGCATCCGCATCCCCAGGGAACCGTTCCTGGCATGGGTGGCAGCGAGGACTTATGTCCCCGCTGGCCTGTAAGGAGGGATCCCTATGGCAAAAAGTGTTAAAGGTGCCGGAACCTTCATTCGTCTGGTCCGGACTTATATACCAGCGATGCTTTAGAGGGTGCATATGCTGTGCATTATATAGCACAAACATGTCGCTGCCTTTTTTCCATTTTTGCAAATCAGGTGGCGTAATTAGATGTGCCTCAACCACTCTGCGATAATCATCCAAAGCTTCCTCGGCATATAGAATGCGGGCACGCATTGCTTCAAATTTACACTTTTTGTTGACTGCGTGATTCATTGAATCGGTTATTGAATTATACCTGCGAAGCACATCATCAGAGAAAGACTGTCTTATTTCAACTTTATTAAGTATATTCGCATATGGAATCATTTCGCTGTCTAATAAGCCCGACAGTTCTTTTATAGAATTATAGTGTTTAGTAAGACCGGCTATTTTGTAAGTACCATCAACAACATTCATCTTGCCGACCGCACCGTCATCGCCCTTTGTGCCGTCTGCCGCCTTACCGCCGTTGGCATTGACGGTACCGCTGCCGATGAGGTACAGCGTGCTGCCGCTGGGCAGCAAGATGCCGGCGCCGCCGCCGGTTTTTCCACTGCCTGCCGCACCGTTAAGATTCAGTGTCACGCCGAATGGCACGTAAATATAAACTGTCCCTTTGATGCCAACGCCGAAGTATCCGGCTGTTGTAGCGGTCAGTGTTGTGTTCTGCGTGACATAGTAATAGGTCGTGTTGCCGTTCGTACCGATCCATTGGTTCGTATGGGAAGTCGTCAGCTCCGTCCATGCAGTCGTACTCGTCTGCGTTGCTGCCGCTGCCGCTTCCGCGGTGGTCACCAGGTCCAACTGGGGCACCAGGCTGGTCAGCAGCACCAGCGTCAGTACCAGAGCAAGATACCGCTTGACCCGATCTTTCCAATTTCTTTTCATGTGATCTCTCCTTTTTTCTGTATTACTAAACAAATTTTGTTGTTTTTTTGTGTGTTGTCGCTGCTCATGGTCATACAAATATAAATATAGCACCCCAAAACGCACACTTCGGAGTGCTATCTCAAAAAAATACAAAAATTTCCGCTTACTT
>CALCRH010000212.1 GCA_937894515.1 uncultured Clostridia bacterium | reverse complement strand
ATCCCCGCGTACCGGGCGCTTCTGAAAGAAAATGGGTTCAGAGAAGCCGGGCAGAATCCGGATAAATCCCATCTGTATAAGAAAATCGACGGAAAATGCTATCATGTGGATACCGAGCATTGCTTCGAGGGCTCGATGGAGCGTCCGGAAATCTGGTTCAATATTCAGGAACCTTACGGCGGCTTTGACTATGTGAAGCCCGAGCCCAAAAAAGGTTTCAGTTTCAGGGACTTTTTAAAGGGTTGAACAGAAGGAGAAAGGCATGAAAAAAAGATTTTGCGTTTTTGCTTTGCTTCTGGCCGTTTCCGTTCTTTTTTCCGCCTGCTCTCTTTCGGAACTGATTCCGGGGATCGAAAATACGGGAGATAATCCGCCTGCTTCGGAGAAAACCGATGATGTTGTGGAAAAGCTGGACGAAAACACGGAGAAATTGACACATTACGACGGAAAAGGCCGGCTCGTTTTCACTCACATCATTACCTACAACGATTCGGGGAAAATAATCCACAAAACCTCGTACGATGCAACCGGTGCCGAGCAGGGATCCTTTGATTTCACGTACAATCAAAACGGCGATCCCTTGGACAGTGCGTGGTTCTTTTGGGATGCAGGGTATTTGATGAAGACCGAAAGAGAATATGACGAAAACGGACGTCTTTTCTCCATCCACAATTATGGGGATGAAAGCCGTAGCGTCGAAGGAAACATGACGTTCATTTATTACGACGAAAACGGGCGAAAAGAGTCGGATATCTATTATTCTGCATGGTATGAAAACGGTTCTCACTGCGAGGCGGTGTACGAGTACTTTACCTACAACGGTACGGGAAGACTCGACCGCATTGACCGGAAAAGCGAAGCGGGAGAGACCGTAGACTATACGATCTACGAATACGATGCACAGGGAATGAACTGTACCAGAACGTGCTATCTTCCGGACGGAACAATCGATTACCGCTATGAATATCGGTACGACGAAAACGGAAAGAAAACCGAGCAGCGCAGATACGATTCAAAAGGCAATCTTGTTTCAATTAACAAATATTAAAAGGAGTGATGCTGAATATGAAAAAAGTACTTACTATTCTGCTCGCCGCCGTCATGCTGCTTGGGCTTTTTGTTCAGACAGCTGTAGCGGCAGATGTGGCACCGAAGTTTTCCGAAAAATTCTTTCCTTCGGGGAAGGCAAACGTCCCCACGGACATCTACTATCAGATTAGCAGGGATGACTCGGGCAGAGCGGAAAACGTATACGTATGGCTGACTCAGCCTGAGGACGTTATCGGTATGTTTGCCGAATGGAGCTATCTCGGAAGAGATGAATTCGAGAAAGCATACGGCTGCACGATTGAAAGGTGTTACATCCAGGTCGACTGCAAGGTAGACGACGGCGACTGGCATTATGTGTCCGAATGGGACAAAGACGAATATCCGCAGGCAAATCAGCCGTATGATCTGATGATCCGTCAGAGGATCGTGGCTTCCGAGGAGCAGAAGACCTACCGCGAGGGCTGTGCGCTGATCGATCCGTGGTACGGTCAGGATGATGAAAGCGCGGGATATCTTAAACCGATCGTTTATTCGAAGGACGACAGGTGGTATCTCGACCTTGAAAATCATTCGCTGACGCTCCGTATGAGATATATCATTGCCTATACCAACTGGAACATGACGGATGAAGAGCGTGAAGCCGCAGGAGGTGAAGACACCGCGTTTATTCTTTCCGACTGGTCGGAGGAGATCACAATCGGTAAAAACGCCACGCAGAAGGAGCTTGTCTATCCCGAAGCGATTGAAGCTCCTGTCATTTCCGAGCTTACGTTTGTGGAATCGGTGGAGCGCGGTGACGGATACAGCGACACCACGTGGAAGCTGTACGTTGATTTCCCGAAGTCAAACGGAGACGCGCAAAAATATTATTCGATTGAAATGGACGCATGGGATCCGCTTTGCGCCGTGATGCAGTATCGGGTGCAGACAGACGGCGAATGGGGCGAATGGAAGGAAACCGACTGGGGCAACCCCCAATGGCTGTACAGCGGTTGGAAGGATTTTGTGACCGAAGAAGTATCAAAGGACGACGCCATTGAATTCCGGGCGTATCTGAAAAATTATGCCGAAGAAGGCAAGGACAGCCCATATACCAACTCGCTCTTCTGCAACGCGGGCGATGCCCGCACGGAGGAGCCCGGTCAGAGCGGTACAAACACTCCCGGTGGAAAGCTTGACGATAATACGTCAACAGAAGTAAAAAACAAGTGTAAGGTTTGCGGAATCTGCCCGTTCCAGCCGCTCGGCATCTGCCTGTTCATCTGGCTCGCGATAATTCTGATTGTTGTAATTCTTGTCATTATTCTTATCGCCAAAGGTAAGAAGAAAAAAGAAAAAGAGGAAAAGAGGTAAGTGTTCATGAAAAAAATTTTAGTATTGATGCTCGCATTGCTGACGGTGCTTTCACTCGCCGCCTGCGGTGAAAAAACGTCGGCAGGTGAAGACGGCAAAGAGAAAACGACTGACGTAAAAGACGTGGATTCCGACAAAAAGGTATCTGCGGCAAGTTACCGTTTCAATCCGCCTGCTGACGGATTTTCCGTTGAATTCAATGAATATTACAGCGGAAATACCTACAAAGCAACGGCTTCAAAGGCAGGGAACGTTTATATCGAAGCGTCCGAGAGAAATGAACTTCGGGTAAAATATGATTTTTCCGCCGGTGGCGTCTTTATGGACGACTGGGAAGGCAATTACGGCTGGACACCCGATGAAAACGTTTCCATTGAAGAATACTCTTATGCGGAGCTGACAATCAATGAATTTTCCGCTTTTGAAGAATATTTTTTGAAATACTTTTACGCATTCGGCAAAACGGTCGAGGATCTGGACTATTACAATATCGGTAGTGAAACGATTGCCGGCTGCAAATGCTGGGTTTTTGATGCCATGGGGCTGAATGCGATCGAAGGAAAATTCTGGGTCAATATGGAAAACGGAATCTGCATGAAATACCTGGACCCCGATGGCGAGGGCTTTGAATTCACACAACTGAATCTGAATTACAATGGATAACCATTAAAAAAGGAGAAAACAATGAAAAAAATAATTACTTTAGTACTCGCGCTTCTTATGCTGCTTTCACTTGCCGCCTGCGGTGAAAAAACGCCCGCATCGAACGGTGATAACACGACAGCAGGCAGTCAGCAGACCGAAAAACCGGGTCAGCAGGAACAGACGCAGAAGGACAACAAGGATAATGAGCAGTCCGAGGGACCCGCTTCGATGCTGCCCGAGAACTTTCATATGGTCGCCCCGGGATTGGACCTTTATAAGATCGGCGATGATTTTATGAACAGCTCCACTGACTTTTGGCGTTACATTGGTGGAGGTCTGTACGAAATCTACTACTGGGACAACGGCGGATTTGTTGACAGCGGATGCACCTGCAGAATGGAATCGTTCCTTGAGTTCACCGTGGACTATCTCGAGAATCAGCAAAAAACTTCCGATACAAAAGAAATCTGCGGCGTAAGCTGTGTGAAATACACGGATATCTCCGGAACGGAATACTATCTGGATGAAGCTTCCAATCTTATTTTTGAGGTTTGGTTCAAAGGTGCCACACGCGCGGCTTACACTGTTGTCAAATGGGATACCACTGTGACGGAATTTCCTGTCGCCGCACCGCAAAAGTAAACGCGAATCTCTAAAAACAGAATTGAGAAAAGCGGCAGGACTTCATAAATCCTGCCGCTTTTCTTATGCATAGATTAGTTCGCGATTGATGATTTCTGGCACCATTTCCCGTAGTGCGTTCATTCGCTGTACTCAAAGCATCTGATCTTCAGCCTTGAGCTTTTCTGTG
>CALCRH010000211.1 GCA_937894515.1 uncultured Clostridia bacterium | reverse complement strand
CGAGAACACTGCGGTTCTCGCTTTTTACATACAGGAAAGGTTTACTTAGCGTGTTCGCTTAACCGCTTTACCACCTCAATAAATCTCGGATGCTTGCGAATAGGATCATATCTTCCATGATTCAGCCGACAAAGTAAACAATAACAGTTTGAATGTTCTTTATAAACAAAACTCCTTTGCAAATTTCGATTAGTAATAAAAGCCCTCATGCCTGAGCAGCTTCACAAATTCAAAAATTTGTTTTCCCTCTATATCAAACGGAAAAACAAACGAAAATCCTATTTCAGCTTCATCGCAAGCACAAATGTTTTCTTTCATTTTCTGTATCGTCTGCCCTTTGTGATAGAAGTCCGCAAGGTAATCCTCCACACCGTAGACCTCGAACTCATATTCAGAAAACTTCTTGTACGAGTATGCCAATGCAGCATCTCGTTTCAGCTTTGTGGATACCGAAATTTTATCGAATTGGATTTCAATATCACATAATCCTTTCACGCTGATTACCGGGATGGGGTAGGATTCTCTCTGCCATTCCCCAGAATCGTTTTTGTGGTAGTGTCCGTTATACCAACCGGATTCATGTTCAAATATTCTATGGAACAAAGCGTGGGCTATTTCTGCCTGTTTCATTTCCAGTCGATAATAGGCAGCATTGATTTCACTCTCCCGGATCAAATTCGCTTTTTCATGAATATTCGTATTTGTCTGTTTTTGTAGTTCACTGATTGACATTTTTTATTCCTCTGAACAAATTATTTTTTTATTAATTCATATCTCCCCATCACAAGTTCCACAACAGCTTGCTTCCGTACTTTCATGCCAAGTTTATCAATCACCTTGCGGACGGTTGCTTCGGTTAAATCGGGAAGATATTTATAATAATGGTATCCGCTACCATTATTGTATCACATAAGGGGGATTTGTCAAGAAAAATAATATCGGTAGCCGCTACCGATATTATGATGATTTTTCGCTTTGAGACGCCGTTTTTGGTCTGGGTGGTTTTCGCCCAGACCACATTTCTTCGGTTTTATAGGATGGGTCAAAGTGACCCATCCTACTTTTGATTCGACAGCGACGTTTTTTCATATCAAGTGGTAGTCGGAGAGAACGGCGATAGTTTGATGTTGAGGCAGAATTTCTTTGAATGTTTTCGTCTTTCGTCTCGGATTTTAGGGTGGGCCATTTTGACCAACCCCACTTTACTTTGCTGAAGTGGTCTGGTTCATTTTGAACCAAACCACATTGAAGAGACAATAGATGAATCCACAAATCGCAAAATGTTACGCCGTTACACTGTTACGCATTATTGTTGTATGGCAATGAAAACCAAAAGTGGTCTGGGTCATTTTGACCCAGACCAGATTGTGTGTGTAGTCAATTACTATTGATGATTGTGTAATGTCAGTTCAAAGTTGCAATTTGATCCGATTTGACTGTATCACATAACAAAGGCGCAGGATTATAGCAACCATGAAACCTATATTCCCTTAATGTTGTTCTTCCATTTTTCAATGAATCTTCAATTTCTTTGTAATGAATAATAAAGTCTTCTGCTTTCTCGAATCCAAACAAAGGAAGAACCGTAACAAAAAATTCTTTTGAAATTAAATGTTTTCCAAATGATCCAAGCACACTGGTATATTGATTGTCATAAACATAAGTAATTGGAAACCAATACCACTCGTTTGACATTACATTTCCGAAAACAGAAAAATTAAAGCATATCAAATCGGCAAAAACAAAATCATCTTTTGTGAAAATGTCTGTATTAATATTCTTTATCCAAAAATTTGCAACACCGGAATGGTAGTTTTTATTGTCTATTTCGCGAATAGCGTCATCAAAATAGTTACCTTCAGTTCGAGTTCGGAAAATACAGAATGTCTCCGGTTCATTCCTGCCTTTTTTGAAGTATGTTCTTTTCAGGATATTGCCTGACGCTTTATAATCCTGCTTTTTCAAAAGATAAGCAATTGTACAAATAAACAGTTCATGTATCAGGATTTTTGCTAAATTAATTTGATTAGTTGAAAATTTAATGTCATACATATATTGTGCGTCAAAACGATTAAACAAATTTTCTAAAAATGCAGATATCAACACATCACTTTTATCGACATAAATGTAATACTTGAGCAACATTAAGTAATTGTCTCTGATGGAGTTTGTTTCGGAATAAAAATTGACATATTCCTGATTGTTTATTTCAGTGGGCATTTTTTGGATGAAGGAAATAATGTTTTCTTCAATTTCGTGTAGTAAAGAAGCGTACTTTTCTTTTTTCGCTGCATCAGTAACATTACCTTTCAAAACATCATAAGATACTATGTTTTTTATTTCAACTTTTTCAGGGGACTCTACCCAAGCAGGTTTCTTGCCAAGCGGTGGTTTTTCGTAGGTTTCAATTCCGTAAAGACGCCGCACCAATTTTTTATATTCTTCATCATATTTTTCGGCAACAGATAAATCAATATGAAAACGTGTTACTAAATAAGTCGGTTTACAAACATTTCCATTTTCATCTCTTTCAAAAATTACAGGAATAAACTTTTCTTGATTGACCTCGTTATACACCTGAGGTGAAATGATCTGAGTTTCAGTTCCTACTCCACCTTTATGATCATTTGCTTTCTCGGCATAAACGGGATCAAGTAAAAGGAGAACATTTGTTACGGTTGGATCGTTCACGCTTTGTTCCATAAAAGCATGTGTATCATTACCTTCAGTCAAATTAAATTTGTCGAATATTACATCAATACCAACATCAATAAGTGAAGAAACGAATGCTATCACTTTATTCTCATATTCTTTTGATGCCCACGCATACGAAATAAAAACTTTCGGATTCTCAATTTTAGCTTTCATTACATCCCCCAAAATGGTTTGGTTTTCGCATACACTTCAATTTTTTTCATCGTTTTTTCGAAATTTGTTCTGCTGTCTTAGATCATTATGTCTTTTCGCCATTACTGCTGACATAAACGAAATCGCAACACGTCAATAATGAAAATCGTTTTATGAGTTGAAGTTGTTTTTTGCGATTCTTTTTCATAAATGTTTCACGTTCTGTGGCGATCCTGAATCCAGTTACTTATACTTCCATATTATCAGTCCAAAGTTCGCACTGGCTGATGACGGTTTCGATTGCATCTTCATATTTTTCGGGCGGGTATTTATACTTTTTCAGAAGCCGTTTGACCATTTTTCGCATGCCTGCGCGGGCGGTTTCTTTCTTCTGCCAGTCGATCGTACGGCTTTTGCGGAGCATTTCGGTCAACTCACGCGTCATAGCTACGAGATCATCATTGTTGTAAAAATCTTTTATCGCTTCCGGTTTAGTAAGTGCGTCGTAAAACGCAAGTTCTTCATCGGAAAGACCGAGTTTGTTACCCTCGTCGCGTAGGTTTCGGATTTCTTCTGCGGCTTTCAGAAGTTCTTTGATGACTTCTTCGTTCGTAATCAGTCCGTTATAATAGGTGTTCATCAGAAGCGTGATTTTCTCCGAAAAGACGGTTGCCTGCACGACATTTGTGCGCTTGTAAATGGAAAGTTGCTCTGCCATCAGTTTTCGTAGGATCTCCACCACGATGTTTTTTTCTTTCATCTTGGCGATCTCTTCAAGCACGCTCGGTTCAAAGAGCGAAAAATGCTCACCGACATCTTGACTGTCAAACAGATTGATGACACCTTCGCTTTGAATGCCGGCTTTCAGCAGTTCGTTGATTTGTGTGTTGATCTCGCGGAGAGACATCGGCTTTCCACCGTTTCCTCCTGTTGTCAATTTCGTCATCGTGGAGCGTACAGCTTCAAAATACGCAGCATCGTGACGTTCTGCATCGGTCGTCATGCTGGAACAAAGCGATTGAGCTTGATGAAGCAATAGAGACTCGCGTTCGAACAGTTCTTTTCTTGTCGGTACTTTGGCATCCAACACGAAGTTGACACCGCCGGAGATCAGCTTTGCCATTTCAAGCGGTGTACCGGTCGCAAATCCCCTGAAATCGAAACCGTGAAATAAGTCGCGGCAGACCTGCAATTTCTCCTTGAATTTCGGGTAAGCGGTCTTGGAAATATCCATGTCTCCGTATTTTTGACGGTCGCGTGCGGAATATTCCTTCATAGCTTCTTTGAGCGCGGAAGCGATACCCACGTAGTCCACGATCAGTCCACCCTCTTTGTCCTTGAAAACGCGGTTGACACGGGCGACTGCTTGCATAAGATTGTATCCGTGCATGGGCTTATATACATACATTGTTGCAAGGGAAGGAACATCGAATCCTGTCAGCCACATATCCACAACAATAGCGATTTTCATCGGGTCGTCGTTGTCCTTGAATTTGCGGGCAAGTTCTTCCTTGTGTCCCTTCGTGCCGATGATCTCTTTCCAGTCCTCGGGATCGTTGTTTCCGCTCGTCATCACCACGCCGACTTTTTCATTCCAAGTCGGGCGCATTTCAAGAATTTTGCGGTAGATCTTCATCGCGATCGGACGGGAGTACGCCACGATCATGGCTTTTCCCGTCAAGAGATTCGCGCGGTTCTGCTCATAGTGTTCGATAATATCGGTGCACAGCGATTCGATGGTCGAATCCGCGCCGAGCACGCTTTCCATCTGCCCGAGCATCTTTTTGCTCTTTTCGATGGCGGCGGGATCAGCAACTTCCTCCAACGCGTCATAGGTCGCGTCGATGAGTCGGAGCGTTTCTTCGTTGAGTTTGAGGTGAATGACGCGGGATTCGTAATAGACCGGGCGGGTCGCGCCGTCCTCCACCGCTTGCGTCATATCGTAAATATCAATGTAATCGCCGAACACCTCGCGGGTGTTGCGGTCTTTGATGGAAACCGGCGTGCCGGTAAAGCCGATAAAGGTCGCGTTCGGCAGGGCTTCGCGGATGATACGGGCGTTGCCCACAACAACGTGCGCTTCGCTTTGATCCTCGGAAAGTACGACTTTTTCTTCAAATCCGTACTGACCGCGGTGCGCTTCGTCCGCCATCACAACAATATTTCTGCGCTCGGAAAGCGCAGTTTCTCCGCGCTCGAACTTAAACATCGTGGTAAAAATGATGCCGTTTGCCGTTCTGCCTTCGAGCAGCTTTTTGAGGTGCTCTTTGCTCTCCGCCTGCACGGGTGTCTGACGCAGGAACTCCGCACACTTGGCAAACTGCGTATAGAGTTGATCGTCCAGGTCGATGCGGTCGGTCATGACGACAATCGTCGGGCTGTTGAGCGCTTCCTGCAACAGATGGGCGTAGAACACCATCGAAAGCGACTTGCCGGAGCCCTGCGTATGCCAGAAAACGCCGCCTTTTCCATCGGTCGCGGTTGCGGTAATGGCTTTTTCTACCGCTTTGCGAACAGCGAAATACTGATGATACCCGGCAAGGATTTTGACCGGCTTCTGACTGTCGCCGGAGAAGCAGATGAAGTTTTTGAGGATGTCAAGGAGGCGTTCGCGTTGGAACATCCCCTCGTAGAAGGTGTCAAACTGCGCGTAGGCGTTGTTTTCGTAGTTTCCGTCCTTGGTTTTCCATTCCATAAAGCGGTCGAGCCCCGATGTGATCGTTCCCGCCTTGTTCGTCGAAAGGTCGCTAATGACGCAGATCGCGTTGTAGTAGAACATCGAGGGGATGTCCTGCATATAGTTGCGGATCTGATTGTAGGCGTTCTCCGCGCCGACCTCGTCTTTGGAGGGGCTTTTCAGTTCCATCAGGACGAGCGGAAGTCCGTTGATATAGAACAAGATATCCGGGCGGCGGTTGTTGCCATTTTCGATGTACGTATATTGATTGACCACGTAGAAGGAGTTGTTGTCCGGGTGGTCGTAATCAATGAGAGAAACCAAAGAGGAGCGTTCTTCACCGTTCACAAAATAGCGCACTTCCACCCCGTTTTGCAGGTAACCCATGAAAACGCGGTTTTTCTGCACGAGGGAGCCGCTGTCCAGCCCGCGAATCTTTGCGATTGCTTCACGGATCGCCTCGGCGGGAAGCTTCCGATTGATACGAACGAGCGCGTCTAAAAGCACCGACGACAGAAGCGGATCGGAATAATCCGACCGTTCCATATCCGGCGCGTAGAGATGGGTGTAACCCAGCCCGCAAAATAATTCAATGATCGCTTGCTCGTATGTAGATTCGGTGAATGGCATAATATTTACCTCCTTAAACTGTGAAATCATTCGGCAATTGTCTCGCACAACCCCTTATATATATCTGGCAAAGTAAGATATTCTTTATATGGAACGTTATATAATCTCCAGTCATCTCTGTATTCAACGCCATATCTGATTTTTAGATGTTCAATAATAGGCTTAGCAAGAGCATCAAGCTCATCCTTTCCTTTTGGCTCACCCGGCAATTGATTTTGTTGTATTTGATATAATTCAACCACTAATTCGCTAAAGCTCAAATCATCTGTCGAAGTTTCAATTGGCGTGGCTAAGTTGTATAAAAGTTCATTGCCTTGTATGGAAAACTCCAAATCGGTTCCGTAATAATCTTGAACAGATGTAATAGAAGATATATCACCGATACTGATGTTGTTTTCGTTCTGTTGGAGTTGTTTATAAAATGTTTCATTTTTTGAAGCGATAATTATTCGAAATTCCGCTTGTTCCTCAAAATCCTTGTCTTTCAAGAAATATTCAAATGGAAAAGGTTCCATTGTGCCAAAAGGGATTTTTTTATTCACATAATAAACAGTCGATTCAAAAATCTCTTCTCTCGCAACCCCCATATTCATTATTTTGTTTATTATCATTCTGCTGCAATTCAGAATT
Organism: uncultured Clostridia bacterium; assembly: GCA_937894515.1. Lineage (GTDB taxonomy): Bacteria > Bacillota > Clostridia > Oscillospirales > Oscillospiraceae > Vescimonas. Next base: position 504 of record CALCRH010000211.1, on the reverse strand, counting down.
ACAAACTATGACGGAACCAATGTATCCTATTGGTATCTGATATTTCCTATCATATAAAAAACCAGTGAGGGTTTATCTCACTGGTTTTGCCGTTTTACTGAATCACCAATTTAGCTTTTTTTCTATACTTATCAGCTTTTTCCTCATCTCCCGCTTCATCATATAATTCTGATAAAGCTATCATCGCATCGTAATTCGACGGGTTTAAACTAAGCACTTTTAAAAAGCCTTCAATGGCCTCTTCTTTATATCCAAGCGCCCTATATGCGAGACCTAAGTAAAAATGCAGTGGCCACCACCTAGAAAAATCACTACTAGCATAGGGTTCTAAAACCTTCAAAGCTTCTTCATATTTTCCTTCAATAAGAAGATTTCTGCCTGCTTCGATTCTTACTGGATCCTCTAAGGTTTCGAGTCTTTCCTTTACTTCTTTAATATCAGCTTCTGGCTGACCTTCAGAATAGGTAAGATAATGCCTAAACGAAAGCTGTGCTTTTTGATATG
>CALCRH010000210.1 GCA_937894515.1 uncultured Clostridia bacterium | reverse complement strand
CCGAGCCCCTCGGCGCTTTCGATCGCGTGACCGATCGTGTGACCGAAATTGAGGATCTTCCGCAGGCCCGCTTCCTTTTCGTCCTGCTTGCGCAGTTCGTTGTAGAGGTCTTCCAGAATCGGCATATTTTCGGGTTTGGGATCGTTCAGATAGTCACGGTAAACAAGTCGAACACAGCGGTCGATAATGGTTTTCTCAACCGGCTGTAGGCCGTCCTTGCCGCCGACGATCAGCTCACAGAGAGACAGAATAAAGTCGCTCTTGAGAGAAAGCGGGTTTTCATCCTCCGAATAGTTAAGGTTCAAATCCATCGGATTGATATAGTCTTCGGACGTGGGAGAAATGCGGATGACCTGTCCGTGAAAACGCTGGATGAGTGCGCCGTATTCCGATTCGGGATCGCACACGATCACATCGTCGTCGGTGCTCAGAAGCACATTGCTGATCTCACGTTTGGCGGCAAAGGATTTGCCGGAACCCGGTGTGCCGAGAATCAGACCGTTGGGGTTTTTCAGAAGCTTTCGGTCAACCATGATAAGGTTGTTGGACAGCGCATTGAGCCCGCAATACAGAGCTTCACGACTTGTCTGGAAAAGCTCCTGTGTTGTGAACGGGATGAAGATCGCCACACTGGATGTGGTAAGCCCCCGCTGAATTTCGATTTGGTTATATCCAAGAGGGAGTGAGGACATAAAGCCCTCTTCCTGTCGAAAATCCAGCTTGGTGAGCTGACAGTTATACTTCTGCGCGATGGAACTTGCCTGAAAGACATTGTTATCAAGCTGCTGTTTGGTGTCCGCAATGTTCAGAACGATGAAGGTCAGAAGGAACATACGCTCATTTCTGCTCTGAAGCTCCTGCAAAAGTTTTTGTGCTTCCTCGCCGTAGGTGGCAAGGTCTGACGGGATAATATCCATATCATAGCCGGCACGAACGGCTTTTTTCTGTTCCTCGATTTTCATCTTCTGCAGATCGGTGATCTTGCGCTTGATGGTTTTGATAGCCTTCGTCTGGTCAACTGACTGGATGTGCATGGTGACAACGAGCGAGCTTTCCATGTCAAGAAAATCTGCCAGAAGCCTGTCGTTGAGCTCCGGTGCAAGGATTTGCAGGAAGGACACCGTTCCGATCTTCCTGCCGACGCAGAAGCTGTTGCCCGTCTTGAACTCGAAGGAGGACGGTGCAATAAAGTCCTTGACGGACAGACCGGAGGGAGCAAGCCAGTCCCACGAAAAGCGGAACGGAAGCTGTTCGTCCATGTGCATCATGCCGTGCATCAGCTCCAGTCGCTGACTGCCGTTCATAGGCTCTGCTGTTACGCCGAGCCGCTTGAAATTGTTGAGAATATCCGTCTCAATTCGTTCCAACCGGGGCTTTGCAGCGCGAAGACTTTCCGCTTCGATGCCGAAGGTCAGATACTTGGTTTTCACCAGCCCGTTGTTGCCCTTGGCGAGCTGATTGCGCAGAAATTCCTGATATTCCAGTGCAATCGAATCAAAGTCATCACCGCGCAGAGGAATTACAATGCTTTTGGCATAGGTGTCCTTGGTTGCCGCCATGTTGATAAAGGAAAGCTGAAACTTTACGGAGCTGTCAAAATAATTGAGGAAATCGCACCACGAATCAAAGATTGCGGTTTTATCCTCGTTTTGATTGAGCTGGTAATTGATGTCCTGAAACTGAATGGTTCTGGTATAGTAGGAGTCCGTCACCTTACAGGTTCCGTCCGGCCACATACGCTGAAACGGAATACTGTCCTGTGCGGACTTTTTGTGTTTATCCTGCTTTTTCGCTCTTGCGATTGCCGCTTCGATCTGCTTTCGGTCGGCTCGCGTGAGCTTTCTTGCTGCCTGCAATCTCATATACCTCCTTGTCGAGTTTTTGCTGCCGTTCAAGGACGGCATAGAAGTTGTTGGTTTCATAGGGACGCTGTTTTGGCCTGATAAAACAGACCTGGACAATGTTGCGGACAATCTTTTCAAGGGGCTGTCCGTTCTTTTCGTACATTGCCATCAAAAAGCACGGCAGAATTACAATCATCATGCAGATTGCTGCCGCACTGGAACTGATCCGCGATTTGAGAATAAAAAACAAAGGTACTCCAATCGCCGCGGCAGCGCCGAAGCAGATGAGCTGCCGTTTCGTCAGATTAAAGAGCACCTTTGTCTTTACCGCGTTCAGATCCTTTGGAACCGGTACATACGCCATATCGTCACCTCCGTCAGTGTGCTGAGAACACAGATTTCGCCATGGAACCGGTTTTGAAGAGCGTGAAACACAGCAAAACCGTGTACCCCATACAAGTCCAAATGGCAGAACTGATTTCCGTTGTGACGGTAATGCTGTTTACCAGAACGGCATAGATCGCTACGCATACGATAATGAGGAATGCCTGAAATGCCAATGCGAACAGGCTCCTCAGATAGTTCTGACCCATTCCGCCGGATTCCTTATTCAGCATGGTTGCCATCGGAATCGGAGCGACGGAGGTCACAAGATATATTTCGATCATTCTGCCGTAGGTGATGATAAAAATGCAGATTGTCAGTGCCCACATGGTGATGCCGACAAATACGGACTGGAACCATAGCCCGAACAGAGCACCAAGCTCCATATCCATGAGCCGTTCTTCGAGATCAACAACTACTGTGCTGATATCTATGGATGCGTCCGATACAATAACGCCCGAAGCGTTGTTTACCACGGTTTGGGCTACATCAAATACACCCATGACGATGTTCCATGTATTGGTAACGATAAGAACAGCGGCGGCAGTCTTAAATGCCCATTTGAAGAACA
>CALCRH010000209.1 GCA_937894515.1 uncultured Clostridia bacterium | reverse complement strand
TATTCTTCCGGTTCGGGTTCGGATTTAACGCATTGGATGGCGGGGGTAGTGTTTTCTTTTGCCTTTGGCGGATCTGTTGTTTCGGCAGTTGGAGTAGTTTCTGTTTCAGTCGCTTCTACGACTGTGGTTTCCGCTGCTTCGGATGTCTTCTCGGTTTCGGTGACCGCTGTTGTATCTGCAACAAGCGTTTCACTTACGGTGCTTTCAGGAAGATTGGTGTTTGATTTTGCTCCGGTCGTGAGAAGCACGAGCAGAATCGCAAGGGCAATTCCACCGGCTGAGAATAAAGTGATCTTTTTCATGGCGTCCTCCTTATGCGTAAATCAGTTCACAGTTGACGGCGTGAGTAACTCTCGCCCGGATGTTGTTCATCCTGCCCACCCACGCCATTTGGTCGTCCGCTTTGAGTTGCTCGGTGATACCCTCGAACTCGGCAAACTCCTTCGTCATCCGTTCGAACATCTCCCGTGCGTCACGGTCGATGTCGGTCAGATACTGTTCGAGCGTGCCTTTCATCCGCATGGTGTTGATGACCGTCGGCTTGTTCTTTTTCAGCCAGTTGTAATGCCTCTGTCCCCAGATTCCGACTCTTGATACAAATTCGTCTTTCATAATGCAAATACCTCCTTTGCAAGTACATTGTACTGCAAAGGAGGTAAATTGAAAAATGTGCGATTTTTTGATATAATGTATTGACAAACAAGTTTTTCATGATATACTGTAACGATTTAACCTTGATGTTGAATGGGCGGTATGGGCAAAAAAGGAGATAGTATTATGTATGAACTAATTGATGAAGCCGAATTTCGGAAATACCGCACCGATTGTTCCGTCGTTTTAACGAAAACCTGCAGTTTGCTAAAAGAGCAAGGTATATCTATCTGCACAATTTACACTTGTCGGTAGCGGAGCAAGAAATCTTGTTACCAGAAACGGAAACGGTCCGTATGATTTGGACTATAATCTGGAGATAATGAAAGCCGAAGATGAATACTGGAATGACCTTCGCCATTTAAAAGATACCATTCGAGTAACATTAGATAAAGCCACCGGATTGACTTGCTTTCACGAATCGCAGGACTCAACATCTGTACTAACCGCAATTTTGTTCTTTAAGAATGAGCCGGACATCAAATTCAGTTTTGATGTAGCTATTGTTACGCGGAATAACAACGGCACATACATGCGATTGGTACACAACAAGAATGCCATATTTACTTTGAATGGCTATTCCGATCAATATACATGGAATGAGGTTCCCTCTTCTCATAATGTCAAAGAAAAAGCTGATAAAATAGCTAGTAAAGCAGTAAGTGCTTATGCACAAGCTATTATAGGAAGTGCATTAAAGGAAACTTCAAAGGTAACTGTATCACCGATACTTACAGAATTTTTGGTAACTTTTGGATTATAAGTCGTTGCTCCATGCTTAGTGATAAACTTGCCGAGTGTGGCTTCATTTCCAGACTTCTCCGGGTCAGTCCATGACGGTCCCTGGTTTTTGTCGATGATTGTGGCAGTTGGCC
>CALCRH010000208.1 GCA_937894515.1 uncultured Clostridia bacterium | reverse complement strand
AGAAACTCATCTGACGGTCGTCCTTTCTTCTCTTGAAGGCTACCTTTTCTCTACCCTTTCCCTACCTTAACGCTATCAAATCTCTACCTTATCGCCGTCGTATGGACGGACATATGGCGGAGAAAGGACGGACAAGAGGCGGACAAGAGAAGAACGCTCTTTTGCTTAAAATTGTTAAAAAAGCGCTTATGTTTTTGCCATCTCGCGAAAAAAGACTATCTTTGCAAGCGAATATCGAAGAAAGGATGGATATATGGTGAAGAAACATACAGTTTGTGTGTGGTTGCTCTTGTCTATTTTGTTGACAGTCAGCCAGATGTTGCATGCCCAGCAAACTCTCACCTTGGAGGATTGCCGTACGAGGGCCATTGAGGGAAACAAGCAGATTCAGATAAAACTTGCAGAACAGAAGTTGGCCAAAGAGACACGGCAGAGTACGCGTATGCTCTATTTGCCAAAGTTGAATCTTCAGGGCGCCTATCTGCGTACAAATGAGGAACTTTCTCTCTTGAACGATGACCAGAAAGCCATGTTCGGCAACATGGGCACCTCGCTTTCCGGTACTCTTCAACAGAATGTGCCAAACTTGATTACCTCCTTGGCTCAACAGGGTATCATCACTCCTGCACAGGCACAAGGGTTGGCTCAAATGGCGGGGCAAAGTCTTCCTCAACTTCAGCAAAGTCTCAATCAGTTGGGAGAAGAAGTGGTGGATGCTTTCCGTGCTTCCGGCAACCGCCCCGAATGGATGATCCTTGACGCTATCCCCGTTATTATTGAAGCTCTGCCGGAAGTCATTATGTCCATCGTGGATTTTATCCTTGATGCAATACCGGAGATCATCGACACGGGCATTCAGCTTTTAACATCCCTTGTGGAGGCTCTTCCCGAAATCATAGCTGCAATCGTTGAAGCGATTCCGAAGATCATCGACAGTATCATCAATGCCGTATTGAGCGCAATACCGCAGATCATCCAGGCAGGTATCGACCTTCTTATTTCTCTCATCGGCGCACTTCCCGAAATCATCACTACGATTGTCAATGCCATACCGCAAATCATCGGCGGCATCGTTAATGCCGTGATCGGAAACATCGATAAGATCATCGTAGCCGGTGTTCAGCTTTTCGTGGCTCTCATCAAGAACCTGCCGACCATCATTGCTGAGATCGTAAAAGCCGTGCCGCAGATCATTTCCGGTCTTGTTAGTGCATTCGGTTCTGGAGTATCACAGCTTGCGGAAGTCGGTAAAAACCTTGTCAAAGGTTTATGGAGCGGTATTCAGAGCCTTGCGTCCTGGCTTTGGAATAAGGTCAGCGGATGGATTTCTTCCATCTGGGACGGCATCTGCGATTTCTTCGGCATCCATTCTCCTTCCAAGGAAATGGCATGGGTCGGTGAAATGCTGACGAAGGGTCTTGCGGGAGGTATTGAGGACAGCGGAAAAGAAGCGGTAAGAGCTGCTGAAGATTTAAGCGAAAATATCAGCAGTGTGATGGGCGGTCTTGCGGAAGATATGAGTATGGCCGTTACTCCGAATCTTGATGTGAAAGGCTCGGTCGGAAATGCCATCAGCACAGCCGCAGGCAGCATCCTTGCGGGTGGTATGTCCCTTGTTCTCAATATTACGAATTTCAACAACTATTCAAGCGAAGATATCGAGCAGCTGACCAATGAGGTCATGGTGACCGCCGGTCAGTTTGCAAAGCGGAAAGGAGTGGTGTTTGCATGAACTATTTTGAATATAACGGAGTCCGTTCTTCGGATATGGGACTGCGTATTGAAAATAAGAATGTTTTCTCCGCTCCTTCCTACGATGTGATTTTCCAGTCCGTTCCCGGAAGAAACGGCGATCTGATCCTCCCAAACGGAAGATATCCCAATATACAG
>CALCRH010000207.1 GCA_937894515.1 uncultured Clostridia bacterium | reverse complement strand
CCTGTCGCTGTGTGAGCAGCTTATCGGAAACTATTCTCTTGGTGCAAAGGAAAAATCTCTGATCGACCGCTGTACCAAGAATGTGTACCGCAACTACAAAAAGAAAGGCTATACCGGCAACGCTCCCACGCTGAAGGAATTCCGTGCGGAGCTTCTGAATCAGGAAGAAGAGGAAGCGCAGGACATTGCCCTGGCTATCGAACTTTTCACCGACGGTTCCCTTGATCCCTTCGCCAAGAAGACGAATGTCAATGTGGACTCCCGCCTCATCTGCTACGATACGCTGGATCTCGGTAAGCAGCTGCAGCCCATCGGAATGCTGGTGGTTTTGGACAGTATCCTCAACCGCATTACCGAAAACCGAGCCAAAGGCAAGAGCACGTTCATCTTTATTGACGAAATCTATCTGCTTTTCCAGCACGAGTACAGCGCGAACTTCCTTGAAACTCTTTGGAAGCGTGTCCGTAAATACGGCGCTTTCTGTACCGGCATCACGCAGAACGTGGACGATCTGCTGCAGAGCCATACAGCCAGAACGATGCTCGCGAACAGTGAGTTTGTCATCATGTTGAATCAGGCGTCGACCGACCGTATCCGTCTGGCGGAACTTCTGAATATTTCGGATACGCAGCTTTCGCACATCACCAACGTTGAAACCGGACGCGGACTGATGAAGGTCGGATCCGTGCTCGTTCCGTTTGTCAACAAGTTCCCGCATAACAAACTCTATAAGCTCATGACGACTAAACCCGGCGAAACTGAGTAAAGGAGGTAAAACACGATGGATGATTTGAAAAACAATCAGCAGATCACCGAACTGCTTGACACTCTTGAGCAGAATGGTATGCAAAAAGAAAAAGGCGAAGTCCAGTCCCTTGTCGATTATATCGGGGACATGGAAAACACCTTGACTGCTATGCTTTCCGAAATGCAGGAAATGCGGAAAGAAGTCAACCTCATTCATGACAGTACGCTCCGTGCAAAATGCTCTAACCTTGTTCAGAAGGCAGACGGTTCTATTCGCACCTGTATTGCCGCTGTCGGTAAGGCAAAAGACAACTTTATCGCTTCTGCGGCAAATGCCGTAAAGACCTTCAAAGAGAAAGGCAAAGAAGCATTCCGCAGTGCTGTTAAAGCAATGAAAATCCCTGAAACTCTCGATAAGTTCGGCAATCTCTTTCAAAGATTTGCTTCCGAAATGCGAGAGAATGTTCAGAACCTTGAATCTGCTCGTATGGAGTTCGCTGCCTCCAAACAGCACAAAGTCAATGCAAGGATGCTCCTGCTTGGAAAGATTCCCGCCGACAAAGGAACCGTAAAGAACGACAAGGGCATTCTTGCAAAACTTGAGGTGTTCATCGGTAAAATGGCTCGTGGGTTCAGCAGTCTTGAAAGCAAGACCAATAACCTTGCCGACAAGCTCCGTTATGACCGTGTAAAAGAATCCGTAAAAGCAGACCTTGATTTTCTCAAAGGAAAACCTTCGGAAAGAACCACTCCCGAAGTGTCGAGAGACGCAAGATAGTGAGGTGATCCTATGAAGGACATCAAGACGAAAGATGCCGCAAAGAAAGACATCAAAGTGCTTGATAAGACCGGCAATCTTGCAAAGGCGGTTCGTGATGTTTCCGTTCGCACGAAAGACCAAATCGAAAACCTTTCCGATGACGGTCAGGTAACGCCCGAAGAATATGCCAACGACAAAATCAAGTATATGGCGGAAGATGCAGTTGAGGATTCGGGCAGACTTGCCGGAAAAGGTGCAAAGAAAACCTATGAGGGCGGTAAAAAGCTCTACAAGGATATGCGTCGCAAACGGCAGGAACGGCAGACGGCGGAAGAACCCATCAAACAGACCGCCAAATCGACCGGAAAGCAAACTGCAAAGCAAGTTGAACGCTCTGTAAAAACCCAACAGCGGAATATTAAGACCGCAGAAAAAACTGCACGGCAGACGGTCAAGACCTCAAAGGAAACCGCAAAGGCGGCGGTCAAGACTGCCGAACAAACGGCAAAGGCATCAAAAAAAGCCGCAGAAGCGGCGGCGAAAACGGCTCAGAAAGCGGCACAAGTCGCAAAAGAAGCGGCAGTCAAGGCATATCAAGGAACTGTTGCCGCAGTCAAAGCGACTATTGCGGCGGTAAAGGCAATAGCCGCCGGTATTGCAAAACTTGTGGCGGCAATAGCCGCAGGCGGTTGGGTTGCCGTTGTCATTATTCTTGTTATCTGCGTGATAGGTCTTATTGTCGGCTCGTGTTTCGGAATCTTTTTCAGTTCGGAAGACACCGGAACAGGTATGTCGATTCAGACTGCCATTACCGAGATCAACAACGAATATCAGCAGAAAATTACAGATATGCGGAATGGCACGACACATGATGTTCTTGAAATGTCCGGCAGCCGTGCCGTCTGGCCCGATGTACTTGCCGTCTATGCGGTCAAAACCGCCTCCGATCCTGACAATCCCCAAGAGGTCGCTTCTATGGATGAAAGCAAACTGCAACTTCTGAAAGACATCTTTTGGGAAATGAACTCGGTATCGAAAAGCACCGCAAGCAAAACGGAAAATGTTATCACCGAAACCGATGACGGAAACGGCAACATTACCGAAACGACTGAGCAGAAAACACGGACTTATCTGTATATCAAAGTCAGTCACAAAACCGTTGATGAAATGGCAAACAAATATGGTTTCAACACTTCCCAAAGGGAACAACTTGCAGAGTTGCTTTCTGAGGATAAACAAAAGATATGGAGTCAAGTATTATACGGATTCTCATCCGGTAATGATACCATTGTTGCCATTGCTCTGACGCAGATCGGAAATGTCGGCGGCGAACCGTATTGGAGATGGTATGGTTTCGGCTCCCGTGTAGAATGGTGTGCCTGCTTTGTTTCATGGTGTGCTAATCAAGCCGGATATATTGATGTAGGTGTTATCCCCAAGTTCGCAGGATGTTGCAACGGCGTTCAGTGGTTCAAGGACAGAAGCGAATGGCAGGATAATTCCTACACGCCAAATCCGGGCGACATTATCTTCTTCGACTGGAACAACAAAGGTTCCTCCGGTCCACAGGACGGACTGGCAGATCATGTTGGTATCGTTGAGAAAGTTGAGAACGGAAAAATCTACACCATCGAGGGAAACACAAGCGACAGCTGCAACGAGAGACAATACCCGGTGGCATATTATGAGGTTCTGGGCTTTGGCTGCCCGAGCTATTAAAAAATGCCGCCCGAAGGCAGCATTTACGC
>CALCRH010000206.1 GCA_937894515.1 uncultured Clostridia bacterium | reverse complement strand
AAAAGTGGGGTTTTTGCAATATTTCATGCAAAATGAGCAAAAATCAAGCAAAACACGGGTAAATCAGGGCTTTGAGGCAGTCCAGGAGACTGCGCCGAAGCTCTTTTTTCGTTTTCAGAGCCGAAAAATAGCTAAAAAAGCTGGTGTACTTTTGTGAGGTCTTTGCTCTGCAAAGACTTACGCGTTATGACAAGGTGAGCGGATTTGAACCTTATTATTAGGAAAATCCTCATAAAATAGGCTGAATACTAACGGATTTCACCGTTGTCCTGGTGCTTCTTTCTGAGACCGGACGAAATATAGCCGTATTTGGCAAGGTTCGAATCCCCTCGGTAATGGTTCAAATCCCCTCACCTGCGTGCAAGACGCACATTCCGTTTGAAAATCGTATTTTGTGATTGAAAAATGTTCGGCCGAGGAATATAATTAAGAAAGAATTTTGTCGATATCGGAGGATATTGAAATGGCAGTCAGTTACATGAAACTGTGGCATCTTCTACTTGATAAGCACATGACTAAGGGCGAACTCGAAAAAGTCGCTGGGGTTAGCCACTACACTATGACACAGATGGGCAAGGAAAAGGATGTTAGCACGGAGGCATTGCGAAATATCTGCATTGCGCTCGGTTGCAAACTCGACGATATTATGGAATTTGTCCCTGACGAGCAAGACTGATTATTCGTCCGTCAAACTGCAAGGGAGGTATAGCTCATGGGTGCAAAAGAAGCGAAAGCACGCATAAAGATAAATAAGCTGCTCGAAGAAGCTGGCTGGAGGTTCTTCGACAATGAAGAAGGCCCGGCAAATATTCAGCTCGAAGCAAATGTAAAGCTGACGAAAAAACAGGTAGATGACTGCGGCGAGAATTTTGAAAAGGTCAAGAATGGCTTTGTTGATTTTTTGCTTTTGGATGAAAACGGAAAGCCATTTATTGTCCTTGAAGCAAAATCCGAAGACCTTGATCCGCTGGTGGGTAAAGAGCAAGCCCGTAATTATGCCAAGTCCCAATTCGTCAAATATGTAATTCTTTCCAACGGCAACATTCACTATTTCTGGAACATTTATAAAGGCAATCCGCAGGTAATTGTTTCGTTCCCCTCATGCGAGAGCGTCAAGGGAAGCAAAGCTCTCAATGCCGATCCTGCTCGCCTTTATAACGAGGAAATAAACGCTGATTATATTGCTGTGGTGCGTGAGCCGCGATATGCAGAGGCACCAGAGTACCAAAACCCGGAGACCCGCTCACAGTATCTGAAAGATCGCGGCATCCGCATGATGCGTAAGTACCAGGTCAACGCACTGAAGGCATTGCAGAAATCTGTGAAAGAAGGAAATCAGCGTTTCCTTTTTGAAATGGCAACCGGTACCGGGAAAACGCTTACTTCTGCTGCCGTTATCCGTCTGTTCCTTCGCAGCGGGAATGCAAACCGAGTGCTTTTCCTTGTTGATCGAATTGAGCTGGAGAACCAGGCAAAAAAGAACTTCATCAATTACCTGAAACCGGATTACGATACCGTCATTTTCAAAGAGCATACGGACGATTGGCGCAAGGCAGACATTGTTGTTTCGACGGTGCAGACCCTGTCATATAACAATAAATACAAAACAGTATTCAAGCCGACAGATTTTTCCTTGATTATTGCCGATGAGAGCCATCGATCCATCAGCGGCAACAGCCGTGCGGTGTTTGAGTATTTCATCGGATACAAGCTCGGCCTGACTGCCACGCCGAAGGATTACCTAAAAAATGTGGATGCCGATGATTTGGCAGCGAATGATCCCCGTGCCTGGGAACGTCGTCAGCTCCTCGATACATACAAAACCTTCGGCTGTGAGAGCGGAGAGCCTACATTCCGTTACTCGCTGATTGACGGCGTAAACGATCCGGATGGCCCGTATCTTGTCAATCCGACCGTTGTGGACGCCCGAACAGAGATTACCACCCAGCTGCTTGCGGACAAAGGTTATGCCGTAGTATCCCACGGCGACGAAGAAGACGAGGATGAGGAAGAAACCTTCTTCGCAAGAGACTTTGAGAAAAAGTTCTTTTCCGAAGAAACAAATATGATCTTCGTCAAGACCTTCATGGACAATGCCCTGCGTGATCCTATCACCGGAGAGATCGGCAAAGGTATTATATTCTGCGTTAGCCGCAAGCACGCCGCAAAGATCACTCAGCTTTTGAACGTGTATGCCGATAAGATGTTCCCGGATATGTACTACTCGGATTTTGCCATGCAGATCACGTCCGACGTTCAGAACGCTCAGGAATATACGATCAATTTTCAGAACGGGGTGCTTATTCCGCAGTTCTTTAAGGGGTGGCATTCGAAATTCGCAGGAGCGGACTCCTGGCTTCAAATGGCAAAGCACAATATGCGAGACGCCTACTGGATGGAACGCACGGATCCTCGGAATCTCAAGAAGTCGAAGGGGCGGGCCTTTTATCAGGCGGGTTGGTTCGATATGCTTGGTATCTCGACCTTTGAGTCGTTTAAGGAAATGCCTGACGGGTCCGTTTTGCGTGTTGGCCCGTGGAGCCACGGCGTGAATGTGTTCGACAAACCGGAAATTACCTACAAGGGGCTTGGTGGTGCCGTTACGGAGGAGGCGGAGGCCGAATTCCTGCGTTCTGCTTTGGAGGGACGCGAGAGCGCGTCGAAGACATGGCCGGGAAAGATCCTCCTTTTTACGATGGGTCGCAATGCATGGCGCTACGAGAAGGAATGGCCGCTCGCCCGCACGGTCTACGACAACTATGACTTTACTCGCGGCAAGACGCGCTGCTTCAGGCATGATCCGAAGAATCCGGTGCCGATGAAAGGCGGACGAATCATCCACGCGGGCGGGCAATACGACCAGCGCGAGATCGAGAAACGTGCGGACGTTCTTTCCTATACGGGTGACAAGCTGGCAAAGGACCTCGAGGTTACGGGCAATGTCTCCGCCAAGTTGCTCGTGAGTTCGACCGCCGCGTGTTCTGACGTGACGGTCAAGATTGTTGATGTCTATCCAGACGGACGAGCGATGAATGTCCTTGAAGGAATCTGCCGATCAGAGTTCAAGCCGGATGAGAAGATCGCAGTCGACTTCTTCATGGACATCACCACGTATGTCTCCTTGAAGGGGCATAGGGTTCGC
>CALCRH010000205.1 GCA_937894515.1 uncultured Clostridia bacterium | reverse complement strand
CCCGATTAGCTTAGAGGATTACTCCGATCTTGCGAACATTATCAACGCAAAGTTCAGTCCTCGCGAAATTGGTTGCGAAAAGGCGCAGGTAAAGTATGTACTCCCTGCAAGCCGCGGCTGATATACCTTAAGGAAAACAGTTCTCCCGCTCCGCATCAGCGGAGCGGGAGAACTGTTTTATGTCATAAATATGTGAGAGTGAATGCCGCTGCGCTTGTTCAGATCATATGTGAGTAACTGGTGTTGTGCTTGTAGTGATAATGTTCAGATCATCCATACTGGGACGATATAATTCTCCCGGTCGATGGCGCCCAACTCCGGCTTCATACAGAGGATGGCACCCTTGCCCCGTGGCGTAGAGGCTCTGTCCAACAGTTGAAATACTTTCGTCAGCTCCGTCCCCGGATTGGCGGTCTTTTTGATTTCCATAGGATTCAGCACACCGTCATGTTCCAAAACGATGTCGATTTCCTTGGCATCCTTATCCCGGTAATAGTAGAGATACGGCTCCTGTCCGCAGTTCAGATAGGTTTTTGCAATCTCGGCGACCACATAGTTCTCCAAAATTGCCCCATTCATTGCACCGCTTTCCAGAGTTTCCGCACTGCTCCATTTGGTCAGATAACAAACCAGACCGGTATCGTAGAAGTACAGCTTCGGCGTCTTGACCAGCCGCTTCAGCAGGTTGTTGGAGTAGGGGTGCAGATAGAAAATGATGCCCAACGTCTCCAAAATGCCCAGCCAGTTCTTGGCCTGCACCTGATTGATGTCCGCATCCCGGGCGATGTCGGCGGTGTTCAGCATTTGCCCGCATCGTGCTGCCACGGCGGTCATAAACCGCAGGAATTTCAACGAGTCGATGGCATCGGACAGTTCCCGCACGTCACGCTGGATATAGGTGCTCAGATAGCTGCTGTAAAAGAGTTGACTGTTGCTGTTGGCACCGCTGACGATGGCCGGCATAGAGCCGCGGTAAATGCGTGCAAAGATCTCCGCAGTATCTGCCGCCGTATGGTTAGCTTTTCTCGCAGTCAATTGCTCCAGATCCACAGAAAAGGGCGCAGTCTCTCCGCCGCTGATTTCCGTCTGTGACAGCGAGGTCAGCGACAGTACCGCCACTCTCCCGGCCAAAGACTCCTGCACACCCCGCATCAGCTTGAAAACTTTCGATCCAGTGAGCCAGAATGCGCCCGGCTGATGGTTCTTGTCCACATATACCTTGATGTAGGTGAACAGCTCCGGCGCATACTGCACCTCGTCGATCAGCACAGGCGGCTTATGAAGTTGGAGAAACATCTCCGGATCGGTCTTGGCCAAATTGCGCTCGTTCAAGTCATCCAGCGTCACATAGTCCCGGTCCGTTCCCTCCATGAGTTTTTGCAGCATGGTGGTTTTGCCCACCTGCCGCGGGCCGGTAACCAGGACAACAGGGTACTCCGTTGTGACTTGGGTCACGATTTTTTCCAAACTTCTCTTGATATACGCCATAGCACCCTCCATTTTGGCTAATAACTACTACAATTGATATTATAACCGGTAAGAAGAGAAATGCAACACTTTTTCGGCTAAAATTAAATGCAAATAAATATTAGCCGAAAAGACGCTTCCATAGTAGTATGGTACGCGGACTATCTGAAAGACGAGATATAAACAACGATCCGACCCTGTCAGTTGCGATGGGGCTGGATTTTTCTGTTCTATCGGCAAAATTCAGGAAAAGCAAGTGAATAGCTGCTGCAAAAGCGAATATTCGCTGAAAATTCGCTGAAAGCGATTGGCAAAGTGAATTTTGTGAGTACAAATGCCGCTGATAAGTTGCATAATTTTTTAAGGCACTTATCAATTGCGCCTTGACATTTGTGCATTCTCTATGTATTATTTTCGTTGAGAAGTTGCATAATATATTATCTAAGTTTTCAACGGAGGCTTCGTTATGGATATCAAGCGCGATTTATACTTAAACAGGCTTATCTCATATATGTGGGATGGCCAAATCAAAGTAATCACCGGCATTCGCAGATGCGGAAAGTCCTATCTGCTGCGCACCATATTCTATAACTATCTGTTGAAGCAGGGC
>CALCRH010000204.1 GCA_937894515.1 uncultured Clostridia bacterium | reverse complement strand
AATTACAATTTCTGTTAATGATGTACAATATTGAAATGTGTTACCATAATTTATTCCTATATATTGTGGTTTTGTGGAAGGAAATGTTATTGATTTTAATTTATAACAATAACTAAATAAACCCGTTACGTTTGTTACTGTTGCACTCTTTGGAATTGTAACACTTTCCATATTGCAATAAGAAGAAAAAGCATAAGGTGACAATGTTATATTTTCAGGTAGCTCTATTTTTTTTATTTTGTTTCCATATTTCGAGTGTTTTCGACAGAATGATGTGATATACTAATCGTGTAGCAATTACAGTAATTGTATTACGATTAAGAAAGGATGCGATATTATGTCAAAAAAAGTTTGTGGCTTCACAGGCCACCGACCGCAAAGTCTGCCGTTCGGATCAAACGAACAGGATGAACGCTGTCAGAAACTCAAAGAGGAACTCGGAAAAGCAATCGAAAAGGTGATCACCGAACAGGGTGTTACACACTTCATATCCGGCATGGCGCTCGGCGTGGATACCTTTGCCGCAGAAGCTGTGCTTCACCTCAAGGAAAAGTATCCCGAAATCACCCTCGAATGTGCCATCCCCTGCGAAACACAGGCGGTCAAATGGAACGAACAACAGCGTGACCGTTACTTCGGCATCGTGGAACGATGCGACAAGGAAACGATGCTGCAGACACACTATACGCCCGACTGTATGCACAAGCGCAATCGGTATATGGTGAACGCCTGCGATGTTGTCATTGCCGTATGGGACGGCAGACCGAGTGGCACGGGTAAAACCGTGCAGTATGCCAAAGAGCAAGGGAAAGAAATCATTGTGATTGATCCGAAATCCCTCTGATAATTTCCGCCGAAAGAACCGTCGATATTGTTCGGCGGTTTCTTTCGGTTCTCTCTGGACTTATGACAACCACATCGGTATTGTGTGTTGCTGAAAGGAGGCAAAAGCACAATGGATTTTTTTGAAAAGCTCTATTCGGGCGAGATGCAGCCGGTCAAGGAAGCGATTGATATGGTATCCGACACTACGGAATACAAGCAACTGACTCATGCATTGAGCGAGGAATCCAAAGCATTTTACGGTGTTCTGAATGCCGAACAAGAGGCGGCATTTGAAAAATACCGTGAAAAGAGCGAGAGATATGAACTGTTTATGCAGGCACAAATCTTCAAGCTCGGCTTTCTGTACGGTGCCGAACTGAAAAAAGCAACCGCACAGCCGAAGCCCGAACAGCCGGAATAACCTCCGGCTACAATATGAACTTATGAAAACCGTCACAACTCCGTGGCGGTTTTTACTTTGAAAGGACGGTGAAAGCCATGTTCGATTGGCTCGGAGATATCTTCTCCGGCATCGGAAACGCCATCGGAGATACGGTCGAATTCTTGGGAACCGAGCTTGCGAACTCCATATTCGACTCGATCCTCCAATGGTTCTATGAAACCATCTATAACGCCGTTGCGGAATTCTTCACGATGATGGGCAATATGGGTGCCGACATCTTCGATTTGTCGTGGGTAAAGGCAACCATCCGACTGTTTACGCTGTTCGGCTGGGCTTTGTTTATTGCCGGAACGGTGGTCGCCATCTTCGATGTGGCGGTGGAATACCAAACCGGACGGGCAAATATCAAAACGACAAGTCTCAATATCCTAAAGGGCTTTTTTGCCTGCTCGCTCATCGGTATCGTACCCGTGGAACTGTATAAGTTCTGCATCAGCTTGCAAGGCACTTTCTCAAGTGATCTCGTAGCTCTTGTATCCGGCGGTCGCTCGGTGAATCTGTCGGGCGAAAGCTCAACGGTCTTGGCGGGTTCCTTTGCCGTTTCCGCACAGGTGAGCTTCGGACTGCTCAATCTGCTTTGTCTGATAGCGTTTGCCTACTGCGTTGTAAAAATCTTCTTCCAAAACATCAAGCGAGGCGGCATTCTGCTCGTGCAGATGTCGGTCGGCAGTCTGTATATGTTTTCCGTTCCCCGCGGATATACAGACGGCTTTAACCAATGGATCAAGCAGGTCGTGGCAATCTGCCTTACGGCGTTTATGCAGACAACGCTGCTGTTCCTCGGTCTGCTCACTTTCCCCGACCATATGCTCCTCGGACTCGGCATTATGCTTGCGGCGAATGAAGTACCCCGAATTGCTCAACAGTTCGGTCTTGATTCATCTGTCAAGGTCAATATGATGAGTGTTGTACACGCCACCACAACGGCGGTCAACCTCTCACGCACCATCGCCAAAGCGAAATAACGGGAGGATACGGCATGAAAGAAAACAATGAATTGGAACGCAGTGACCTTGCTGTGGATAGAGATATGCAGGTGGACTGCGATATCGGTCAGGAAATCATTTGCTATCTTGAAACATGGTTCGATGTGGATAAGAAATTCAATATTCACACAGCAGACGATGACGGCACATGGCTCAATATGTATGCAAGATACAATCCCTATGAGGACACCCTGCGAATCGAATGTGTCATTGATACGGATGACAGCAAGCCGAATCAGACCTTCGATTATGAGCCGACAAGCGAGGAAGCAAAGATCATGAAAGAACTGATCGCCGAGAAAATCCGTGCGGAATACGGGATGACACCCGAAGAATTCTGCGAGGATGTGTGCGGTGAATCGGAAGGGATCGGAGGAATACAATGACAAGCTATTTATATCCGCAAAACTTGAAAGCAACGGCAAATATGTGGCTGTGGAGTCTGCGTGATTTTGCAATCCTTGCCGTTGCCGCACTTCTGTCCGTGCTGATACTGTCCGTGGCAAAGCTCGTACTGCCGCTTGCGATAACGCTTTGCTTCGGATTCTTAACCATCCGTGCGGACAACACGACCATACTCGACTATATCAAATATGCGGCAAGGTATCTGCTGACCACACAGCAGCAATTTGAATGGAGGTGACTAAAACTTGAAATCCAAAAGAAAAGGTCAATCGGTGCAGGATTTAATTGGAATCAGGTCGTTCACCGATTACGGAATCGCCACCGAACAAGGCGAACTCTTATTCTACGCTATAGCACCGACCAATATCTCGGTGCTGTCCAAGACCAACATTGAGGTCAAAATCCGCCATCT
>CALCRH010000203.1 GCA_937894515.1 uncultured Clostridia bacterium | reverse complement strand
TCGGCGAATTGACCGCAACCTTGACACTTCCCGAAAAAGTTGAGAACAAGGCAGGCTCTGCATTCAACGCCGTCATCAACCTGAACGGCTTCCCGAAGGATTACCGTCTGCTTGATTGCATTATCACCGTTCCCGACGGCGTAAGTGTTACTGATGTGACTATGGGCTCCCGCATCGGCGGCGGCGAGGTCTCCTGGCACGTGGAAGAAGAGACCGGCAAGCTCCGTATCGTCTATTTTGACGCAGATAACGGCAATGTGATGACCGACAGCGGCACCACCTATCCGTTGGAGCTGATGACGATCGGTCTTGCCCTGGAGAAAAGATTGGACGCTGCTTCCGTCAGCGTGTCCATTACCGGAATGACGGCAAAGAAAACCTCCGAATCCGAAACGCAGATCATCATTGACACCGCTTCCGCCACCGATACGGCAGAGTTAGTGGAAGGCATTTCTTTCAGCGTATTGACGCTCTACACCGGCGATGACATCGACCTGATTCCCTCCTCCAAAACCGCCATTGCAGTAGCTGTTACAGGGGTTAAGCCGGGCAGCAAGCTCGTCTATGACGACGGCAGCGATACGATTGAGATGAAATACAATGCTGCAGTTTCAGAAAAGACAGGCGTTTCAACTTATCTCGCCATCATTGCATCCGATAAGGCACTGGATGGGTTTGTTGTGGAAGCAAATTATACGATTACGGAGGATGCCGCCGCAGAGCTTATCTTCGGCGATACCAATAACGACGGTGTGATCAATGCGCAGGATGCGCTGAACAGCGTGAACTTCTGGCTGCGCAAGAGCGATGCGCCGGATGATGATGAAATTCTTGCAACGAACGTGACCTGTGATAGCCGGATCAACACCTTTGATGCTTTGGGCATCGTGGAATATTTCGTTGACGGCAGCGAGTTTGCCATCGTCAACCGCGCTGCTACCGTCAAGAATAATGCGAACTGATTATGAATGAGATAACAGAAAAAAGCACCGCAACAACCAATCAGAAAACAGATGAGAAGAAAAAGAAAAGAACTGTTTTACTCATCGTTCTTCTTATCCTCCTTGTTGTCGGGGTCCTTCTGTTCTTCTTACTGCGGGACGGAGGAACTTTCTCCTCCGTCCCTACGGTAACAATAGAAACCCCCGATAAAAAAAGCGTATCTGACCGGGAACCTTTCTCTCTGCAAGTTCAACTTTCCGCTCTTGGTGAGGACAGCTATCCGGCAGCGAGCTTCAGCATTGGCTTTGATCCATCAAAACTGGAGTTTATCGGCCTTGATGAGGGAAATGTAATTATCAGTAATTCCGATAATGCATACGGAGTCTCACTCCCCGAATGGAGCGTCAATGTGGAAAGAGCAAACGAAACCGGCGTGATCAACATTATGTATCTTGATATGACCGGCGGAAGATACGCTTTTTCAGGGGATCTGCTTGAGGATGATAATGTCCTCTTTTTCCTCAATTTCCGTTTGCGCGGAAGCGTAAGGGCGGGAGATATTCTTGAGCTTTCTCTTGACGATGCCGTATTCGCTGCAAATGACGAACAAAAAAGTCTGGCAAGCAATAAAAACACACTGAAAACCGTTAACGGGCGTGTTGTGATAGGAGAATGAGTATGAAAAGAATACTGTGTTTATTTCTTGCTGTTCTGTTCTGTTTGACCGCCCTTTGCGGGTGTGACCTGAATTTGAAGCCAAAAACACTTGAAAATACAATGGAAATACCCGATGACGGTATCATTGAGGCAAGTGTGTTTAAGTCTTTGAAGAACGAAAACAAGGTCATTGTCTTTGTTGGGGAAAGCGGCGGCATTCATTATGAATGGACGGTTTTCGGAAGCGATATTGACACGCCCAAAGATACTAATCTGAAAGTGGAAGTATCAGACGAAACGGAAAGCAGTATCTCGTTTCAGCTATGCTCAAATGAAAATTTCGGTTTTGTTCCCGTTCTGTCCATCTATTCATCGTATGTCTGGAATACAGATAATGCTGTCGTATCCGGGTACAAAGACGGAGTACCGGCAAAATTGTGCTCAGCGTCTGTAACCGGCAGCAAAAACACCATTTTGAACTTTTCCGTGACAGAGATCGGTTCTTTCATAATAGAGGCTGAAAAGCGTATCGACACTGAGGACTCTCAAATTACCACGGAAGAGGATAAAAACCAAAACACTTCGGGAACAGAAATCGCCGATACTTATACCGATCCCTATATTTCCGGGACGGTTGAAAACGGCGGCAGAAGAATATCCGACGGAAAGCAGGAAGGACAGGATCAATATAAAACCGACCCTGTTCCGGAAGGAAAACCGCTGCCCGTTGAGCCGGAAGATCAGAAGGTGGATACCAAAAAAAGCTACACCTGCACGTTTTCCATTGAGTGCGCAACCATTTTCAACAATCTTGATGACCTTGAATCCGGGAAGCTGGATGTCCTGCCTTCAAACGGGATCATCTTTCCGAAGACAACGGTGACTTTCTACGAGGGTGAGTCGGTTTATGATGTTCTTCAGAGAGTATGCAAGAATAAAGGCATTCAGATGGAAGCCTCGTGGACACCGCTTTATAACAGTGCTTATGTAGAAGGTATCTGCAATCTGTATGAGTTTGATTGCGGCACCGGCTCCGGATGGATGTACCGTGTGAACGGTTGGTATCCGAATTACGGCTGCAGCCGTTACCAACTGGAGCAAGGTGACGTTGTCGAATGGCGATACACCTGCGATCTCGGTGCTGATATCGGCGGCGGCTATGCGGTCAACCCGTAAAGAAATGAAAGGAGGTCGGGCACTATGCCGGGAAAAGACACATTTTCCGAATATCATCCGCTTGTGAATTTCGTATTTTTCGGAATCGTTTTCGGATTTTCCATGCTGTCCATGCATCCTGTCTGCCTCCTTATTTCTTTTGTTTCTGCGGTCAGTTATTACATTCGCCTGAAAGGAATAAACGCGGCAGGACTTCTTGGGAAAGGGGTCTTACCGCTTTTCCTTTTGACGATCATTATCAATCCCGCGTTTTCACACGCAGGAGAAACGATTCTCTGCTATCTGCCCACCGGTAACCCGCTGACTCTTGAAAGCATTCTGTACGGAATCGATGCGGGGCTTATGCTTGCTGCGATCTTGATCTGGTTTGCCTGCTTTTCTGAAATCATTACTTCGGATAAATTTGTCTATCTGTTTGGAAGGATCATTCCTGCATTGTCTCTGATTCTTTCAATGACATTGCGCTTTATTCCAAGATTCAAGATGCAGTTCGACAACATTAAAGAAGTGCAGAAAACGATGGGACGCGACACTTCAAACGGTCCCTTGATCCGACGAATCAAAAATGCTGTTGTATGCTTTTCCATTGTCGTTACCTGGAGTATGGAAAATGCCATTGAAACCTCTGACAGTATGAAAAGCCGGGGATATGGCACGAGGCACAGAACGGCATATTCCGTTTATCGGTTTACCGAACGCGATAAAGATGCGCTTTTCGTGCTGGTTTTCATTGGCGTGTTTTTGATAGCCGGAGGGTTATCCGGGAATCTGTTCTGGCGGTTTTATCCCAGTATTCGCGGAGTTCTTTTTGAACCGCTGACGGCAGCACTTGAAATTGTATATTGCTTTTTATGTTTTATGCCGATATTGATTGACCGAAAGGAGGACGCTGTATGGAAACGTTTGAGATCAAACATCTGAGCTTTGCCTATCCCGAACAAATAATAAATGCTTTATCTGATGTATCTCTTTCGGTCAGCAAGGGCGATTTCTTTGTTATATGCGGTCACTCAGGCTGCGGGAAATCCACCTTGCTTCGCCAGTTGAAAACCTCAATTTCACCGCACGGAAATCGTACGGGGAAAATACTTTTTAACGGCAGAAGCATTGATGAAATAACGGATGTTGAAAGTGCTTCCAAAATCGGTTTTGTTATGCAGTCACCCGAAAATCAGACTGTCACCGACAAGGTGTGGCACGAGCTTGCTTTCGGTCTTGAAAGTCTCGGTTTCGATAACGAGACGATACGCCGCAGGTGCGCTGAAATGGCGGCGTTTTTCGGAATTGAAAACTGGTACTACAAGAATGTGGCCGATTTGTCCGGCGGACAAAAGCAGCTTCTGTGTCTCGCTTCCGTAATGACTACACAGCCGGAGGTGCTGATCCTTGATGAACCGACAGCACAGCTCGATCCTATCGCCGCTTCGGAATTTCTGAATACGCTCGGAAAAATCAACCGGGAACTCGGAACAACGATCATCCTTTCCGAACACCGGCTGGAGGAAGCCCTTTCCCTTGCTAATCGCTGTGCCGTGATGGAAAACGGTGCTGTTCTTTGCAGCGGAATGGTGCAGGATGTCGGACACTATCTCAGAGAAAATCACAGCGTAATGTTTTCGGCGATGCCCTGCGCTATGAGGATATGGGGCTCGGTGGAAACCGGACTTGCCTGCCCGATCACAGTCAATGACGGACGGACGTTTCTTTCTTCATATCTATCAGAGCACCCGGTGCATCCGCTTGAGCTCACACCGAAGTCAGAAAGAAAAGAGACGATTGTGCTATCCGCATCGGAAGTGTGGTTCCGATACGAAAAAGACCTTCCCGATGTCGTAAAAGGGCTTGATCTCTCTGTTTCTGCGGGAGAACTGTTCTGTATTCTCGGCGGTAACGGAAGCGGCAAGACAACAACGCTCAAACTTTTGGCAGGTATCTGTAAACCGTATCGCGGTGAGGTCAGAAGAAACGGAAAAATCGGCTTTTTGCCGCAAAATCCTCAGACAGTTTTTGTTAAAAAAACGGTATATGAAGACCTTGCCGACGCATTAAGGCTTCAAAGGACTGCATCCGGCGTTGTTGAGCAGGAAATCAAAAAAGTTGCAAATTTATGCCGGATCACCGAATTGCTCGACCGTCACCCTTATGATCTTTCCGGAGGAGAACAGCAGCGTGCGGCACTTGCCAAGATATTACTGCTGTCCCCTGATATACTCCTCCTTGATGAACCGACGAAAGGCTTGGATGCTCCTTTTAAGGAAACGCTTGCCGAAATACTCACCAAACTGAAAAACCGTGGTACCTGTATCGTAATGGTGAGCCACGATATCGAGTTCTGCGCCGAGTATGCGGACAGATGCGGGATGTTTTTTGACGGGAGACTTGCCTCTGTGTCGGAGCCGAATTCATTTTTTGCCGGCAACAGTTTTTATACGACGGCGGCTAACCGTATGGCAAGAGAATTCGAGCCAAACGCCGTAACAAGCGATGATGTTATTGGCGTGATCGGCGGAAAGGTGACAAAGCCGGCACGAACGGAAGAGAAGGCGCCGGACTTTTCATATAAAACGGAAGAAGAAAAAACAACTCAGGCACTTCCTTTGTGGAGGAAAATCGGTGCGGCGATAACCGGTTTTCTGGCTCTTTTATTACTTTTCTACACGGCCAAAAACGAAAAACTGAGTGAGTTTATCGGGAAAAGCGGTATGACTTCCCTCGGAAAAGATCAGTTGTTCCTATACGGGATTTTCATTCTTCTCCTTGTGCTGACGGCTTTATTGGTCGGGAGACGGTCAAAACCGTTGATTCATATACAGACCCCGACGGAAAAAAGAAAGCTGTCCAAAAGAACGCTTGCCGCAACCGTTTTGATCCTGTTGCTGATTCCGTTGACTCTCTTTGTTGGTGTCGTTTATATGGAAAGAAAGCAGTATTATATCACTGCACTTGCCGTTCTGCTTGAATGTATGGTGCCGTTTTTTCTTGTCTTTGAGGGTAGGAAACCCAAAGCGCGTGAGCTTGTTATGATTGCTACACTATGCGCTCTTGCCATTGCCGGACGTGCGGCATTCTTTATGCTCCCGCAGTTCAAGCCGGTCATGGCGCTGACAATTATTGCAGGTGTGGCATTCGGCGGTGAAACCGGATTTCTCGTTGGGGCTGTGACAATGCTTGTATCCAATATTCTTTTTTCACAAGGTCCCTGGACTCCGTTTCAGATGTTCGCTATGGGCATTATCGGATTTATTGCCGGTGTACTATATAAAAAGGGACTGCTTTTACGTTCCCGCACATCACTTTGCATCTTCGGAGCCATTTGTACGTTTCTGATCTACGGCGGTATTATGAATCCTGCCTCAGCCTTGATTTGGGGCAGTGAGACACTGAACTTCAAGGTCATACTCGGATATTATATAACCGGATTTCCGATGGATGCCGTACACGCAGCGGCAACGGTTCTGTTCCTTTGGTTCGGAGCCGAGCCGATGCTTGAAAAGCTGGATCGCATCAAAACAAAATACGGGTTGGTCGAATGAAAAATATCCATCAATAACTTGACCCCACTCGGAATCAAGAATTTTCTTGGCTCCGGGCGGGGCTTTTTTCGTTTTATAAGTTATTTCAGTGTAACTCGGCAAATTCCGCTTTTCTGCGGGGATCGCTCCAAAATCGTATTTGGAATCCGGCTTAGCCATTTTCTACTGAAATAGGTGTTGCCATAATAGGCATCGAAGTTGCCAACGGGCAGCACGACCCACTCGGTATCCTCCTGCCTGTTTGCAAGGCAGAAACAGATTACGTCGGATACCACCTCAAAAGGTACTTCGTTCAAATCCGTCTGTTTCAAACGCTCGGCAATATCATCCGGCAAGAGATATTCTTCCGTCCGCAGTGGTCCGGCCTCGAGGGCATCGGCAAGGATATCGTCAAAGCGCAGCGTCCATGCCCCTTTTGTGTTAAGTGCAAAGATAGGCACCTGATACTTCCGTACCTGTTTTTGCCACTCGCGGGTAAAACTGCGGGAGATCTTATCACACGCCTTCTGTGCATTAACGCTTGTCAGTTCCAGGTGCTTTCGTACAAAGCGGATGACGTTC
>CALCRH010000202.1 GCA_937894515.1 uncultured Clostridia bacterium | reverse complement strand
TGCAACCGCACAGGCGCTGCCGCCCTGTACCCGTCCCAGGGCACTTCGTCCCTGGACCCAGAGCAAGGGTCTTGCCCTTGCATCCCGCGCAAACGCTGCCGCCCTGCACCAGGCTTGGAGGTCAATCCTCCAAACCTCCCTATGCAAAAGCAGGACTGTCTCTCTGTTTGGACGGTCCTGCTTTTGCTTGTGTAGTTGATATCAGCCTTGATATCGTTTTTTCGGCTGATATCATTTTGGCAATCATGTTCGATATCACAGCCCGATGCTGTTCATGAAATTCAAGGCAGCGGAATCCACTGCGATCGGTGCGGCGGGTGCCGTCTGCAGGGAGGCAGACGCAAGCGGTGTGATCGTAATCATGGGCTGTTCCTCACGCAGCACCTCACGGACGATTTCACGAATCGTATTCCGATCACACGAAGTTCCATCCACCGGACAAAGCGCGTCTACAACCACTTCGCCATAGGATCTGTCACCGCGGTTTTGGAGCTTTTCCCATGCTGCACGATGTCTCGGATCATTCATATTCAGACGGACCACGAATTCGATCCGATTGACCTTCCTGCTCACAACAGCTGCACTCCCTTGCCGATGAGACTGCTCCTTGCAAGCCGCTCGTAACCCTTGGCCGTGGCGTGTACATCCGTATCCAACAGGATACGATGATCATTGATGTCTGCCTGAATATCCTTCCCACCAAAGTTTTTCAGCAAACACGCACCGCCGCCCATCATATGCAGCCGCATCATCATTGGATTGTAATCATGCTCACGGATATAGGTCATCACGCTGTTCACATAGCTGGTGACACCATCCATCATGGCATTGCGTATGATCGGCGCGGCTTCTACCTTGCCTGTTCGGATGAAATCCTCAGCCATGGCATCGTCAAGGCGACAGTGGCACTGCTTCATCACAGACTCTTTCATCTTCAAGGTACACTGATAAACACCGAGCTGTTCCGTGAACACTTTGCCAGGGACAGGCAAACCATTGTTGATATACATCAGGCTGAGTGTACCGTTGCCGATGTCGCAGAGCATGTTCATGCCGGTAAAACTGCTCAGCTTATCGGCTATCGCGGCAAAGCCCTGGGGGTACACCAGCACATCCTCGATCTGGATGCTGAACTCTTCATCATTGAAGGTAAAGTTCTGCTGCCAGGGTGTGCGCAGATAGTTCTGGAAGGAATCTTTCTGCTGCCCTGCCCAGTCCAGGGGTAGGCCTACCGCCAAATAGACTGAAGCTTCGGTGCGACCGATCCGCTTTAGCTCCAGGGCAACTGCAGCCATGGTCAACAGCCGATAGTCATTGTCTTGAGCTTTGTCGCTGATGAATTCTTTGTGACCCTCGCCAACGACATACATATGACCGACCCACTGCAGAATATTCTCTGCAAAAGAGGGCTTTGCCGGTACTTCTTTCACGCAGGCAGGAAAAACGAAATGGGGTGTCTTGATGAAGCCGTACCCATGGTCAATGGCGATCAGGACGGGGTTGTTGTTGAGTTCTTTCATTTGGTTATCTCTCTTTCTCCCGCAGAATACGCGGGCAATAAAAATAAGCAGACCGATCATCAGTCTGCTTTTCAATGGGAAACAGTAAATTGACGCACCCTCATAGGCACCACCTCCTTGTTTGCCTCTCTGATCAAGGCCTTCACCTATATTATGCTGAAAATCGAAAAAAACCTAAAAATCATCTGACAAGCCGATTTCAAAAAACCTGACAGAATAATCTCTTGCTATCTTCTTATATGGGTGATATACTCTATACAGAACGATACGTTCTGTATAGGAGGACTTATGCGATATAAGAGCACTGAACGGATGGAACAGATCAAATCCTTTATTGAAACCTATTATGAAAATCATCAGTTATCACCGAGCATGCAGGAAATAGCGGATGCCGTCGGTACAGCCAAGAGTACGATCTTTCGCTACCTGGAAGAAATGACTGACAAAGGCATGATCACTTACGATGGACAAACAATACACACAGACAAGACACTGAAACAAAAAGGAGAACGCCGATATGCTCCCATACTCGGCAAGATCCCCTGCGGGACACCGGAGGAAGAAGAGGAAGCTGCGGAAGAATATGTTCCTCTTCCCAAAGCGATCTTTGGTGAAGGCGAATTCTTCATTCTCCGCGCCAGCGGCGAATCCATGATCAATGCCGGAATCGATCATGGTGATCTGGTTGTCATCCGAAAGCAGGAAACGGCAGATCCCGGCGATATTGTTGCCGCGCTTGTAGACGGAACAAGCTCCACATTGAAAACGCTGATGTATGATGACAACGGGAAAGCCATTCTTCATCCGGAAAATGATATAATGGGCGACATTGTTCCGGAGTATGCTCTGAACATACAGGGCATAG
The DNA here is from genome assembly GCA_937894515.1 of uncultured Clostridia bacterium. Classification (GTDB taxonomy): domain Bacteria; phylum Bacillota; class Clostridia; order Oscillospirales; family Oscillospiraceae; genus Vescimonas. Next base: position 2,653 of record CALCRH010000202.1, on the reverse strand, counting down.
CCGTATATGTAATGAAGAAGCTGGGACCTGTCAGGTTATAAGGTTTGTCATGGAGAGAACGAATGGAACTGAAACACAAAGGAAATCTGCTGGAACTGGTGTTTGGAGAGGATACTGTAACCTATCACGGACGCAGCTGGCCTTCCGGAGCGATCGCCGGCATGGTCATGAATATTACCGATGAAGCCTTAACAGAAATGGATCCTCTCTGTGATCGTTTCGCACAGCTGGATATCATGCTTCGCACATACAGTGCGGATAAAGCCGCCCTGCAATCCGCAAGAAATGCCGCGCACACATTGATTCCGCTGATCGCCAAATGGGAACCGTTTACATATCTTTCTGAATCCACCTATATCGACTGTATCGATCCGATATTTTCACTGGACGCATACAAGAAGATAAAGGCATATTACAGTGCCTTGACAGACGGAAAGATGAATGAAGAAAACAAAAAGAAATATGACCCAACCATTGGATTGGTTCTTCTGACGCCTGCTCTGGCATACTTCAGCAAGGGAGTCCGTACACTGAAAGATCATATCGGTCCTTTCGCGGATCGGCTTGCGGAAGATGATCGTCCCCGTTCCAGAGAAGATTATCTTGCCATGTTCCGTACAGTGTTTTCGGAAAATCCCACCCTTGGTGACGGAAGTGACAGCTGGATGGCAGCAACCAACACGACTGTACAGTATGCGGCAATGCTTTCTCACGAAACAGGGAAACTGGAACTGGCGCGGCATATGCATTTCACCGGCTTCTCCGGTATGTTCCGTGCGGATTTCTTTGAGGGATTGAATTCCGGTCACGCTCCTCGCCGATGCGATACCTGCGGCAGATGGTTTCTGACGACCAACGCGAGGCATACCCGATATTGCAGCGGAATATATCCGGATGATCCGAAAGGGCTGACATGTCGGGCAATCGGTAACAGAAAAGGCCGGGAATTCCGGGAAAAAGCACTCGATCATCCGCTAAATGAGATTTATCGCCGTTGTGTGAATACCATTGATCAGCAGATCCATCGTGGGAAACTGGACAAAGAGTTGGGCTGCCTTATGAAGAAGACTGCAAAGGATAAACTGGAACGTGCAATATGCGAACCTGCCTACGCACAGAAAGCATATGAAAATGAAATGAATATTGACTTTTTACGAGAAGAAGCAAACCGAAGAAGGTAATACGGAGGAAAAGTGGCTAACAGACTGCAAGGTTATTCGTGGGATATGAAAGGGTACAGCCCCAGAACATTCCAGATCGATTCTGAAGAAATCACAGAAGAAGAAACACAGCATGCGTTTCGTTTGTTTCCGGAACCGGATATTCCGAAAATGAAAGCATCGGAGTATATACTGCGTGCACAGCAGAATCATGAGGTGTTCTGGGTGTTTTTGTTCCTCTATCATCATGAGGAATATTTTAACAAACGAATTTACGCATTCCGCGGACGGGATGATCGCTGGCAACCGAACACACGTTTTCTGGATATGAAACTGGCTTGCAGAGAAACAGTACTTGAGCGCTTTACTGCTTATGATCCCAGTCGTGGCGCGAATTTTCTGACATACATTTATCCCTTCATAAACAATACGCTTTTGCACTATCGAATGCAGGAAGAAGCCTGGTCCTTTTCCTCACTGTCTTCCTATAAAACGTTGCGGCGTGTATCTGCAATGTATGCAGCGAACAGGAACGATTGGGACAAGACGATTGAGCAACTGATTGAAAAGAACGGATGTACAGAAGAAAAGGCATATGAGTATCTGAATAAAGCCCTGGGTCTCCGGAATCAGGCACTTTCTATGCACGTCAAGCATGGCAATGAGTCGGACGATGATGATAACGATAACCGGGATCCTGTCGAGCTGTATCCTGATCATTGGGACTATGCTAGTGTTTTATGGGATGGAATGCAGGCTGAAACGATAGAAAAAGCCTATAACAAGCAATCCTTCCGCGATCAACGTTTGTTGGAATACCGCAATGCAATCTGTATGCACTGCGGTCGTGTCAGTCCAATTACGACACGGGCAACTTTTGATGAACTTGCTTCTATGTTCGAAGGAAGCAGCCCCGATGGTGCGGAACGGGCTTACAATCGGGCTGTAGAAAAGCTAACGCTGGAACTGGTGAAAGCCGACGCGCTGCATTGTGTCAAAGTCCGTCAGAAATCTGTTCAATATGACGATGATAAAAAAATAGCCGCCGCTGTCTACGAATATCAGGTAGACAACGACGGCACCTATGGTGAGATTCAGTTCAATCTTGTGGAGAAAACTGCCAAAGTTCTGATTTGTGCTGAGAATGTTAATCAAGACACTAGGGATTTAACAGATCAAGCCATTCAAAGCATTCTGAGGTATTATATCGAGGATATGCCGAAGAAAGCATTAATTGCTCTGCACACAGAACCATTGACTGATTAATTAGTGAATTTTGAACTCATACTTCGGTGACAAATTGACATTGATGATGTATTTCCAACAAATCGATACGGCGATTACTTGTAAAATGAGCCAAACAAGCATAGCCTCACCATATACCGTACTCAGATATGTACAAAGCAATTTGATCATATTGATGAATCCATTGGGTGCATACATCAGTATCATGCCCCTAAAGAATAAAGTTACAATAACCAAATCTGCCTCGC
>CALCRH010000201.1 GCA_937894515.1 uncultured Clostridia bacterium | reverse complement strand
TTCTTGGAAAGAAGGAAGAACATCCGGCTGTTATCCCAGCCGTAGAGGTTCCTTTGGCTCCTGAATCGCCGGCGCAAAATATGCCATCCTATGCCGTTCTGCAAAACGGTCTTATGGAAGCGAACAAACTTGTCGATGATATTGTTCTGAAGAAATACCTGCACGATCTGACAGGGCTTGAAGTCATTCCGCTGGATGAAAGCATGAAAAAAATCAGTGACATCCGTCTCTTTAAGATTACCGAGATGGTGTATCAGAACGACGAGTATTCAACCTACAAATTCGCCTCCGTTTTCAATGCTGTGCAGAATTTGAATTGCGGCGTGTTCATTGTTGCAGATAGCGATGGGCAGAAAACTGATTTTTATATGGGCGTGCGTTCTTTTGCCGGGAAACGCACCACCAAGTCACTCAAGGATACTTTGAGAAATGCTTTAGTAGGACAATTTCCCGGAGTAAAAACAAAAGATTTGCTTGATCCTGAAGCGGAAAGCTTTTTATCAAACATTTCATCACAGAATATTGCATCTGTATCTTGCGTTGCAAAGAACAAAGATGAGAACTTCATTGATAATGAGAACTTTATTCAAGGCTTGGAAAAGCTCGCATTAGCAATGCAGGGACAGAGATATACTACGATCATTTTGGCAAAAAGTATTACGCAGGGACAGTTAGAAGAAACTCGTCATGCGTATGAAACGATTTACACTCAACTTTCTCCGTTTGCAAATATGCAGATGTCTTACGGAAGCAATACGGCGTTAAGTATTTCTGACGCATTTTCACATGGCACGTCTTTAGGAACTTCTCATTCCACGAATGAGTCCGTTCAAAAAGGGACGAGCTACTCTGAAACAAACGGAGAATCTTCAGGCACATCTAATACAACAAGTGTTAGCGTTAGTAGAACCTCTGGTATTTCGGTATATGGACTATCAGAATCTACATCAAAATCTATATCAAAATCCATATCAAACTTTTCGAGCTTATCCCATAGTACAACTGATACAAAAAACGAATCGAAAACACGCGGAGAGTCTGATACTGCCAGTGAAAACGTCTCCGATAATGAAACTCATAGCAGCGGCACCACTACCGGAACCACCAACAATATGCAGTTGAGCTTACAGAATAAGTCCTTGATTGACACTCTTGAAAGAGTGGATTCTCAACTCAAACGTATTGATGAGTGCGAAAGCATCGGTATGTGGGAATGCGCAGCATATTTCCTTTCCGATAGTCAGGAAACCGCTGAAATGGCTGCCGGAACTTATAAGGCTCTTATGAAAGGCGATAAGTCCGGTGTAGAGACTTCTGCGATAAACTACTGGGGACGTAAAAACAGCTCAAAACAACTTCCAATTCTTCGTGACTATATTACGAACTTCATTCATCCGGTCTTTGAATATAAGTCCGAAAGCCTCTCTGTTCCCGTTACAGCAGCTTCCCTCGTTAGCGGAAATGAGCTTGCGATCCAAATGGGATTGCCAAGGAAATCTGTTTGCGGGTTCCCGGTAATCGAACACGCTGATTTTGGGAAAGAGGTTGTCCGCTACTATCAGAAACTACATAGCAGAGACTTCACCCTTGGGAAAGTGTTCAGCATGGGAAAAGAAACAGATACCGAGGTAAACCTTGATTGCAATTCTCTTACCATGCACACGTTTGTTACCGGTTCTACCGGATCGGGCAAGAGCAATACAATCTATGAAATTCTGAATCAGCTTAGAACACTTTACAATATTCCTTTCCTGGTCGTAGAGCCGGCCAAGGGAGAGTATAAAAACATCTTTGGGCAGTTCTCTGACGTTACAGTATATGGGACGAATCCCAAGAAGTCCTCTCTCCTTCGGATCAATCCGTTCCGTTTCCCCGATGATGTCCATATTTTGGAGCATCTTGATCGGCTTGTAGAGATATTCAATGTCTGCTGGCCGATGTATGCAGCAATGCCCGCAATACTCAAAGAAGCCATGGAGCAGGCGTATATCTCTGTCGGCTGGAACCTCAGCACGTCCGAAAACAGCAAAGGAGCAAAATATCCGAACTTTGCTGATTTGCTCGAACAAATTGAAAAGGTTATCAGCGAATCCAAATATTCAAGCGATAGCAAAGGAGATTACTCTGGTGCGTTGCTTACAAGAGTAAAATCTTTGACCAATGGTTTGAATGGGCTGATCTTTACCAACGATGACCTTTCCGACAGTGATCTTTTTGATAAGAGCGTTGTAGTTGATTTGAGCCGTGTCGGTTCTTCTGAAACAAAATCCCTGATTATGGGACTTCTCGTTATGAAGCTCAATGAGTATCGCATGGCTTCGGGTAAGATGAACAGCCCTCTTACTCATATCACGGTTTTGGAAGAAGCACATAATCTTTTGAAGCGTACCTCGACAGAGCAATCTTCTGAATCTGCTAATCTCCTTGGAAAATCGGTGGAACTGCTGGCAAATTCTATTGCCGAAATGCGCACATACGGTGAAGGCTTTATTATTGCCGATCAAGCTCCCGGACTTCTTGATATGTCTGTTATTCGCAATACAAACACGAAGATTATTTTGAGATTGCCCGATAAATCTGACAGAGAGCTTGTTGGTTACGCTGCCGGTCTGAACGAGGAACAGGTTGAAGAACTCTCCAAGCTCAAGCGAGGTGTCGCAGCAGTATATCAGAACGATTGGGTTGAACCGGTCTTAGTTCAGGTCGGGAAATGCAATATTGCCGAGAACTTCTATGACTATGAAGATAACTATGACAATGTTGACATTGCCGACATTCGCGTCCAACTTCTTCGCTTCCTACTTCAAGGCAGGGTTACGGAAAAACTTGATTTTTCTGTTGGCGATATTGAACGCTCGCTCAACCTTCTGCGTTTGTCCGAATTGAATACCGAATATGTCGAAGAACAAATTTCCGAGTATAAAGATACCGGAAAACCTTCTGCATGGAGTGATGAGCAATTTAGGAGGCTTTCAAGAAGAATCACAGATATTTCCGGCGCTCGTGGTTATGTAGATAACTGCATTAGAACCGCCACAGATCTTGAGGACTTGACGGAAAAACTCAAAAGATTTGTCCTTCAGAATGTACCTGAAGCTTCTGAATCTATCATAATCGCATTGAGTCAGTGCCTTATGAAAGATATGAGTATTCAACAGGATGAACCTGAATTCCGTGACAAACTTTATAAACAATGGTTTGAGTATATTGCGTCTCGCAGGAGGGATATAAGATGATAGGAACTAATTTCAAAGACGTGACCGATAATCCGGCAAAGCGATTCTCAGATTCTCCGCTCGGCAAGTTGCTTGAAAACTTTTCAGAAACACCGACTGGAAAATATGATTCCAGTTTGGCGAAAGAAACCGAAAATGAAGCGGCTGCCGATGGAAACGAAACCAAGGAAACCCGTGAACTTACGGATGAAAAAACAAGTAGCGCGAATGATGCTGCAGATAATGCCGAAAACAAAACCAGCACTCCTGACAACCATGGAACTTGGGACGGCGATCGTGGAAACTCAACATGGCACCCCGATCCGGATTATGTTCCACCGGAAAAAAGCCGAAATCCAGAAGAAAAGCCATACAGCAACCCAGACAAACTTTCATGGAAAGAGATTCTTGAAAAATATGGTATAGATGGAATTGAATTTCGAGATGGTTTCCCTGTCTTTGATGAAATATCACGAGGCACTGTGGAAATTGACGATTTTGAGACTGGTGGTTCAGATGCAAAAGACCGCAATTTTAAAAGAGCAGATATTGCATTAGCAAAACAACGAGGATGTACACCAGGTGAAGTTGAACAATGGCGAAAAGAAAACAATTATACTTGGCATGAATGCGAGGATAAACGCACAATGCAAAAAGTACCGAACGAAGTTCATGCAAATGTCAAGCATGATGGCGGACGTTCACAATAATTAGGAGGTGGCACTATGAATAACGGAGCATTTTCAAATGCAAAATTCAACTTTGCATGGGAGATTCCACTAAACATTTGTCTTTTCAATACTATATTTAACATAACTGCATCTGCTGATGCCTATTACGAAACTGACGGGGTTACTACTGAACAGAACGATTCTTTTGCGTTATTCCTCAATAACCGTAGCAGTATTCTTGCCAGCATTGAAACAGCCTTGCTTAAGGAAAGCGGTTCACAAGAGGCAGCAATAGAACGTTTCACACCAAAGGTCTTAAAGATAAAGCGAAATGGTGACTTTGGCATTGTTTTTGATGACAAAAATGACTTTGAAAATGGATTGGTAATTGCGATTCTTCCCAAATTTGACTTGAAAATGATGAGTACAGACGAGTATTTTTGATGAACAGGACACCCGGCAAGGCTTTATGCCTATGCTGGGTGGTCTGCTTTTATCTATGTGGGGCAAACCAAATAAAAAGACCAAAGAGAATGTGGAGGTTTTTCCGTGCTCTTTCTTTATTTCAAAAAAGTGTTTATTTGTCCCTGCGTACTTAGCCTGTGTCCTTGTGAAATCAATGTACCGTTTTTGTATGCATTGATTACGGTGTGGAAAAACTATTAAATATATAAAAGTTGCCTAGCCTAATTTTATTAATGGAATAATTGTAAATTATGTGGTATAATACTCGAGGTTATAGTGGTGT
>CALCRH010000200.1 GCA_937894515.1 uncultured Clostridia bacterium | reverse complement strand
CATCCCGTATTTTAAGACCTCCAAAGCAGTCGAAAACCTATCCAAAAAGCAGAAGGTCAAGACGAGTGCGCTTGAAATCTGGCTCGGCGGTATTGCAAAATGGCTGTCAACAAAACTGAAGCTCAACGAATTCAAACGGATGCAGCTTGAAGCAGATCTGAAAACCGCACAAGTGGATATGACACCCGAAATGTTCAAAGCAAATGCGGTTGTGAAAGCATCCCTTGTCGGCGTGTTCGCCATTCCAATTCTTTTCATATTTCCGTTGCTTTGTCCTGTCGTCATCTTCCTTGCGGTATTCCTCTACTCCCGTGAGATGAAAAGTGTCAGCTTCCGAATCAAGGAGAAAAGAGCAAAAATCGAATACGAGCTTCCGAGACTGACTTTTGCGATTGAAAAAACGCTGAAGCACAGCCGGGATGTTCTGTATATGCTGGATTCTTACAAGGAAAACGCAGGACCGGAATTAAAGCATGAGCTTGAAATCACGGTTGCCGATATGAAGTCGGGCAATTATGAGGGAGCCATCACCAGACTGGAATCCCGTGTTGGTTCCTCCATGATGAGCGATATTTGCAGAGGTCTGATCGGCATTCTGCGTGGCGACGATACGGAAATGTATTGGTCATCGCTTTCTCTGAAATTCTCGGATGTTCAGCGTCAGCAATTACGCCTGGAGGCACAGAAAATTCCGAGAAAAGTGAAACGCCTTTCCATGTGTCTGCTTGTCTGCTTCATGCTCATTTATGTTGTGGTGATCCTGGAACAGATCATGAGCAGTATCGGCGTTCTCTTTATGTAGGAGGTGGACTATGGCGAAAAGAATGAAGTCCAAAAGGGGCGAGGGATATATCGACATTTGTGTCGGAGTCATCGCTTTCGTGATGGTGCTGGTGGTAGCAATCAACATTTTCAGCTTCATCACGCTTCGTGTTGAAATGGATGAGATCGCTGACGAACTCATTGAAGAAGCGACCTATACGGGAGCTTTCAGCACAGAGTTTACATCCCGCAGCAACACATTGAAAACAGAATATTTTTCGTTCAGCACCGAAACCGGCGCAGATAAGTATTTCAATTCGACCTACAAGCGTGTCCAGCTTGGCGATGTGATGTGGGTGAAAATCTCGGTACAGACCTATGTGAAAGGGCTTGGCGTGTTCAAGATTCCGGTCACGGTCAGCGTGAAGAAAACAGGACTGTCAGAAAAGTATTGGAAGTGAGGCGGGCGGCATGAGAATACGAAAGAAAGCTGCTATGAGCTATATTACGCCTTGCGTCCTCACAATTATCATTTGTATGATTCTGACGGTTATGATTACCTTCGTAAATGCTGTCAGTATCGTCAAGCAGACGGAACGCAATTCAAGAGTAGTCTTGGATAACTATGTCATTACCAATGCGATTGAAATCTATGATGATATCAAAAGGGGATATGACGACGATATATACCCTGCATCATCCTCGTATATATCTGCGCTTACAGATTTTTGCACATTTGAAAGAAGCGGCAATTATCTGTATCATATAGACGGAGAAGGAAATGAGGAGTTCAAAATCTCAGTTCCACAGATGTATTGCTCTGAAAAAAGAAAACTCAAGCTATATATTACATACACCGTTTATGTTCCGATCTACTTCTGCGGGGTAAAGGTAACAACCGCCGCAGTTCCTGTCACAGTTGAATCCAAATATATTGAAAAATTTTAGGAGGAAAAACCTATGAAAAACAAAAAGAAACTCTTGATCGTCGGCGGGTGTGTCGTTGGTGTCATCCTTGCAATCGTTCTGTTGATCGTATTGATGCCGAAGAACGGCACTGATCCGAAAACGCCGGAAACGACTGAAATCTCGGATGTAAACCCTGAGAAAGATGTCACTATCGAAGATCCGTCCGAATCTTCCGATCCTGCGGGAGAAACGACAGACGAAAGCAAAAAGACACCCAAAGATGAAGAACCATCGGTGATCGAGCCGGATGGTAAAGGATTGACACCGGTTGAAGAAAAGAAACCCGAACAGGGAACGCAAGGGAAGAGTACTGAGAAGGAAACGACGGAAGTCGTAAAGCCGGTCGAGCAGACTGATCCGCCGAAGCAGGATGAACCAAGCAGCGGCGGAATCGTAATCGGCGGGAATACCCCCGAACCGTATGACTGCGGAACGCCCGGTCATCATTGTGACGGACCGGAAACCCATGCATATGTGCTGAACCTTGAACTCGGCGGCTGTCCGTATTGCGGAAAGCATGACTGTCCGAGCTTCTATGCGACAGACGAATGGGGACAGACCTGCTACACGCCGTCCAAGTGTCCGAACTACGATATTCATAGCGATCCCGTTTACTATTGCCAGAAATGCGGGAAACCCTGCGGGGACGGATCAAACGGCACTTGTGCGGAATACAATATCGACATTGACTGTCCGCTTTGCGGAGAGCATGTCGAAGCATGGACTTGCCATTCCTGTAAGTAAGAAATGAAATAATCAAAGCAGAGAGCTTGATCGAAAACGGTCAGGCTCTTTTGTTTGGAAAGAGAGGTTAAGATGAAAAAGAAAACACAAAAACTGATTGCAATCCTTTTGACACTTATCAGCGTTCTGTCCGTGTTTTCCTCGACTTGCTTTGCCCTTGAATGGGATGGCTCATCCGGTGGTGGAGCCGGTAAGGGAACATCGGCGGATGTCAGAGGATTTGCGGTAAGACGCTATCCCGACGATAACTGTCTCGGATACCGATTCAGTATCGTAGATAAAACCGGAGCCAATAAGGTTTCAAAGGTCATTGATGTGTTCCGAAACGAGTATTACGGAAATTACGAAAGCACGAATGCGTATAAGTTCAACACGAAATACAACAAGAAGCAACTTATAAACTATCAGAACTCCGGTTTCTCGACAAGCAAAACCAGCACGAACTGTTACAAGGAAGCGGATATGGGCTTTGCAACGGCACTCGGTGAGCCGTCCACGATGAAAACATGGCAGGCGAACAATAACAATCTGAACAAGATACTGTCAACGCTCGGAGCCGGTTCCATCAGCAATTTGAAAAACGGAGATAAAATCCTTGTAGAGCCGCTTTACGATGTCATGATCGAAGGTACATATCATTCTGTCACGGCAACGGAGCTTGCTATTTACGGTAAATACTATCTCGGAGAGAACAGTGACGGCGGAAGCAGCTCAACGGCGGCATCGTGGGGCTTTATTTCCGTCTGCACAAACAAGGTATATCCGAACCTGCTCTACACGCCGGACGGACAAGATTTGTGGCCAGCCGCAACCGAGCTGACGAAGCGAGCAACCTTTAAGACAGTCATCAACTCCGGCTACGGTGTCGGTATTGCCTATACGGAAACGAAGTCGGATTTTTCCCCGGATTTGAGTGTAAAAAAGCTTGAAGCGTATAATGGCTCAAAAGGGACAAAAACATTCAAATACGGCACAAGTACAGGTGATACTTTTTCCACTTGGACTTATGGAAGCGGATATCCGTATTCCGGAGCGAGCATTTGGTATTCTATCAATTTCCCCGCCGAAACGGAGAACTGCTATGTAAAGCAAACGATCACGGTGATCGGCGGTTCTGCGACAAGCCGAAAAGTTTATTCCGACAGCGGAACATGGTTTGATGTATCGCTGACACCTACGACTGTCCCCAATGACCAAAACTATATTAAAGTCAGGGCGCAGGTGGACTGGATCGATTCAAGCGGCAATGTTCTCAAATACGGTGCGGCAAAGACCTTCTACATTCCCATTAAACCGACCGTTTACCGTTATCAGGTATCTGCGATAGATTATTCCGGAAATGTGCAGGCGGATAACGGAAGCGGCGGATCAAGCGGCAAGGTATATGTCGGGCAGAAGGTGTATGCCAAATATAAGTACACATCAAAGAACACTTGGACTTCCTCCAATTACCTCTATGCTGCTATGCACAAATGGGGCGGCTCGGATTGGGTAAGAGTTGCGGGAACCAACGCAACAGATTTGTTTGTAACTGCACCGACTGGTTCGACTGTATATATTCAAAAAGATAGTACGCGGTTGGATACTATAGAAAGTTCTGGTACCTGGTATTTTAAAATTACTGAGTTAGGAACTTGAACAATTTATGCTAGTAAGGGTACAGATAGTGCCACTGAGACTGTAAATATTTCTAAAATAGGGATTTATAAAAAGCAAATTGACTATGCTTTCGCAGGATTTACATTAAATTATGCCCTTAAAAATTCAGCATCTTCTACAGGTTATGTAATTGAGTCTGAAGGTCGTTGTATTACACCTTATTTGACACTTCCAAATGGATGTACAAATGTAACAGTTGATGGACAAAATACTACAATGCAAGCAGAATTATTTATGGAATATGATGCAAATAAAACATATCTTAATG
>CALCRH010000199.1 GCA_937894515.1 uncultured Clostridia bacterium | reverse complement strand
TCCCAGCGCGTCGCGGTACCGCTGATAGGCGTCTCCCAGCGCGTCGCGGTACCGCTGATAGGCGTTGTCCCGCTGGTCTCTTGCCAGCGCGTACAGCTGGTTGAGCCGGTCGCCCTCGCTCTGGTAGACGTTGTAGGCGTTTCCGTACAGCTCCGGCAATACATCGTTGAGCCGTGCAAGGTAAGCGTCGTACTGCTGTTGTCCCACGCTCTGCGCGTAGCTGTTGTCGTAGCCTCCCGTCAGTGCCGCGCCCTGCCCCACGGTATCGCGCATCGCCTGTTGCCCCGCCTGTTGATAGCTCTGCTTATACTGCGCGTACAGTGGGTCGGTCGAGTAGTCGTAGCTGAACTTATCCCGGTTCGCGATCTCGTCGTACAGCCTCGCGATCTCCGTGTCATAGTCCCCGGTGAATTCCGCGCCCATCCCCTGCGCCTGCCGCAGCGCCGCCATCGTGTTGTTATACGTCGGACTGTTGACCGTGCTTCCTTCCTTCCCCGCGCTTGGGGAAGGGGAAGCGCTTGCAGTGGATGAGGTCGCCCCCGCCGTCCCCGCATTGGTGCCTTGGCTCCCCTGCAATGAGAGCTGTCGCGCAGCGACTGATGGGTTCCCCTGTGGTGTGGTACTCCCCGCCACCTGTGCCTGTGTCCCCTGTGGTGTGGTATCTATTTTCTCTTTCTCATTCGTCGCCAGCATGATCATCTTCCTCCTTCAACTCAACCTGCACATTCTTTTTGTACCTGTTTGCCAGCACGGAGCACCCTGCAAACACCGTCCGCATGATCATGATTGCGGTCGCTCTGTACTTCTCCTCCGGCTCCAATGTCACCTCGCACAGTGCGTCCCCGAAGAAGATCGTCGGCACAAGCTCGTCTTCGCACATCTCGCACATTGCCCGCAGCGTTCCCGTCAACGTGGACACCCCGGCGCACACGAGATCATTTCCTTTCTCGCCCGCTCCCGCGTGCCCGTCAAACCGCATTGTCAGCTTGCCTTCATCATACGTAATCTTCGTCATTGTCCATCCTCCCGTAATTCCAATCGCCGCGCAGCGGCTCCTCAATTCCTCATTTCTAATTCCTCATTCCTCATTCAACCTGACTCGCCTCTCGGCTCTGCGCCCTCGCCTTCGTCACTCTCGCATCCTCCGCTTCCCCTTTGGCTCCCTCTCGGAGGGAGCTGTCGCGCAGCGACTGAGGGAGGTTCGTTCGCACTACCGCGCCCTGCTGCCCCGTCATGCTCGCCGCCAGCATCTCCATGTTCTGCGGCTCATACTTCGCGGTCAGCGCCAGTGCCAGCTGCTGCATCTGCGCCAGCTTCTGTGCGAGCGTCCCGTTGCGCACGATCATCTGCGTCACGTCTTCCTTCCCGTCGAAGTCCATCATCTGTACCGCGCACAGCGCCTGATCCGTCAGCTGCGGATTGAAAAATCCCTGATTGAAAAACTGTAAGGCCAGCTCGTTCTGCGTGATCCGGCTGTAGGTCGTCCGCTTGGCGGGCTCGACCTTGATGTCGAACACCGGCAGTCGGTAGGTCTCCTGTCCGTCCAGCTGCCCCGTCGTCTGCATCGCAAGTCCGGAGTTGTCGAAGCTGACAAAGCTGTCGCGTCCCATCTCTCCCGTGATCCGAAACTCCCTCGGCAGATCGTAGAACTGTCGTATCAGCTCGATCACCATTTCCATCTCCCGCACGAAGGCGCGGTAGGTGGTGCGCGTCGCGTCTCTGGAACCCTTGCCCGCCGCCTCCTGCAGGGCGGCAATGGCGCTCGCCGCCGTCACGCCGGAGGGAGTGTTGCCGTTGCTCGCCTCCGTGTTGCCGGTCGTCTGCCGCAGCTCGTCGATCGTGTACTGCCGCATGTTGAGATAGTTCCCGCTCAGCGGTTTGTAGTCAATGAGCCGCAGCGCATCCGTCCCGAGGTTCCCATCCACGTGTACTACCGGCTTATCCACGTTGAGAAATTCTTCCTCGTTGATCGCCCCGTCCATGCGGGAGAAGTACCTCGGCACCGCGCCGACCATCGTGTTCTTGACGAACGCCGTCTGCATCATGTCCAGCTGCATCTGAATGTTCTGTCCGAGGTCGATGAACCCGTAGCCCGACGGGCTTCCCTCGATGGGGTAGAGCGAGTCGAACACGAAGGGGTACAGCCCGTGATCGTACAGCGGCTTGCCCTCGTTCTCCGTGCTGTAAAGGATCTGATCGCCGACGTACTTACAGTAGTGCAGCTCCGTCGTGTTCCCCCGGCGCAGCTTGTAGTAGCAGTCGATCACCGTGCTTTTGTTCTCGTCGGAAACCGCGTCGTCCGCCCGGAACTTCTGCGGCACAAACCCGCTCCCGCCGTGCAGCTTCCCCCTGACCTGCGGGAACATCTCCTCGATGGCGTCATTGTCCATCATCGCCGTGTGGAAAAAGTATTTGCTTTTCTGGATGTCCGACACTCCCGGCTCCCAGAACACATTGAGGATGTCCACCCGGTCGATGGCGATATCCCCCAGCCCGTGCAGCTTGTCCGCGTCCCAGTAGATCTTCGTGATCCCCGTCCCGGTCTTCAGCTTCTGCCAGCACTTGTCCGAGTACACATCCGAGTAGTGGTTCTGCTCCAGCACCACGGGGATGATCTTGCTGAGCATCTCCGCCTCGTCCGTGTCCCCCTGCTCTCTCGGCAATATGTTCGCCTCCGGGTACGCCTCCATCAGGTCGCTGTGCTTGGAAACGATCACGTTGTGCAGCCAGCCTGACTTTGCGTTGAACCCGCTCATCCCGCTGGTCTCTTTCTCTCTCTCCGTCTGGTTGCGCATGTGCCACCAGTTTTCCGCCTCGATGGCGCGTCTCTCCACGCTCGACTTTCCCGCCCGGTATCGGTTCAGCTCCCGGTTAAACTCCCGCAGCTTCTCTTCCCCGATCACCGACACCCGCTCGCTCTGCATCATCATCTCGTCCATTCCGTTCTCCTTTCTTCCCGTAGGGCGGGCGGCTCTCCCCCGCCGCCGTTCTCCTCACTTCTTCCTGAACATATCCAGCGGATCGCTGAGGATCTTCCGCTCCTCCCTCGGCATCAGCGGCGATACCGGACGGCTCATGCACATGTACCGCACCTCGTCCGCCACGTGATCCTCTAACCTCGTGTCCACATCCTCCACCTGCGTCGTGCTGTACTGCATCAGCGGCATCGTCCGTATGAACGCCGTGCAGTTGTTGAAAACATACATCCGCGCATAGCCCTCCTCGTCGAACTGCAGCCGGTAGTGTACCTGCATCCACCCGGGGATCCGGTTGTTGTCCCCCGGCGTGAAGTACAGCTGATACTTTGCCGCCGTGTCCGCGATGCTCTCCCCGCTCGCCGCGTTCCAGATCGCCGGGTCGGCTATGCCCATGATCTTTTTCCCCTTCAGCCACGGATGCGTTCTCTCCGTCTCCGCGATCTTCCGGAACTGCTCGTCGGCGTTCCAGCGCACGCCCTCATCCGGCGTCTCGGTGCATCCGTACAGCTCCATGATGCGGTACAGTGTCCCATCGTAATCGACCGCCCACCACGCACAGCTGAACGGATGGGAGAAGCCGAAGTCGTAGCTCCGGTACACCTTCCATGCGCGGCAGCTTCCGGCATTGATATCAAAAGCGGGTATAACGTGCGTAAAACGGTGCTGCCTGCGCGCTTCCTCCGGCGTGATCCCGGCCTCAACGCAGCGGGAAACATCGGGATCAATACGGAAATCCTCGAAAAACTGCCCCTCGTAGATATCCCAGCGACCGTAAAGCCATGCCTCGCGTATCTTGGGAGGCAGATTTTTAAGCTCGTCAAGATATTCCGGCTGCATCTCCATCAGAGCGAGGTTATCCGTGACGAGCGCCTGAATAAAGCTGTAGTTTTCCGGCTTTTCCGTGCCCTCGAAGTGCCTGTCAACGAAAAGCCGCTTGAAATAAGCGCAGAAATCGTAAAAGAAACATACGAAAAAGCCGCCGAGACCGATAAAAATGTTTATTTCATCGACGGACATAAAATGTTCGGTGAGGAATACAAAGTCGCCGCCACGGTTGACGGATGTCATCCCAATGACGCTGCCTATGCGGTATGGGCTGAACTGATAAAGGACAATATCAAAAAATAAACGATATGTACAGAACACATAACTGCGGTGAACTCCGCGCGGAAAACGCAGGCCAGACAGTAACACTGGCAGGCTGGGTGCAGAGAGTCCGCAAAATGGGCGGCATGAGCTTCATTGACCTCAGGGACCGCTATGGCATAACACAGCTCAGAGATTCCACCTGTGAAGAAGTTGCCGCCGCTGCCGCAAAGCTCGGCCGCGAATATGTAATCCAGGCCACCGGTATCGTGGAAGAACGCCAGAGCAAGAACGCGAAGATCGCCACCGGCGACATCGAACTCAAACTCACCGGCCTGAAGATCCTCAACGAAGCACAGACACCTCCGTTCACCATCGAGGACGAATCCGACGGTGGAGAGGATATCCGCGCAAGGTACCGCTATCTGGACCTCCGCCGCAACCCTCTCAAGAACGCCCTGATGCTCTGGAACAAGTACTTCGAGGCTGCCGCCCCGAACACAAATGCACAGCAGAACGGTCGCAGAATGGGAGGGGATTCCAGGATAAATGCCGCCATCGAACTGTGGTATGCAACCGGCGACGAGAAGTATAAGAAATTTTTCCTCCCTCTCGTCCAGACGCAGATTGAATCAGGGAACATAGCACAGGCTCTAAGGGTTTACGACCTTCTGGACAAGAAGGTCCAGGCCAAGGTCCAGGCTGCCGTTCCCGGATATGTGGAGCGTCTGACCGCGGGCGGCAGGGAGACTCCCTATGGAGTCGCCATCACCGGCGCCACCTGGGCCGGAGGTGATCAAAATAACGTTTCCCATATCTGATCCTTCAAAATAGCTTAAATATTTTATCAAAAGATCAAATATTAGAATTATATTAAAACATATTTTGCCGCAGACAACCAGCTATGCAATTATTGCT
>CALCRH010000198.1 GCA_937894515.1 uncultured Clostridia bacterium | reverse complement strand
CCAAGTTGGGCAGTGACTATAAAAAGCCGGATGCCATCACGCGGATAGAGCGCGATAACTATGAGGAGATCGTCTATCCACTTCCGGTAGAGGATTTGCTGTATGTTGGGCCTGCTACCAGCCGTAAGCTGCGGAGCGTGGCAATCGACACCATAGGAAAACTGGCGCAGGCTCCGGAAGACTTTTTGGAGCGGCGCTTGGGCAAGATGGGACTGATCCTCAGTACCTTTGCCAAAGGGTTGGATATGTCGCCGGTGAAAAATACGGCATTCACCCCTACTATCAAAAGCGTTGGCAACAGTGCAACCACGCCGCGAGATCTGACCTGCGATGAGGATGTGCGTCTGATGCTCTATTTGCTATCTGAGAGTGTGGCAAGCCGTATGCGGGAACTTGCCTCCAGATGCACAACGGTTTCCGTCAGTGTCCGAGATGCCAACCTCAATACATTTCTGCGGCAGCGGAAATTGCAGCAGCCTACCTGCTCCAGCACAGAAATCACAGAGGTGGCGTTTGATTTATTCAAGCGGAATTATCATTGGGATGCACCCATCCGCAGTATTGGTGTTCGTGGCTGCGATTTGGTGGAGAGTAATGATGTGCAGCTCTCTTTCTATGAGGATGCCAAGCGTCGGGAGAAATGGGAGTGCATAGATGAGACGGTAGATCGGCTCCGAGATCGGTACGGCTATATGAGTGTGCGGCGGGCGCTGATGCTGTCGGACAGCGTGTTGGGCAGTATCAATCCAAGAGACGACCACACGGTTCATCCCGTGGGATACTTCGGGTAAGGGAGGATAGCGATGGATAGGCAAAAAAAATACGTACCGGTGACGGTACGTTTCGATACAGAGGGCAAAATGCGCCCCATTGAAATTGAGTTTGATGACCAGCACTTCATCATAGATAGGGTGTTGGATGTCTGCCGTGCGGCCTGCCAGACCGTGGGCGGCGTGGGGACTCGATATACCTGCCGTATCCAGGGACAGGAACGGTATCTATGGTTTGAGGACGAGCGGTGGTTCGTGGAGGCAATTATATAATTAAGCAACGCTAATATAAAGGAAAGATACTTCTGCCTGTGGCAGGCTGAAATAAAGTCCCGTAAGTTGTTGATATACAACAGCTTGCGGGACTTTATACTGGATCTTTAACGCAAAAGAGGCCGGTGCAGGAGAAAAAGCGGAGATAATTCCCTGTATCTTCGATCAAATCGCCGGTTTAACCGATGGTTTTCATTTTTTTACCATACTGTTGGTTGTATTCTCGCTGTCTTTATGCTATATTATTTTAAAATATCAGAGCAGACATTACCGAGAGAGAAACCTCTTCGGGAAAATGTGGATATTTCATCCGAAAATGAACTTCTCTGTCTTAAATCTACCACTCTGAAGGTAGCCATATATATGCCTGATTACGCAACCGAACAAAGCGCCAACGAACTGAAACAGGCCTACCGCCAAAGGATCCTGCAAGCTTTACAGGATCTCGCCGATGAAACGGATGCTGCGACATACGCACAGTTCTCCGAACAGACAAAAGGGCTGCTGAACGACAATCCGACGCTGGATACCCTGCGCCAAGCTGCCATGGTGCTGTTGGATCCCGAAGCAGAGGATCTGACACAGAGCATGGCCGACCGCCTGGATCAGCATGTACTGGACTGGCACAACGGAAATCTGCAGCGCCAGCAAGAGCAACGGGCGCTGCAAGCGGATGCCTATCGGCACTATCTGGCCGACCAAATGGGTTTGACCGGGAACGAGGGCAATAGCGTCTATGACTACGACGAGGAACGCTATCGGAACGTGATGGATCTGAAAGCCCAGACCACGCTGGAAGATCTGCGAAACTATACCACTGACAACTTTTTCTCCGACGATGTGGACAAACAGCAGTTGGATGAGCAGATCATGGAGTGGTATCTGCACGACGGCGGCATTGACCTCACCGTACCCGATTTGGACAAGGAGATCGAGACCTACCAGACCTTCCTGGCGGAAAACCAGCCGGCGGAAACGCCCTCGGATCTGAATGATGAGGCACTTGGCCTGGAGGAGGCGTTTTTGGAGGCCGCACGCCGAGAGCAGGAGGCTCGTGAGGCCCGCGAGGCGCAGGAACGAGCCGTGCAGGAGCGCATCCGGCAGGAGCAGCTCCTGCATGAGCAGCAGCTTGACCACGCCAGACGGCATTATCAGGAGGAGCATCCCGACAGCTACGAGGACGCCGTCTATCAGGATGACGGAGCCGTGATGGACTGGTATGAGGAACAGGTGCAAACGACCCGCAATGCCTACCTCGATGCCATCAGCCACCGCCCCGCTGCGGAGTATTCCCGGCTGCGGGATCAGGCGGAGGCGATGGACAGCGAAGGCATCTGGACGAATTATTACGATGCCTATGTCAAGCAGCCGGCGCTGGAGCAGGCGGCGGAGGCCTCCCGCAACGCCCGCGATGCGTCCGACTTCCGTTCCCAGATCGACGATCTCGTCCTGAAGATCGGCCTGTGGAAGAAGTCTCGTGGGATGACAGTCAGGCGTTCGTCGGAAAGATCAACGCCGCAGGCCAGGTTCG
>CALCRH010000197.1 GCA_937894515.1 uncultured Clostridia bacterium | reverse complement strand
CGTGAACGTGTCGGTCTTTCGATTTTGGAATATTTTTCGGCAAAAAGGCTTGACAAAGGAGCGTAGCGAAACTACGCTTGCTCACTGTTGTGAACACGTCATAATGCATTTGTCAAGCCCCCTTTCATATTTTTTGTATAGTATAGCACGATTGTTGCCCAATTTTTTGTGACAGATAGGGACAGATTCGCCCGTTTCAGCTCTTCGCAGCCGAAACGGCGATCCGATCCATCCGTAATCCATAGCCCTGTGCGGTTTTCACCAGCACCTCCTCCGCGCCGTGGGCGGCAAGGGTGGTTTTCAGGTCGCTGAGCAAATGGAAGAAATAGTTGCGATCCTTTTCCCCAAATCCCGGGGTGTTGCCAAACAGCGACGAGCACAGCTCGCCGGCGGTTTCCAGCTCACCCTTTGCGTCAAGCAGGAGCCTCAACAGTTCCATCGTCCGGCTGCGGGAGAACGTGATGAGCTCGCCGTTTTTATTCTTGATCGTAAGAGCGTTTTCGGAAACGAACAGCAGCGCGTTTGCGCCCGCTTTGCCCAAAATGCGGTCAAGCTCCTTTTGCACATCCTCGGCGGCAATGGGCTTCAGGAGATAGCCGTCAGCGTGGAGCTGCATGGCCTCCAATGCGTACTCCGTGTAGCCGGTGCAGAAGATGACGGGCAGATACGGCGCGTTTTTCCGTAAACGTCGGGCAACCTCTGTGCCGGTCATGTCGTGGAGCTCGATGTCGAGAAACGCCACGTCAAAGGGGTGCGTCTCCGCCCACGCAAGCGCGTCGGCTTCTTCCTCAAAGGCGTAGACCTCCTCGATATCCGGCGACGCTGCCACCGCTTCCTTCAAAAGCGCGAGCATGATGGGTTCATCGTCGATACATAGGGCGATCATAAGCGTTCCCCCTTCTTCGGAATACAGATTTCGGCAGTCGTTCCCTGCCACGGCGTTCCCTCTATCGTCAGCGTGCCGCCGCAGCAGATCTCCACCCGCTCCCGGATATTGGTGATGCCGAGATGAGGCTTGCCGTCATCGGGAATACCGGTATAGCCCACACCGTCATCGGTGACGGTGATGCGAAAACTGTCGGGCAATTCCTCCGTGCGGACGGTTACGGTGCCGGCATTGCCGCGCCGCTTGCCGATGCCGTGCTTGATGGCGTTTTCAACGAGCGGCTGCACGGACAGACACGGCAGCATGAAATCCTCCGCAGCAATATCATATTCCACTTTCAGATTGGGAAAGCGCACCTGCTCGATACGCAGGTAGGCTTTCAGATTTTCAAGCTCCTGCATGAAGGTTATCATGGGCTGATTGGTGAGGTTTGCGGAGTTGGAGCGGAGATAGCGGGTAAAGTCGTTCAGCATCCGCTTGGCCTGCGCCGGGTCGTGGTCACAGAAATATTCGATGGAGCCGAGCGTGTTGTAGACAAAATGGGGGTTTGTCTGCAAAATCATGGTGTTGAGCCGTGTCTGCGTCAGATCCATTTCTTTGAGAAGTAGCTTGCGTCCGCGCTCGTGATACTGATTGAAAAAGATCAGGTACATGGATATCACCGCGCCGAGAAAGGTGACGGAGCTCGGAAAAACGGTATGACCGAAAAGCCAGAAAAGCTCAAAGAGCGAAAGGATGATGCTGGGCAGGATGATATAGCTGACGAGCTGCCATTTTTCCTTTTTGGAAAAGGCAGAGCAGAAGATACGCAGGAAAAACGCCAAATACAGCGCCACCCAAAAGACGGAGCCAATATTCCAATAGGGAGAAAAGACGATCTTCCCCGCCTCCATCTGGGTGAAGAAGTCAAAAAAGATGTCCAGCAGAAGGGCAAGCACATAAACCCCGACACCGAAGAATACCACATGATCCAGCACTTTCTGCATTTTTGTCTGCGGCTCCATGCCGCGCATATAAATCCACAGAAACGCCCAATACAATGCGCCAAACACATAAGACAGGGCGTACAGAACATGGAGGAGCGTGGAATACTCTGCTTTGCCGTAAAGCGCGTAGAAATAGACGGAGCAAAGAACACACAGGAAGGTCGCCATGAGCATATGGATAAATGTGCGGGTGGAGCTTTCGTCCCGATAGCTGCCGAAGATGATGCAGAACAACAAGATGAGATCAAATGCCAGCATCGTCATGCCGAGTGCTGCATCCGTCATCAGATAAGCGTTGCGGGAAAGGTCCATTCTGTACGAAAGCAGAATGGTGGAAAGCAGAAGTAAAGCCATCGCGGCGATGAGAATCAGATCTTTCCCCCGCGTTTTTCGCTTGGTCAATGTACTTTTCATGCGCCGCTCCTCCTTGGTATAGGTATACAAAAATATTATACCACTGTTTTTTGATACTTTCTAGTGACAGATTGTGACAAATTAAAAAGGCAGTGTACGCTGTCGGATTCAGAGAATGGAAATCAGTTCTGAATTTACAATTTCCGCAGTCATACCCTCCCAAATCTCTTCTTGTTCAGTCTTGCCATTTTGAGCAGCATCCTGTCCACGTCGATGGGATCAATGCCGTCTGCGATTACGCGATTCCGAAGTCTGTTCAGACTGAGAACAATAATCCGCCGCTCATAGTCACTCTGGGGTACATATCGTTTTTCTTTCATGAAGTCAGCTCCTTTTCTTGTGATGGCTTCATTGTAATCTCGCATACGGGTGATGTCTCCACACATTCTCTGCATCACCTATTACCTGCGGAATCAGCATTGTGGCTTGCTTTTCACCCGGCAAAAGCCGCAGAGGAGCGTCCTCCACTTTATATTTATATCCTTTCGGAACGGTTTCAAACAGCCTGTCTTCAGGTGATTTTGCAACTTCAAATCCGTCAGGAACAGCGATAGACCAGCCGTCTCCGTCCTGTCTGTTTCCCTCAGAAAATGTCCATTTGTAGAGATCGAAATCGGTTCCCTTGATTTTTGAATCTGCCGCCGAATCCGAATCGGGCAGAGTGAATGCTCCTCCAAATGGATTGAGAAGTGCGTTCAAGCCATTCACTATACCACTCACAAACTGAGCATCTTTCTCTTCACCGCGGACAGACTCGTCATAGACTCTTTCTTTGCCCATGAATTCAAGAGTATCCCAGTCAAATGTTCCGTCAGTCCGGTTCTTACTCCATGATTTACTATTATATTTGATTTTTCTTTGCTTAATAACATCGCCGGATTTATATCGGTCAAACTGATCGAAACCTGATTCTTCAGACCAATAGTGAACCATTATCTCACAATCGAACGCTTCGGATTTTGACCTGAGTGAATAATCCCAAAGGTTTTCTCCTGCCCGGATTATTTCGTCGTCATCCATATCGGACAAATCAATGTCGTCATTATCCCAAGTATCGCTTACACCGAAGTTGACAGACCATTTGCAGGAACCTGTAAAATGAAGCTCATATTTTCCCAAATCTTCTTCGTATGTAATCACTTTTTCATCCAAGCACGGAACAGACGCATAAATCAGAAGCGCGGTCTTTCTGTCATCCGCACGGACTCGAATCTGATAATCACAGAAGTTTGCCATTTTTCGGTTCTCCTTGATAATTATTGTTATTAATACAATAATTATACAAAAACGTCGTCATTCGTCAATAGAAAAAAGAACAACAACTTGCGTTGTTGCATATTTGCAACAATTTTGGAAAAGTTTGTTTTATTCAAAAATAAAGATCCCAAAATAAAACCGAGCAGATAAATTACTAAATGCTCGGCTTATTTAATTGTTCTATTTCATTCTTGAAATCATAGTATCTATGACTGCATAAACATTCTCACGGCTTTCCTTTGAAAGCTTGTCGATTTTATCGGAGAGCAGGGATGTTTTTACCGTGTAGTCAGCCTCAATAACATCTCTAAAAATGATATTTGATGAAGTACCAAGTGCATTTATGATTGCAACCAGGGACTCCAAAGATGGAATCTTTTCGCCGCGCTCTATAGCACCGATATAATTTGGTGTCAGCTCAGCTTTTTCTGCCAAATCCTCCTGCCGCATTTTCTTTTCTAAACGCACTTTACGTATGTTTGCACCTATCGTTTCAATATTCATTCCACAACCCCCATTAGTATTTCATCCACACCATTAGTATATGTTACTTTCCACGCCATATAAACACACTATTAAGGAGTTAAACATTCTATTTGTATTTATTTTCTGGTTAATTCGTGTTATACTTTTATGTAAAGTATACACTGGAGGATGCGTATGAAAAAGAAGGTGTGTTTTATCGGTCACCGGGATGTGCCGGACACCGAAGAACTGCGAGAAAAGATACGGATAACAGTCGAAAGGCTTATCACGGAAGAGGACGCGACTTATTTTCTGTTCGGCAGTCGGAGCGACTTTGATTCTATTTGCCACGATGTTGTGACCGAGTTGCAGGAAAAGTATCCGACCATTCAGCGAGTTGCCTACACTTGCCGCCACGAATGTGCCACGATGAAAGAGGACAAAGCCGAGGAAGAACGGTTATGGAGCAGTATCCTGAAACGCCCTGTGCGTATCAAGGACTATGATTCAGAGTACGAACACCCAACGAAATACACCTCCGGCAGAGCAAGTTATGTAGAACGCAATCAGGCAATGATAACCGATAGCGATTTTTGTTTATTCTTTTTTGATGATACCTATCAACCGCCAAGTCGAAAAAACGATAAAAACCATCTTGCCGACTATCAGCCGAAAAGCGGAACAGGCATATTGCCATATCAATTAAATTGTAATCAACTCGTTGTTCTTCACCGTGCTGTATTGCAAGCTCCAAAAGTTTTATTTGCTTTTTATCGTTTTCGGCGTCTGCGTCTAAAATAACTGTTTCAAAGTAGTGTCACTTTCTTTTTCACAAAAAGCCGTTATTTCAGCTCTGTTGGCATGAAGCCATTCACGTGAAAACAAAGCGATCTCACGTGCAGAGTTTCTGTCTCCAAAACACAATTCCAGTTTTTGTGCATTGGATGTAAGAACAAAATCACTCAACAACAAACAATCATTGATACGTAAAATATTAAAAGTTTTGCTCGAAAGATTCATGTCATTGATCGAAACATCATTTTGCTTTGCATATCCTTGATCCGGGAAAAGCAATGATCAAGAACATCGGAATAACTACACGAATGCGCTTTGATCCTGTCAGTCATACAGCAGCAGTGTTTCAGATTACATTTTCCGTGCCGGAAGTGACTGCAATTTGAGCACCGTGCCGCGTGAGTTGCCAGTGGAAACGGTTCGTCCGTCTTTGGAGAAGAATCTACTTCTGTGAGCAGATCTTCAAAAGAAAGAGAGTTCTGCGGTGTCTTTGCGTTCATATACGACCTCCTATTGTGAGAATTTTGAGAAATGAAAAAAGCCACCTATGTGACCACTGTGGTGGTATATAGATGGCTTATGTATTTGGTTGTGTTTATGCGGGGAGAACTTCAAGAAAACGGTTCAAGAGATCATAGACCATTTTGTATTCCGAACTGTTGTCGAGAGTATGTCCGGCTTCTTTGAGTTCAAGTCGTTTTTGATTGAGTATGGAGTCTCTGAATTATAGCAACTATAAGTATTCTTATCTTTCTTAAAAGGCTTTTTCAAAAGAGTCTTTTTCATCTGTTTTCACCTGCCTTTTTTATATTTGTAACAACAAATAGCATGGCTATTATTGATGTCTATATTCAGGTGCATTTCCATTGATAAGGCAACTCGAAGGAGTCATCACCAAAACGAAAAAAAACGAAAAAATATCAGATAACGATAAAAGAAAATTGAAAAGTGTAATGAGCAGAAATATAAACACATTGCTTGTAATAATACCAACTGTACTAGCAATAGCTTCAAAAAAAACAAATGGTGCTATTTGAATTAACAAATGATGATATTTAATAAACCAACTGTCGCACGAAACAGATACAGTTCCTTTGCTAAAATGAAATTTACAGTATTTCATTTTATTTCCACAAGCAACAACATGAATCATTTCATGCACAAAAGTATATATTACAACAAACAAAGCAAACCCTACCAGAGTCAATAGAACAAGACCAATCAACGGCAAATCAAACCCTATGCTTAAGCAGAGTGAGCGTACAGTTTTTATCACTTCATCTCCGTAATATTGAGAAAACACACAAGTAAAAACAGCTACAAAAACTGGTAACGGTCGTAGTATTTTTTTTCGTAGAGGCAAAAAATTTTGCAAATAATATATATCATTATCATTATTTGTAGGTTCGGTTAAACGATTTCGATTTTTATTTTCCTTTTCCATAGTTTTATATATTTTTTGTTGTTATTATTGTTTACGATATTTGTAACACGTAAAGAAATTCGTCGTTGCTGTATATCAGGTATGAACCTTTGAAAGTATTTATAACCATATCTGTTTTTGGCTTCCATCCATATTCTGTTTTTGCATGTTCATTAGAAAGACATGTATATTTAAG
>CALCRH010000196.1 GCA_937894515.1 uncultured Clostridia bacterium | reverse complement strand
TTTCGTAAAATCATCCAGCATTTTTTTCGCCTTTGCGGGGTCTGTATCGCAGAAATATTCGATAGAACCGAGCGTATTATAAACAAAGTGCGGATTTGCCTGTAAAATCGCGGTGTTCAGCTTGCTTCGCGTCAGCTCCTTCTCCTGGATCAAAAGCCTCCGCCCCCGCTCCTGATACACATTGAAAAACGCGAGATACAGCGAAAGCACCAAAGTGAAATCATAAATGCAGTCGAGCGACAGGAATATGCCAAAGCCTTTGAAAAAATAAGATACGAACGTGATGAACATCGGGATACCCAGGCAGCAGACAAGTGAGTTTTTTTCCTTTTTGGATAAGTCAGCACAAAAAAGGTAGATCAACAGAACGATATACAATGTCAGCCAAACCACGGCGCCAAAAATTTCGCCCTCGAGGGAAACGGATACGCTGCCCGCTTCCGCCTTACTGGATAGACCCAGAAAAACATCTGCTATGATCAGCAGGTTGTACAGGATCAGGATGCTCCACAAAGCATGATCCCATGCCTTTGACTTTTCTTTTCTGTCATCCAGTGCACGGATGTAACTCCATAAAAAGCCATAGTGCATCGAACCGGCGCAATAGGCGAGCAAATACATAACACGGATGAGTTCGGAATATTCCGCAAGGGCGTATGCTTCATAGGTAAAAAGAGAACAGAAGGTCGAGAGAAACGCGGAAAACGTCATCAGCGAAAAGTTCCAAGTGATCTGCGCATCCTCGTAGTCGCTGAATGAAATACCGATCATCAGAAGCAGCTCAAATGCAAGCACGGCAATCCCGAGAACGGAATTTGCCATCACATAAATGTCGCGTGAAATGTTGAAAACAAACGCCATGTAAACGACAAATAAGGTGCCGACTGCCATGGCAATCAGAATTGCAATATGAATGCTTCGCTGTTTTTTCAAAATACGTTCTGTATTCATCGCTCACTTCGCCCCGACAGTAAAATACAATAATCTTATTTTATTTTATCAAAAGGTCCGGCTGTAATCCAGCGTTTCTTTAGGACAAAACATGACAGACTCATTCCGGCCGAACGCATAAAAGGCGCCGGAGGGCAATAAAAAAGCAAGAGCACAGAAATGCTCTCACTTTTTGTATGTAGCATCAAGCCAGCGATGGTTTCTCGAACTCTTCACGATCCTGCTCCACCATTTTCTCCAATTCCTCGTAGACAGACTGTGCATCTTCATCGGTTACCGCGCTGTCGTCATATTTTTCCGAAAAATAGACTGTCATATCGGCAAGCCGTCCTGCGAGCAGCCGTTTCTTCCGGTTTTCAAACCCGTCGAGGCAGAAGTAGCAGGCGACCAGATCGGCAAAAAACCAGAAAAAGATATATATAATCTCAATGGCTGTGTCTGCAATTCCCTGCATTCCGAAAGCAAGAAAGCCGGTGATGACCATCCCGACGAGCATCAGCAGGGCAATGATCATCTGTTTCCTGTTCTCCCACTGAACAGCACCTAATTCATAGGTATAGTCTTCGCGGATCGTGCGGCGGATGATCGTCTGTTCCTCTTCCGAAAAGCGGCAGCCGGATATTTCAAGGACGATCGGATATTCCGGCGGGATAAATGCCGCTGATGATTCAATGTATTCAGATAATTCCGGTGAAAGCGTTTCATAACCCGGCACACTGAAACGGCTGATTACATCATCCATCCCCGTGACCTTGCAGGGCAGACTCGCAATACCGTTGTCGATATAGTCTTCTTTCAGCCGCTTAGCAAGCTTCGCGTCTCTTTTCAGAAATAAGCGTCGGTTTTTCAGCTTTTGTTTGACCGTATCCATATTTTCCTCCCGTGCAGTTCTTTCATCAATACTACGCCGGCCGATTTCTTCTTCATATACTCTGTATTCAGCGTTCGTTTTACACTGATGACTAAGGAAAACATACTACTGCCCTATCTCCGCTGACTGGCAACACACTTCCGCTCAACCAGCCATTTCCATATCGGGACTACAGAGACAGTCACATTTTCCACTGTTATTTCACACTCTTCACTATTTGAGATCACAAGACACTTTGCATCCGGAAAATGGCTCCTGAATTTCACAAATGCCTGAAGCTCACGATTTTTTGTGTCTTCGCTGCCAAACAGATTGTAACATACCTGTATGGCAAGATCTTCCTCGGGCACATAAAAATCAATTTCGATATTTCGTTCAAAATAAAAGAACTTATCTTCTCCGTACCGTCTGAGCAGTTCGATTGCCACAAGATTTTCCAGCTGAGCGGTCTCACAGTTCATGAGAAGAAGCCCCAGGATCCCCGTATCCATGAAGTAGTATTTTGGGGATGTTTCCTTATCAACCAGTTTTCCGGCATAATTCTCTACGGGAAACAGAAGATATGACTCCCTGATAAATCCCATATAGGTGATCACCGTCTGTTTTCCGATAGAAACACCTGCACTTTGCAGAATATTGTGCAGTCTCGTATAGGAAAGCGGTTTCATAACAGACTCAGCTATCTTTTTCAGCATAAGACGTATGGCAAAAGGATTTCGGATTTCATTTCTCGCTATGATGTCGCCAAGATATATTGTCTCATAAATCCCTGACAGATACTTTCTTTTGTCCTTTATATATACCAGGCCCGGGAAAGCGCCTTCCCTGATATACCGGGTACAGAGTCCGATGATCTCTGCCTTTTCTTTCGTACTCAGAGCGCTGTCCTCCGGTATTTTTCTTTCGTTTGCCGCAAGAAACTCCCGGAAAGAGTAAGGATATATCGTTACAGGAAGAAATCTGCCCCCAAGTGTAGAGGCAATTTCGCTTGAGAGCATTTTGCTGTTGCTCCCTGTGATACTGACACGATACTTTGTGTCAGCAAGTCTTCTGACAAATTTTTCCCAGCCGGGCACGTTTTGCAGTTCATCCAGAAAAATATACGGTTTTCCCTCGTCACCGGCCAACTCAAGACCGATCTCAAGAATCGTATTGAGATCTTCAGTATCTGCTTCAATAAGCCGTTCGTCTTCAAAATTAGCGTATAGGATCCGTTTCTCCGGAACCCCGTTTCCCAGAAGATCCGCTATCTTCTGATACATCATATAAGACTTGCCCGTCCGACGTATACCGACGAAACAATAATTCACTGAATCCTCAAGCATAGTTTCTCTTTGAATCAGTGGAGCTACCTGATACATTTCCCGCTGATCGGCCAGAATCTGTTTTATAACATCACGGTTCATGAAACATCCTCCCATGAAATTCTATACAAAACATATATACCACTATTTTGTCTTATATACAAGACAGTAATTGTATGCGTTTTCATGTTTTATACTGTTAAGCGGTCAAAAAAACTGCTGCCGCTGTAGGAATAGGAGGTTCCGCTGCCGTCATTGATCGCGATCGACCTGAACTGCGCAATATAGAGCGTGCCTGCTCATACGATCGTATCATCCAGCAGAAAATCCAGAATACCAATATTCAGTATTCCATGATCATCATACCAGCGCTTCCGAATATCATGCCGTACGATAATTTTGGGAAAGGCATCGCCGGTCAGGCCAAAAGGCTTATTCTCGCTGATCACTTTTTCTTCCGTTTCCATGGCATACGCCGACTGGATGTATGTTTTTCTGTTTCCGCGGGTCGCAATGAAATCGATCTCGCGAGGCACCTGTGACAACTGCCCTGACTTGTTTTTCTCACTGCTGTAAACAATACCGATATCTACCTCACATCCACGGATCCGCAGGTCATTGTAAAGGATGTTCTCCATAATATGTGTCATTTCCTGCTGACGGAAACCGATACGCGCATTGCGAAGGCCCGGATCTTCGCAATAATATTTATTCGGATAATTAAAATAGTCTTTTCCCTTCACGTCATATCGGCGGCATTCTTCGAACAGATAAGCATCCACAAGATACCCTATATAAGAGGTAACAGTGTTAGGCGCAACGGTGTTTTCTCCGGAAAGCCTCTGTCTTGAGTTCAGCGCTCCTGCAATGCTGTTTGGATTTGTCAAAGAACCTACTGAGGAGCACAGAAGGTCTACCGTTGCCGACAGAACATCCTCTCTTTTGATTTTTTTCCGTTCCACGATGTCCTTTAAATAGACTTCTGAAAATAGCGACTTCAAGTAATTCATTTTTGCCGTATCATCCGGCCTGGATAAAACCAGCGGCATGCCTCCGAAAAATGCATACTCATCAAATGCTTCCGATTTGTCTCCCCCGGTTGCAGCGTAATATTCGGAAAAGCTCAAAGGATGAAGACGTATCTCGTCACTTCGCCCACGAAATTCAGTCAGGATATCGCTGGAGAGCATCTTTGAATTGCTGCCCGTCACATAAATATCAAGATTTTCAAGAGTTTTGAGATCATTCAGAGCATCGTAAAACGTTATACGTTTTCCATCGGGGTTGTACGGATTGGGAACTTCATCCGACATCTGGATTTCATCAACAAACAGATAGAACTGTTCTTTTTTCCCTTCCACCCGTTCTCTTACCGCCTTTGCAAGTTCCAAAGGATCCCGGAAACGGATATCTTTCGCAAGGTCGAGCTCAAACGATAAAATGCGGCTTTCTTCCACCCCCTGCGCCAAAAGATAATTCCGGAATATCGTACGGAGCAGATATGACTTCCCGCACCTGCGAATTCCGGTAATCACCTTCACCTGCCCATCCCACATATAGGAAATGAGTCTTTTCAGATATAGATCTCTCTTGATTTCCATCCTCTTTCTCCTTTTGAGAACTTCAATAATTTATTATGCAACTTCTCAACGAATATTATGTATGAAAAAGTCCTTGCTGTCAACCGGGAGGCTAACCGCACAGTTTCAGTTCCTTTTCGATCACTTCTTCAAACGGAATCCGAGTTCCCGCTTTCGTTATATTTTGCATTTTTCGCAAAATAGCCCCCGTCGATCCGCAGAAATTGATAATGAACCATTGTCCGGGGTATGATATAATGCGAGTCAATGAATTGCGGAGAGACACTGTTTATGACTGATTTCATACAAAAGCTGGAAGAAAACTCAAAGTGCTATGCTGATAATACAGCGATTGTGTCTGCCGAGTATCCCAACGGAATAACATATGCCGAATTATGGGAATACAGCGGCAGAGTCTATACCTGGCTTAAGCAGAACCATATAGGACGTGAAGACATTGTTTTGATCTATCTGCCACGAAGCGCTGAGATACTGGTATCAATGATCGGCGTGATCCGGGCAGGGGCCGCATTTGTTATTGCAGAAACAGAAACGCCCAAAAGCAGAGTACAGTTCATTAATAAAGACTGCAGCTGCAAAATCGTTATCGATCCTTTTCATTACCCGGAAATGATGAAAATGCCGGCTTCAGACGGATATGAAGCAGCCGGTCCGCACGATGCTGCGTTTGCGGTATATACATCCGGAAGTACAGGAAATCCCAAGGGAATACTGCATGAAT
>CALCRH010000195.1 GCA_937894515.1 uncultured Clostridia bacterium | reverse complement strand
GGGCGGCACGTCAAAAAGGGCGCAAAGAGCATCCAGATCATCGCACCCACCCCGTACAAAAAGAAAATAGAGCAAGTAAAGCTCGACCCGGATACCCAAGCGCCGATGCTTGACAAGGACGGAAACGCCATCATGGAGGAAAAGGAAATCAAAATTCCCATGTTCAAGGTCGTATCCGTGTTCGATGTGTCGCAGACCGAGGGCAAGCCGCTCCCGGAGCTTGCATCCGATCTCTCCGGCAATGTCAGGCAGTACGATGAGTTTGTAGAAGCTCTGCGCCGTTCTGCGCCCGTTCCCATTGGCTTTAAGCCGCTTTCTGCCGATACGGACGGATTTTTCAGCTTGTCCGATCAGAGCATTACCATCCGTGAAGGCATGAGCGAGGTACAGACGATTTCCGCCATCGTCCATGAAATCGCCCATTCCAAGCTCCACAACCTGACGGCTGATAGCGAGGAAAAGAAAGACCGCCGCACCGAGGAAGTGGAAGCCGAGAGCATTTCTTACGCCGTCTGCCAGTATTACGGCATTGAAACCAGCGAAAACAGCTTCGGTTATCTTGCCTCATGGAGTAAAAGCAAGGAGCTGAAAGAGCTGAAAGAATCTTTGGAGGCCATCAACAAGACTTCTTCAGAGCTGATTACCGACATTGACCGCAACTTTGCTGAAATCTGCAAGGAACGCGGCATTACGCAGAAAGCAGAAGAAATTGAAGAAGCGGAACCGGCGCTCTCCGCAGAGCGGCTCTACACCGTCGATGATAACAAATACCTTCATGTGCAGCGAAGCGATGAGGGCTTTGACTACACGCTCTATGATATGGCGACCAAGAAAGAGCTGGATGGCGGACAGCTTGACGCACAGATGGAGCTTATCTCGGAAGCGGCGCTTGAAATCTGTAAGCTTCACAATATCGGCAACGATGCGCCGATCCGCCTTGCTGACATCAGTATTCTTGACGATCTGCAAGCCGCAGAGGTCAAGGCATGGGAGGACGATCATGTGACCGGCATCGAAACCACCGATGAAAAACCCGAAACGCCTGCCGTTCCCGACACTCCCGCAGATATGCTCCCGGACAGCCCGGAGCAGAACCTTGATGAGCCGATGCCAGATCCGGAAATCAGCGTGAAAGCCATGCAGAGCTACGGCTATACGGGTGAGGAAATGCTGCCGCTTTCCAAAGACCGCGCTTTGGAGCTGATGGAACGCGACGTGACGGTATATCTGCTATATAAGGATAACAGCGAAGCCATGGCACTGGATGGCCGGGAAATCGTAGAACACAATGGGCTCTTCGGTATCACCCGCGAGGATTGGGACGCAATCAAAGCGGATATTCCTCCCCGCGACGTGGAAAAGCGGTTTATGCAAAACCCGGAGGACGGTATTCTCATTTATCAGCTCAAGGATACCGCCCCGCGAGACTTATTCTTTTCAGACTTTGGAAGTCTGAAAGAGGAACCGAGCGCCGACAACTACAAGGCGGTTTATACCCAGCCGCTCTATGACGGCGGCTCCAAGGGCGAAGGGTTAGAACAGGCTTTTGAACAGTTCAATTTACACCGTCCGACAGACTTCACCGGTCACAGCCTGTCTATGAGCGACATCGTTGCCATTAAGCGCGGGCCGGATGTAACATACCATTACTGCGATACCTACGGTTTCCGTGAGCTTCCCGGTTTTCGCCCGGAAAACTATCTGAAAGCCGCTGAAATGGCAATGGAGGATGATTACGGCGTGATCGACGGCATCATCAACAACGGGCAGAAACAGCCCACGGTTGCCGAGCTGGAAGCACAGGTCAATGCCGGACAGTCTATCTCTCTGCTTGACCTTGCCAATGCCGTCAAAGCGGAAAAGAAACCCTCGGTACTGGAAAAGCTCAAAAGCATACCGCCACAGGAACACAAAAAGACCGCGCCGAAGCACAGCGCAGAAAGGGAATTATGATGAAAGATAGTATTACGTTTGAACAACAGCAGCTTATGAGCCTATATAACGCCGGAGATCGTACCGGCAGCATACAGGCGCTTACCGAAATGCGCAGTTACCTCGCGCCGGATGAAACGGAGCTTATGGAGCTGACCGACAGCCCCATTACCATGCTCCAAAAGATGAGCGACAGCGAATTTGACGCGCTCGATCTGTTCCCGGATTTTAATGAATAACTTTTCCCGTTTCACATATCATAAACTTAGGACATTTCCGCCCTAAGTTTATGATAAAAGTTGTGGCAGTCAGTCTAACGTATTGATTTTTCTTCATCATTGCGCTATACTCATATCATACTTACGGCAAATACGTCCAAAGTTTGAGGTGAACAGACATGATTAAACGAGATTATTACCTTGACCGATTGATTCACAATATGTGGAACGGAGAAATCAAAGTCATAACCGGTATCCGGCGCTGTGGGAAGTCTGTACTGCTGTTTAACCTTTTTTATGAGTATCTTCTTGCGCAAAACATGCCTGAAGATCACATTATCAAAATTGAGCTGGATCAGCGGAAGTATTATAAATTCCGCAACCCCATTACTCTCTGTGAATATGTGGAGCAGGTACTTGAAGGGCATAAAGGTGAGCAATTCTTCCTACTGGTCGATGAAGTACAGTTCACGTCCACTGTTGTTGATGCAGAAAACGGCGGTATCGAAGTAACCATCTATGATATGCTGAACGAACTCAAGAGCTATAAGAATCTTGATGTTTATGTTACAGGCAGTAATTCACGGATGCTTTCCAAGGATATAGCGACAGAGTTCCGTGGCCGTGCAACACAGATTCATGTTTATCCGCTGTCCTTTGAAGAGTACTATTCTTATATCGGCGGAGAGGCAAAAGCGGCTCTCGATCAATATATGCTTTACGGAGGAATGCCCCGCATTGCGCTATTGTCCGACGAAAAGGACAAAAAAACGTACCTGACCAATCTCTATGAGGAGCTGTATGTGAAGGATATTGTAGAGAGAAACGGATTGAAGCGGGAGGACATTCTGAATGACGTTTTGGATTATGTTGCTTCTCAAGTTGGCTCTCTTACCAATCCTACAAACATTGCCAATGCGCTGACGTCCATGCGGCATGAGAACGTAAACTCAAAAATGATCTCCGACTATTTGACGCACACCATGAACGCATTTTTGATTGCCCTCGCAAAACGGTATGATGTAAAAGGGAAAACCTACTTTAATTACCCGAACAAATACTACTATACGGACATCGGACTCCGTAATGCCAGACTGAATTACAGGCAATATGATCCCGGTCATATCATGGAAAACATCATCTACAATGAGCTTGTGAAACGTGGGTATTCCGTAGATGTCGGTCAAGTAACGGAGCGAACGGGCAACGAGAAAATATCCCGTGAGATTGATTTTGTGGTAAATGACGGAGATCGCCGACTCTATATCCAGTCTGCGTGGCAAATGGATACGGAACAGAAAGAGGACACGGAGCTGAGATCGCTGCAACTCACAGGAGACTATTTCAAAAAGATCGTGATTCGTATGGATATTCCGCATAACTACTATGATGACAATGGATTTTTCCATTGTAACCTTATGGATTTTCTGCTCGGAGAGGTCTCTCTGTTCTGAGCATGGATTTTCAAACATAAAAACTAATATTTGATTTCCGAACGAAAGCGCCTTTTGATGAGACGCTTTTTTCGTAGAAAAACTGAAAAGGAGGAAGCAGAAATGCCGAGTAAAATACAGTTTTATTCGCAGATGGCAGACCACACGGCAAAGCAGATAACCGGCAGTTTTCAGTTCTGGACGGCGTTTTTAGAAACGGCGGCAAGGTTATATAAGTACCCGTACAACGAGCAGCTTATGATCTTTGCCCAGCGACCGGACGCCACCGCCTGCGCAGACTATGACCTTTGGAATACGCAGATGCGCCGTTATGTGCGGCGCGGCTCCAAGGGCATTGCGCTTCTGGACACTTCCGGCGATAACCCCAAAATCAAATACGTCTTTGACGTAGCGGACACGGGCGGCGATGAGCGATCTCGCCGTCCTTTCCTTTGGGAATACCGTGATGAGCACGCGGACGCTGTTTCTTCGGCACTGGAACGTCGCTTTGAAGTCAGCGGCGGCGAAGGTCTTGCCGATCAGCTTGAAAAAATCGCGACACAGCTTGTAGATGAATACTGGAACAATAACCAGCGTGACATCTGCGGCATCGTTGACGATTCGTTTTTAGAAGAATATGATAATTTCAACAGCGGCGTTGCCTTTCGGAATGCCGCTGTGGTCAGCACCACCTACGCCCTTATGTCCCGCTGCGGGCTTGCCCCGGAGGACTACTTTGAGCATGAGGATTTCTTAAATGTCTTTGACTTCAATACTCCTGCAACCGTTGCCGTATTGGGAACGGCAGTCAGCGAAACCAGCGAGCAGGTGTTGAGAACCGTTGAAATTGCCATCAAAAATTATGAGTGTGAGAAAATCACGGAAAGGAGCGCCAGCCATGAACGAACTGACCTACACGAAGAACGGAGATTATCAGATTCCCAATCTGAGCCTGAACGAACAGACGCAGACGCCGCTCGGCAAGTACGGGAGGATGCGGAAGAAGTATCTCAAAGAGGAACACCCGATCCTGTGGAATCAGATGATTCTCAGCGAAACCCTGTACCCGCACCTGAAAGAGATCGACGAGACGGTGAACAGTCGACTGGAGCTGATGATGCGGTCACTGATGAAAGCAGCGGGCGTGACGGAAGAACTGAAACAGAGCGACCCGATGAAATGGGTGGGACTGATGAACAACTGCAAGGCACAGGCGGAGGAAGTGATCCTCAGAGAATTGGTTTTCGCATAAATCCCGAACAAGCTCCTGCCGAGCAGCTTTCCTTTTTCCCGACAGAAGCCGAACAAATGCAGAGGATTACCGAAGCGGAGAGCGTACCCGATACGCCCTTCGCTTTTTCCTTTGCCCAAGACGATATTGACCAAATGCTCCGAAACGGGGGCAATACAGATTTTAGCCGCATGAACATCGTTGCGGAGTATGCCAAGGGCAGAAGCAATGACGAGCTTGCGGCTTTTCTCAAAGGACAGTATCACGGCGGCTTCGGCCTCCATACCGATCACGGGGATATTTCCGCATGGTACGGCGACGACGGTATTCATCTTGCCCGCGGCAATACCGCCCGATATACGCAGTCTGCACAGATCGTTCCGTGGGAGGATGCCGCAAAGCATATCGGTGAAATGCTGGAAGCCGGTTCCTTTGCTACCAACGCGGAACTCGCGGAAGCTGAAAGCCATGAGCGTCAGCAGATCGCGCAGTCCCTTTGGTATCTCTATCACGATATGAGCGAGGACGCGCATGAGGTCGGCTATCTCGGCAGAATTGACGAACTGCGCGGAGGCGGTTTCCTCGATGAGACGGCAAGGCTTGCCGAGAAGATCGGAGACCCGGAGTTCCGCAACAATCTGATCCCGCAGGTCAATGCGTTTATGATCGCCTACGGTGATGACCACAGCCTGATGCGCTTTCACTATCATAGACCGGATCAAATGCTCCAAAAACTGCTGGACTTGAATCTGCCCCGTACAGAGTATCGCACTGATCTTGCCGAGCTGCCGACAGTCTATCCGTTCATTACGGAGGATGAAATCAACGAAGCAATCTCCGGCGGCAGCGGCATGGAGGGCGGAAAGCTCCGTATCTTTGAATATTTCAGCCAAACGCACACTACCAAGGAAAAGGCGAATTTTCTCAAAGAGGAATACGGCACGGGCGGCAGAAGTCACGCGCTCTCCGGCGCGCCCCATACCGATGAAGATCACAGCGCCAAAGGCGAGCGTTTCAGAAAAGCGGACTGCGCCGATGTAATGCTCTCATGGACGAACGTGGTGAACCACATAGACGATCTGATTGCCAAAGACCGCTATCTGACCCCGCTGGAGCAGGAAAAGTACAAAGCGATTCATGACACTCCGACAGCGTACAACAGCGTAAAAGAAGCGCACCCAGACGATATAGTTCTCTATCAGGTGGGCGATTTCTTTGAAATGTACGGCGAAGATGCCAAGACAGCCGCCGATGAACTTGACCTGTATCTGACCTCCCGCAGAATACCCGATGTCGGACGTGTGGATATGTGCGGCATCCCGGCGTGGAAACTGGAAGAATACGTTGAAAAGCTCCGGGATAAGCATGATGTGACGATCTCTGCCGTTAATGAGGACACCCATGAGCGTCATGCATACACCATGCTTTCCATCGACCACGAAGCCGAACGCGCAACGGATGCCTATGAAGCCGAGTTCGGCGCGGACGGCTACCGTGCTTTCCCCGGCAACAGAGCGGAGGAAGAACCGAAACGCGAGCTGACGCAGGAAGATATTGATGAGGCTCTTCTTAACTGGAACGGAGACACGGACAGCCAAAGCCGTATGTTCTCCTATATGCGTGAGCATGGCAGAGAGCGCGGCGCGGCGGCATGGCTCAGTCAGGAATATGGAGGCAATGTAAACGAGCCGCTTCATATCTCCCTTGCCGGAACCAATTCGGAAGTCACGCTGAAATGGGCGCAGGTGCAAAGACGCTTGCTCCAGCTCATGAATGACGGACGGTTCCCGGAACAGCAGAAGAATATCGCAGAATACCTCGGAGAGCGCGGAAACACGCTCTATTTTTATGCCCCGATCAGTTTTGGCAGTGAAACGGATTTCGGCGATGTGCCGAAGCTCCGCGACGATCAGGGTGTGGTG
Organism: uncultured Clostridia bacterium; assembly: GCA_937894515.1. Lineage (GTDB taxonomy): Bacteria > Bacillota > Clostridia > Oscillospirales > Oscillospiraceae > Vescimonas. The sequence continues at coordinate 997 of CALCRH010000195.1, read as the reverse complement.
ATTGCTTCGCCGGTCTGCTACCACGGCGACGAATTTCTGCAAGAACACCGCGTCACCTTCCTGAAAATCGGGCGGGATATTGACGAAGCACAGATCAAAGGACAACCCCCCACGGAACAGATCGCCGCAATGGAGCAGGCTTCAAACGCCTTTTCTACCCCGGAGGGAAAACTGTACCATGCGGGCGATCACGTCAGCATCGGAAACGAAGCAGACGGAAAATCCGAGATCGTCATTGAAAACGTTGATGCCGATTATGTGTATTACACTTTCCCGGACGTGGAGCAAGAACCCGTTGAGATTCTGCGCTCGCAGTTCGACGCGCATTTGGACGACGGACTGTTTGCCGTCATTCAGCCCAAAGAACCTGCCGCAGATCTGTTGCCTGAAATCGCGGAACCCTCTTTCTCGTATTCCGTTGGTGATACCATCTATTTGGAGGACGGTAAGCCGTTTGTCATTGAGGACATCGGAACATTCGATATTCGCCTCCGTGACCCGTTTCTGACGTACCCGATCTCCCGTTCCGAAAGCCGCGAAAACTTTGCGCGATTGATGGAACGCTATCCGCAGACGAAGCCTGCCTATACGACGGAAACGGTTGCTATCTATCCCGCAGAGGAAAACCATCTGCCTTATGACATTGAGATTCAGACGCTTCATATCCCCGAAAAGGAGCCACCCGCGCCAATCAACCCGCCGCCCGAAAACTTCCGCATTACGGATGAGCATTTGGGCGAAGGCGGCGCAAAGGCAAAGTTCCGCATGAACATGGATGCCATCAATCTTCTGAAAGAATTGGAGTTTGAGGGCAGACAGGCAACCCCGGAGGAGCAGGAAGTCCTATCTAAATATGTCGGCTGGGGCGGGCTTGCAGACGCTTTCGACGAAACCAAGGAGAATTGGGCTTCCGAGTTTCAGGAGCTGTACGCGGCGCTTACTCCGGAGGAATATGCGGCGGCAAGAGCATCGACCCTGAACGCGCATTTCACAAGTC
>CALCRH010000194.1 GCA_937894515.1 uncultured Clostridia bacterium | reverse complement strand
TTGCGGGCTACGGGGAAATGCGGTGGTGCATCCCGCGTCGGGCGGGACGGGCAAGCCCGTCCCCTACCCGTTGTTTGATGGTGCCTCCCGCCGGAAGCCTTCCCCTTATATAGCGTTTTCTTTGAATATTTTTTCAAGAGGAAAACGGGCTATTGAAAAACAGCGGGGTTCGGCTTATAATATAATTACAGAGCTTTATAAAGACACAAAGCTTGATAAGGCAGCTCTTCCGCGAGTGCTGCTGTTTGGTAAATCCTCAGCTGAAGAAGCTCGCGAGTGGGTAGAAAGCGGTTTTAACACATTGACTGCAAAGCAAACAGCTCTTTATCAACAGCTTGTTGAAAACGATATGTCTGATAGAGAAGCTTGGGATTTTGTAAACGAGTTCAGTTCTGTGAAGGCTGGCGAAACAGAATCTGCAGCAACCGCAAAGAGAAAATATCTTTCCGACAGCGAATATAAACGCATGATCGAGCGTCAGAAAAAGCTCGAAGAAATCGAAGATATCTACAGCCTCCCCGATGAAGTCTTCGGCACCGGCAGAAAATACATACTTCGCGCTGTCGGAGATTCAATGGTCGATGTCGGAATCGATGAAGGTGACCTTGTGGTCATCAACAAGTCCAAAGAGCCGACTAAGGGCGATATCGTTGTTGCCCAGACAGAAGATAACACATACACGCTGAAAACACTCGGCGAATGCGATCCTAAGACCGGAAAATATAAACTGTTTTATCAGAATGAACAAGCATATCCCGGCAAATATATTTTAGCAAGTTTGAGTTCGATCCAGGGCGTTGCAAAACACGTCATCAAGGCTCTTTAATTTTTCAGGAGGGAGACTATTGGAAAAGGTTTATGTAGAGGTTGAAAGTAGGCGATACGGTAAAGGCTATAAACCGCTTCGCATTAAGTGGCCTGACGGAAGGGTATGGGAAATAGAAAGGACACTATACCGATGCATATCTTCCAACAATGAGTATGAGGGAATTCGCTATACCGTTATTATCGGAAGCGCGGAAAAATACATTTATCAAGACGGCTCACGTTGGTATGTAGAGCCGATCCCAGTTGGAGGTGATGGGAGTGAAAAGTCTATTGACGTATGACGAAATTGAAGACATCGGCGAGTATGCCATTGCCAATTACGACAAGAAAAAGCATCGGACGAACTATCTATGCGTCGACATAGAGGGATTTATGACCGAGGCATTAAAGCTGATCATTCAATACGAAAACATTGCCGAGGATAATCCCGGCAAGATTGCTTTCCTTTCAGACGGTATCAGAAAGCTGAACGTAAAGCGCAACAACAAAAAGATGCAGGTTCTGTTTCCGAAGGACACGGTAGTCATTGATAACTACTATCTGGACCCGGAATACAGCGCACAGCTTCGGTTTCATATGGCTCATGAAGCCGCGCATAAACTGATCGAGCTTCATGTCCCGGTCAGATCTACTGCCTATTTCCATTGCGAACTTGACGCGGGCGTTGAAATACCGATGGACGAGCTTCACGAGGTGTTCTCAATGATGGAGCTGTATGCCAACAGATTGGCAGCCGTTCTCTTGATGCCGAAATCGCTTGTAATGAGAACGCTGAAGAAGCACCATAACGGCGAACCCGTAAAGCTCTATGGAACAAGCATTATAGCTCAGGATGATAAGCTGGCGATGATGAGAATGGCTGACAGCATGGGTGTATCCTACACGGCACTTTTTAACCGTATGCGCGAACTTGATATCTTTGATCGCAGAGACGGCGACGAGTATATGGAGCAATTGCTCGGGGTGAAGGATAATGGATAATACAGTTACAACTTCGCCGCCGAAGACCGTCATCAGCGCAAGAGATCTGAAACGCAAGCTGTTTCTCTCCCGCAAACACGCCGAGGAAAACGAAGGGCGTGATATTTCATGTCCCATGTGCGGGTTCCCGCTTTTATATGCGTACTCTCATGAGGGAGTCATTGCAGTAAAATGTCGCAAATGCAAATTTAACGGACCTCTTGATCTTGCCTATTTTCGCACCGTAAAAGGTGCTCGCCATCGCCGGAGAAAACCGTAAATCTCACTGCGCCTTCGCGGTGAACAATAGAATATATCGACTTAACAATCGAGTAAGCGGAGCAGGACCCGGCTAACCCCGGACTGAAAAACTACCAAGCACCGTACAAAGCCGAACCCAACAGGATTACTATATCTTGGTGTGGGTTCGCTGTACGGTGCTTTTTTATGCTCTCGTTTTGCTTTGTACGATGATCTGAGTCCTTTTCAGGCTTCCGCTTGGAAAGGACTTTTATGTTTTACAAGTGGCTTTGTTACGAAGCTGAATACCCGTAATCTCCCGAATTTTGATTTCCACCCCCAACATCAAAATTCACTCAAAGGAGATTACGAATATGTACGAAGAAGACTTCATTTACACAGAAGAATTATATGACGCAGGGCTTGAATGCGACGAGTATCACAAGCCGGTTGGCAAGGTGTATTACCGTTGGAAAGATACCAACGACCACACTTGGATCGAGATGACCGGAAAAGAGTTTTTTGATTTCATCAATAGCGAAGACGGCAAAAATCACTTTTTCGTTGAGATGGTAGACCCATATCAGGAAGCCGATACGATAGTCTACGAAGCTACCGAGATTGACTACAAAAAATGGCATTCGGAGAGAACAAGGTATTGGCAACTCAAAAAGGATTTGATTGATTCATCAGAAGATGGACTCGAAAAGAACCATCGGAGGAAGATGCCCCTTATCAGCAATGTTATTTCACTTGATGTTCAAATTGATTGTGACGATGACGATGAGAGTATTTCTTTGCATGATATTGTGGCCGATCCTG
>CALCRH010000193.1 GCA_937894515.1 uncultured Clostridia bacterium | reverse complement strand
CCGGGTCTTTGAAGATGATGCCGCGCAGCTCGGTGGTGACTTCATCGGTGGTCTTTCCGCAGAGCTGCGCCATATACGGGAGATCGACACACGCTTTTTCGCCGATGGATACGGCGAGAGCTTCCACGGGGGTATCCACATGGTCAATACTGCGCTGGGGCTTGATCGTGCGCTTAGAGAAGATGTCCGCTTTGGCTTTGAAGTTCCGCTCATCATCGAGGATTTCAAGGGAGCAAAGCAGATAATAGGAGTTGTCATCCGAAAATGCCCGCCGGTTAGCACGGTCATTGATAAGACCGTATTTCGCCGTGAAGCTGTCATAGAGACCGTTCAGCTCTGCCTGCTTCTCTTTGATGGCGGAATCTGTGATGTATTCGTCCATTTGCAGGTCGATCAGCTCATGGACGCAGTTTCTAAGAGCGGCAAGCCCTTTGACACGCTCCTGCGCGGTGGCGTTCAGATCAGGTTTCACCATGACGCTGTTTTCACGGAAGTACACATCGCCGTCCACGATGGTGTAGCTGTAATTCTTCACGTTGGGGTCAGCGGGAATCGTTTCGCGGATGGCTTCTTCCTCACCGAGATCGGGCAGCTCCGCTTCTTTGTAGGTGCCGCGGATATACTGCACGGCATCGGCAAGCTGGTCTTTCAGTTCCAGCCCTTCGATGGGTTCCACGGTAAAGTCCTGTCTGCCGTACTGCGTACTTTCAGAGGCTTGCCGTCCGAGGATCATTTCGGGATGCTCAACAAAGTAGCTGTTGATGGAAAATCCGTCCTCATTCTGTCCGAGGTGTACCCAATCGGGTTCCACGGTAACGGGATGATCGCGCTTTTGCAGGAAGATGATGTCGGACACCACATCGGTTCCGGCATTTGCCCGGAAAGCATTGTTCGGCAAGCGAATCGCGCCGAGAAAATCGGCTCTTTCCGCAAGGTACTTTCTTGCCGAGCTGTCCTTTGCGTCCATGATATAGCGCGAGGTGACAAAAGCGATTACGCCGCCCGGACGCACCTGATCGAGCGCCTTTGCGAAAAAGTAGTTATGGATGGAGAAACCGAGCTTGTTATACTGCGGGTCGTTGACCTGATACTGTCCGA
>CALCRH010000192.1 GCA_937894515.1 uncultured Clostridia bacterium | reverse complement strand
AATGGCCGGTCTGCCGCGTTTTCGTTTTTCGGCAGCGGCTGCCGATATTTGCTCCTGCATTTCTGTTTTCCTCCGTATTTTGAAAGTAGGGCAAAGAAAAACAGAGCCGCCAAGATCCTCCAAGGCTGCTCTGCTTACAATCCCCTCTACTTCCTATACAAGGCGAGAAGGGGCGAAATGTTCCTGCGTTTTGAAATTTTTTCAAAATATTTTCGGGCAACAAAAAAGGCAGCACCCGAAGGCACTGCCTGAAAGCTTATTCATCGTCATCTTTTGTGAATTCTTCATACTTCTTTTGTATTGCACGGATACGCTTGGACACGGCGCTGGGCGTTTTATAGCCAAGCTCTGCGGCAATCTCACGCTGCGTTTTGCCGTCCTCCAAAAGATTGAAGATGGTAGTGTCCGTATCGTCCAGCGTTGAGCAAAACGAATCCCGTAGGAGATCGTATTCAGCATCGACATTATCGCTCGCCGGAACGCTTTCATCCAGACTTTCCAGCGACAGCATCTCACCAATCTTCGTTTTTGCGTGCGTCCACTGGTTATGGAAGTTGATGGCATCCGGATTGCGCTTGTCGCCGAAATCTTCATGCGTCTGAAACTTGCACGCGATTTCGTTGATTTCTGGGAATTGCTGTCCCTGCATGACCGTTTCCAAAAGCGTCTCGTTGACCACCTGTGTCACGCGTTCCATAATGCGCTGCTCATCCGCGTCGGTCAGCTCATCCGGTGTTTTGTTCCTGCGTGTGCAATACACGAAAATCGCCTGATCTACCAGCCCGCCGAACATATCAAAGAACTGATTTATCGCGTCCTGTGTCCGCCGCGCATCGCCGAGGATGTTTACAGCTTCGTTGGCAATGTAGGTTGAATCGGCTTCCAGCAGCAGATTGACGGGAAAATCTCCGGAGAAATTGCCGATCTTGCGTTTGATGTCCAGTGCGGGCAGATTTGCCTTCGCATAGTCCATGATTCGCGTTTTCAGCGCGACAAACGCCGCAGCCTGCTCCGGCGTCATGTCCTCATACGACATATTCAACGGCACCGTCTGCGTGAAGTCATGCTCCTGAAACCCCTTGCGGAGGATTTCAAGCTGTTCGTCGGTAAACATATTCGATTCCATCATTGTGCCTCCGATTCTTGTGATGCCTCTATTCTCTCACGGGAAGTGTACCAAAATTTGTACTTTCATTCAATAGCAGGAAAACAACCGTGTCTTTTTTCATATTTTCAAGTTTTATATGTGCCAAAAATAATATTTCTTGCAAAAGTCCATTTGATAGGATATACTATTAGCAAATCACATATATTCGATTTTGTGTATTGAAAGTTGGAATCAAAATGACATCTGCAGAAATCGCAAAAAATGTAATACGACAATCCGGCGGCATCGCAAAGACAGCGCAGTTTCATGAAGCCGGACTGGAAAACTATACGGTCTGCGCACTGTGCGAGCAGGGCGTGATCGAGCGGGTAAAGCGCGGGTACTATCAGCTCGCAGATACTGCCGAGCTGACGGAAGCGCAGCTCCTCTCGCGGCTTCTGCCGGACGCGGTCATCTGCCTTGAATCGGCGCTTTTCCATTATCGGTACAGCGATTTTGCACCGCGTCTATGGACGGTTGCCGTGCCACGGTCATTCTCACGGACGAAGCTGAAGATCGATACCGTCCCGCTGAAAGCGTATTTTGTGCAGGAAAAGCTTTTTGAGCTTGGCAAAACAGCTGTGCAAATTGACGGCGCACCGCTTCAAAGAAGCATGCTTGAATCAATGCGACTTAACAATATGCTTTGGCTCACTGAAATGGACCAGCATCCGCTTGGAACAGAAGACCGCATAGGCGGCGATCCCAAAAAATATGATGAAACGATTGCTTTGCTTCGCCGCAATTTCTTACAGCCGTTATTTGCCGGTGAAGGTATGTGGTATTATGAGCAGATTATGCTTGGATATAACTATCGAATGAGCAATGTAATTGCAGGTGTTGTTCGCGGACAATATGAATATCTGGAAGAACATATTGCCCAGAAAAAAGCAATTTACGAAAGATATAAAGAAGGTTTTAAGGGATTGCCCGTTCAAATGAATCCTTTTGATGGGACTAAATGTGTGCCCAACTACTGGTTGAGTGCTATGATTATTGATAAAGAAGCCATGTGCCAACAGGTTCGTGGTGAAACTGACGTATGCTTTGTTCCGGAACATGGCAAAACTTGTCCTACCGAAATTTTGAATGCTATTGCCGGTATTAATGCCGAAGGACGGCCTATCTGGAAACCAATGCACATGCAACCCATGTACAGAATGCATGAATTCATTACTGTGGAGGGTTCCGGCCGTTGCCGGACCAACGCCTACATAGCGGGCGGCGTGGAAGACGTGGGTGCGGACATCTTCCAACGAGGTCTCTGCCTTCCCAGCGATAATAAAATTACACCCGAACAGGCGGGAATAAGTTCTGAGACGGTTACGGCTTTTATAAAAAAACTCGAAGATCACGGATATTCAGCTACGTAACACAGCCACTTACAAAGCATAAAGAAGTCCTTTCCCGAACAAGAGGAAAAGACTTCTTTCGTCGTGCGAGCTATCCAGACAAGCAAAAAGCGCCGTGGAAATCAAATACGACAACGAAAAATATTTCATCGTTCCTCAAAACGCCATTCTCCTTGTGGAACGGGAAGAGTTTTAATAACTTTGACCTTAACTTTAAAGGATTGAAAATTAAAATCTGACAATCTGACAATCTGATAATCTAACAATCTGAT
>CALCRH010000191.1 GCA_937894515.1 uncultured Clostridia bacterium | reverse complement strand
CTGATAGTTCTTGGTATGGTATAATCGGCTATCAAAAAAACACCTGAAGCCAAGGAATACCCGACAAAGGGACACAATGTGAACCACGGGTAAGCCAACGGTACAGGGGCAAAAAATCACTGAGAATGGTTTCGTTCTCAGTGATTTTTTTGCATAAGTCGCAAAAATTTCGCAACCACCCCTGCCGATGGATAGCCAGCTCATCCAAATCCAAAATCATATTCTGATTACGAAGCGTTCCTCCCTCGACAGGGACGAACGATAAGACAACAAACACCAACACCTCCGATTTCGACGGTGTATATATAAAGCGGCAGTCGGGCATTCTGCGTACCCGGCTGCTGTTGCTTATAGGCAACAACTTCACAACGCGAAAATTATAGTGGAATTTAGCAATACTTTACGCTATAATTTAATGTGGATTATTGTAAGGAGCCCAAATACAGAATGTGAGAATCTTGAAAAGGAGACAAGCCCTATGAAAACGAAAGTAATCGCACTTCTTTTAGCAATCGTATTGGTGTTGTCGTTATTGAGCGGCTGCGGCGGAAAGTCCCAGACGCTGACACTTTCCCCGGAGACGACTGCGGTTACCACAAGCGACGGAATCACCGTAGATGTGGGAAGCTACGTTCTGGACGGTGAAGCGGAGCTGACCGTCACCAAGCAGCCGGTGGAGGAACACAAAGAGGAAGGATACAAGATCGAAGCCTATGATATCTCTTTGGGTGAGATGCATGAGCTGGATGATTTTATCACCATCCGCATTCCTTATGATACCGGCTTCTGCGAGAAAGGACAGGATCCTGCCCGCTGTGTGGGTGCAAAGTATAAAAACGAAAAAACCGGAGAATGGGAAGATGTACTGTTCGAGGTCGATGCAGCCGCGAATGAGCTTGTGATCTACACGGATCATTTATCTTATTACGGCGTTTTTTATGTTGAAAATGAAGGCAAGCGCAATGCGTATATCACAGATGTTCTCGATTCGGGACTCTACATGGACGACAGCACAGCCATCGGCTTCGCGGAAAGGATCGCGGCAGATGATCCGACGGTCACGCAGGAGCTTGCAAAATTCGGGATCGGACTGGTCGATAAGTTCTTCGATTACTCCGACCGGCTGGACAACGCCATCACCATGACGACGGTCGGCGATACTCCGGACTGGCTGAACACAGAGATCAAGGGCACCAATCAGACGCTGTTTTCCGCCATCGGCTACGTTGCCACCTGCAAGAGCCTTATGAAGGTTGCGATTGATGATACCGTCGGCGGAGGTGCGGACAAGGGCGAGGTATTGAATCTTATTCGGGATGTGAGCAGCAAGGTCACGACCTACTGGGCGGACGCGTTCACCTCTGTGGGCAGCGGCGCACTGTCCGTCGGAATGGGCGGCGTCCTCATCATCGACAAGATGCTGACCGCCTTTGCCGAGGAAGCAGCCTCCACCAAGCTGGAGGATATTGCGTATGTCTATCATCATTATAACGAAGGTTTTTCCGGCTTTGGCCATAAGCCCATGACCGCAAAGGACTGGCGGGCAAAGGCCATCGAGGTGATCGACAAGCACCCGGATGATCCGGAGATCGCCGTCACTGCGCTGGAAGCCGGCTTTAGAGAGTATGCCTCGGAATTCTTCGCGCTGACGCTGGATCAGCAGGCAGAGGTCGCGGCGGATACGCCGCTGGTCACGGTGAAGAACATCCCCTATATCTCCGAGGCCGATCAGGAGAAGCTGACCGAGGAATACATTGCCCATCTGAAAGCGGATGTGATGCCCGGCGTGCTGAAAAGTGTTGAGAACTATATGATCAAAAAGGCGGAGCAGCAGCAGCTTCAGGCTTTGCTTCACGGTAAGCGTGAGCATGGTAATATCATCATGCGGCTCCGAGTCTCCGGCAAAATCCGCAAGAGAGTTTCTGACGACCTCTACGAGGTCGTTTTTATTTTCATTCCATGCATCGGTGAGCGTGTTTTCCAACCGTTCTGTGCCGTAAAATGCTCTGTTTGAATCTGTTGCCTCGCTTACCCCGTCTGTATACAGGAAGAGAATGTCTCCTGTATGGAGCTGAATTGTTTCCTCGGAGTATTTCTCATCTTTAAATAAGCCGATCAGTGTTCCTGAGGATGTATTCAGTTCATGGAGGGTATCGCTGAGCAGATAGGGCGGGTTGTGGCCTCCGTTGGAAAAAGTCAGGGTCTTATTCGAAGCGTCATAAATGGCTGCAAAGGCCGTAACAAACATCAGCCTCGGATTTTGCTCGGAAAGAAGGTTATTCACGTTGTACAGGATCTGAGCCGGTGACTGGCCGAGCTTTGCATACTGCCGAACCGTTATCAGCACCACGGCCATCATCAGAGCCGCAGCCATTCCTTTTCCGGAAACATCCGCTATAACGATCAGTGTACGGTCGTCGTCAAGCTGTACATAGTCGTAAAGATCACCGCCGACATCCCTGGCGGGCTTCATCAGAGCGTGTATCTCACAGTTGCCTGACGCCATACATCCGGGCGAAAGAAAGCCCATCTGAATGGCGGAGGCAATGTCCAGCTCGGCTTCCTGACGCTC
>CALCRH010000190.1 GCA_937894515.1 uncultured Clostridia bacterium | reverse complement strand
AAAAAGTTAAAATGTGTGATGTCCTTGAATTGAGGAGTGAAAAAAATACCGAGCAAAATTTAAGGATATGTTCGGTTGCTGTGAATGATGGTGTTGTTGATCAGGTAGAACACTTAGGAAAATCAATGGCAGCGTCTGATACATCAAATTATGCCGTTGTTCATTACGGAGATATTGTCTATACAAAGAGTCCGACAGGTGATTTTCCATACGGCATAGTAAAACAAAGCCAGCTAAATGAAAATGTTGCCGTTTCACCCCTTTACGGAGTATACAAACCGAAGACATACGAGTTGGGCTTTATATTGCATGAGTATTTTAGCTTCGCAAACAACGCAAATAATTACTTGCTGCCTATAATCAATAAAGGCGCAAAAAACACCATTAATATCGCAGATATTACCTTTTTGACGCCATCGCTTTTGCTACCAAAGGACGATAAAGAAATCTTTAAATTGGCTCATATTTTCAAAAAAGCTAACGAAGAAATATCAATTATTCAAAAATCAATCGACCAGGAAAAACAAAAGGAAAAAGCATTGATGCAGCTTTTGCTTACAGGTATCGTTAGAGTGTAAAGGAGGTGAAATGAATGCCAAGAGACGAGCATCATGTCGTTCCCGGAAAAAACGGCGGATGGGATGTGAAACGCAGTGGTGGCGAGCGTGCAAGTGCACACACCGAAACGAAGAAAGATGCGGTAAACATTGCAAGAACTATCAGTCAGAATCAAAAGACGGAGCTTGTTATCCACAATAAGGACGGTAAAATCGCAAATTCTGATAGCCACGGCAATGACCCGTGTCCGCCCAAAGACAAGAAATAATACCGAAGGAAGCGAGGCGTTTTTGCGCCCCGCTATTCCTGCTTTTATACAAAGAGGTGATAACCGTGTCAAAAATGACATTAGAACAGAAAAAAGCCATACTCCTATCATTGTGTGAATACGGCGATTCTATAAAAACGGACAAAGAATTAGCCGACACGGTTATCCGAGATCGTCTTAACTTTATCCCAAATAAAAAGCTCTATAAGTTCCGGACTTGCGAAGATAGAAATTTCAAAACACTGGCTGAAAACTGCATTTGGATGTCACCGGCAAGTAGTTTTCCGGATCAGTTTGACAGTACGATCAATGTCGATTTCAAAAGAAACCGAAAAGAAATTGAGGAATGGCTATACACAAATTATCCGGTTCTTTGCTTTGACTTTGCAAAAACTGTGTATGAGCAACGCGGTTTAACGATCCCGTATTCCCATGAAGATTTTCTTGAATATGTTAACACCTGCCTGGATAACAACGGGAATCCAATAGCAGAGCGCGAAGAACAATTCCTTCGTGAGCACGCGAATTCAGAAGAGTTGACACAGATGGATACTATCCTTCAGCAGGTCAAAGCGCTCCGAGATCGGTTTGCGGCAATAGAAGATCGTGTGTGCGATGATTTAATGCAAATCATTGACCAAATGCGTTCGCGGACACGAGAAACAATGCTGACCTACTGTATGACTGAGCATTTTGATAATCATGTTTTATGGGAAAACTATGCGAAGAATTATAGTGGATTTTGTATCGAATATGATTTTTCAAAATTTGCTCAACTGCCTTTTTCCGACTACAAAAACCTTGTGTTTTTACTTCCGATGACATATAGAAAGAAAAAACCGTATTTCAACATGGTTCCATTTATGGACGGAGCAATTCGAGAGTTTATTTCTAAAGATGCCTCGTGGCAAGCAAATCCCGAATTGAATGCTGAACTTAATTTGCAGTTATATTATAAAAACAAAGAATATGAATTCGAACATGAGTGGCGATTCTCAATTAAAAACGAAAACAATTGCCGCCAATTTTTCCCTTTCGTTGGTGCCATCTATGCAGGCAAAGACATAACGCAAGAAAACTTGAAACGGTTAATAGAAATTGCAAAAATGCTAAATGTCACTTTATATAAGCAAGCGATTAACCGTGCCAAAAACGGTTTTGAGTATATTCCAGTTGAGGAGGTCCAGTAATGGGTTACAAACATCAATCTGATTTGTATCTGGAAGACAATGTAAGTAAATATCCTGCCATAGAATTGCTGTGCAAACTTGGCTATACATACATCTCTCCCGATGATTGTATGAACGAGCGCGGTACGCTTTACAACGTTTTATTGAAAGGAATTCTGCGCAAACAATTGCAAAAAATCAATCAGTTTGACTTTGACGGGATTTCCTATAAGTTTTCAGCAGACAGCATTGAAAAAGCTATTTCCGAGCTTGACGAACCGCTGACCGACGGCCTGATCCGCACCAGCGAGAAGATTTATGATTCGTTGATGCTGGGAAAGAGTTATCTCGAAAAACTGGCAGACGGCACTTCAAAAAGCTTTAATCTGAAATACATTGACTGGGAACAGCCCGAAAACAATGTTTTTCATGTAGCAGAAGAATATTCTTGCGACAGTTGGGACAAGCAGAAAAATGCTCGCCCCGACATTGTGCTGTTTGTTAACGGCATTCCCTTTGGCGTTATCGAGTGCAAAGCGCCGACAATCAGCGAAGAACAAGCGATTGAACAGATGATCCGCAATCAAGGCAAGGACTATATTCCGCAGCTGTTTAAGTTTGCGCAGATCGTCATGGCAACCAATAAAAACACAGTCAAATATGCAACCTGTGGAACCGGAAAAAGTTTCTGGTGTGTTTGGCATGAGCAGCAGAATGAATGGCAGGACAAACTGATTGATCTGATTGAGAAGCCGTTGTGGACTGCGACGGGAAACTGTGCGGTGGATACGCTCATACCGGATATCATTTCGATTGACGACACACAGTTCGTCATCTTTGATGCGAAATACTATAATGCGGAAAGCAAATTATATATTCCAGCAAGACTTTCCGAAGAAATTACCAATGAAGTTCGTGAGACGGCAAAGAGAGCGTATACCGTTTTGGGATGCAGTGGAATGGCAAGAGTTGATTTTCTGGTAGAGGGAGATACCGGCAGAGTCATTTTGAATGAGCCGAATACTCTTCCTGGCTTTACCAATATTTCCATGTATCCAAAGCTTCTGATGGCATCTGGAATGACCTATGCAGAAGTCATCGACAGGCTCTTGGAACTTGCTCTTGATTACTAATCTGGAGGAGCTTTATGGATAATAGGCCAATCGGAGTATTTGATTCCGGGCTTGGTGGATTGACAGCAGTAAAAACGCTGAGGGAAATATTACCGGGAGAAGATATTGTATTCTTAGGAGAATTTTTTAAGGGTGATAAATTATCTTGGATTGATAGATTTAAATTTTATTCATCATTAATTTTTTATTAAATTTAATTAGTTATTCTATA
>CALCRH010000189.1 GCA_937894515.1 uncultured Clostridia bacterium | reverse complement strand
CGTAGGTGCCGGCAAGACATTTGAGATGGTAGCGGCGGCGCAGGAAAGCAAGCGACTCGGCCTTTGTCAAAAGAGCCTGTTTGTAGTTCCCAACCATTTGACGGAGCAATGGGCAAGCGAATATCTTCAGCTCTATCCTTCGGCAAATATACTCGTTGCGACAAAGAAAGACTTCGAGACGAAAAACCGAAAGAAGTTTTGCGGTCGTATTGCTACCGGTGATTACGATGCTATCATTATTGGACACTCGCAGTTCGAGAAGATCCCGATGTCTATTGAAAGGCAGAAGGCAATCCTCGAACAGCAGCTTGATGAAATCCTTGAAGGTATTTCCGAGCTAAAAAGAAACAGAGGCGACAACTTCTCAATCAAGCAGTTGGAGCGCACCAAGAAAACGGTCAAACAGAAGCTCGAAAAGTTGAACGACCAGTCCCGCAAGGACGACGTTGTAACCTTTGAAGAGCTGGGCGTTGACCGTATTTTTATTGACGAGGCGCACTACTACAAGAACCTTGCCGCTTTTACCAAAATGCGAAATGTCGGCGGTATCAGTCAGACAGAAGCCATGAAATCCAGCGACCTTTATATGAAGTGCCGCTATCTGGATGAACTGACAGGCGGACGCGGCGTTGTGTTTGCGACCGGTACTCCGATCTCCAACAGTATGGTCGAGATGTACACGATGCAGAAGTATCTCCAGTATGGAACACTTCGCAGAAATGACCTCATTCACTTTGATGCCTGGGCAAGCACCTTTGGCGAGACCGTGACGGCTATCGAGCTTTCGCCCGAAGGTACCGGATACCGAGCCAAAACAAGGTTTGCAAAGTTCTACAATCTTCCTGAGCTTATGGCAATGTTCAAGGAAACTGCCGACATTCAGACGGCGGATATGCTGAATCTGCCTGTGCCGGAGGCTCATTACCACAATATCGTTTTGAAGCCTTCCGAAACGCAGAAAGAGATGGTTGCGGGATTGTCTGAACGAGCAGAGCGTGTCCGCAATAAGATGGTTGATTCGAGCGTGGATAACATGCTCCTCATCACCAACGACGGCAGAAAGCTGGCTCTCGATCAGCGGCTTATGAACGATATGCTTCCAGACAGCGAGACAAGCAAGGTGGGTGCGTGTGCGGATAATGTCTTTGACATCTGGCAGCGCACGGCAGATCAGAAATCCACTCAGATGGTATTCTGCGACCTGTCCACTCCGCATGGAGACGGCAAGTTCAATGTTTACGATGATCTCCGTGACAAGCTGATTGCAAAAGGCATCCCCACAGAGGAAATTGCCTATATTCACACGGCAAATTCCGAGGCTCAGAAGAAAGAACTGTTCGGCAAGGTGCGTTCCGGTCAGGTGCGTGTGCTTCTCGGTTCTACGCAGAAAATGGGCGCAGGAACCAACGTACAGGCGAAGCTGATCGCCCTCCACCATTTGGATTGTCCGTGGCGACCGTCCGACCTCCAGCAGCGTGAAGGCCGTATTGTCCGTCAGGGTAACGAAAACCCGGAGGTGGACATTTACACCTATGTCACGGAGAACACCTTCGACAGCTACCTGTATCAGCTTGTGGAGAGTAAGCAGAAATTTATCGGTCAGATCATGACAAGTAAATCGCCGGTTCGCTCTGCGGAGGACGTTGACGAACAGGCACTGTCCTACGCCGAAATAAAGGCACTCTGCACGGGTAATCCGTATATCAAGGAGAAGATGGACCTGGACATTGACGTGTCCCGCCTGAAACTTCTGAAAGCCAATCACCTGAGTCAGAAATATGCGCTTGAGGATCAGATCCTCAAGGATTTTCCAAAGGAGATCATTGCTTTGGAACAGCGTATTGAAGGCTTCGGTGAGGATATGAAAACTGTATCCGAGCACCCGGCAGGGGATGCCGAGCATTTCTGCGGTATGGTAATCAAAGGAAAAACCTACACCGAAAAGAAGGACGCCGGCGATGCCATCCTTGCTGCTTGCAAGGCAATGACGAAAACGGAGCCGATTCCGCTTGGATATTACCGTGGGTTTGAGATGGAACTGAACTTTGATATCTTCGGTTGTGAGTATAAGATTACACTGAAAGGAAAACTCAGGCATACTTCTGCTCTCGGAACGGATACCTTCGGTAACGTCCAGCGTCTTGATAATCTTCTGGATAAAATGTCCGAGAAGAAGGAAAAATGTGAAGCACAACTCGGAGATGTTCGGACACAGCTTGCTAACGCTAAGGTGGAGGTTGAAAAGCCTTTTCCGCACGAGGAAGAATTGAAAACCAAATCCGAGCGCCTCGCTGAACTTAACTCGCTTCTTGATATGGACAAGAAAGAAAACGAGATCGTTGATGATGAGCGTGAAGGCGATGATGAAAGGGAACCGGAACGAACAGAGAGCAGAGATGTAAGGTAATCGCACATTTGTTGAAATGGGAAAAACTCTGTATAATATAGTCAGAAAAACAAAGTTCGGAGGTTTTTCCATGAAATTCAAGGATACCAAATACTATCTCACGCTGAATCGTGAGGAACTGAATAAAATGATCAGATATCTTACAGAAGCAAGAAACTGCCTGATTGACAGGGATATCCCGACTGTGGATGTGGATGATGCGCTGATGAAAATCATGAAGCTGGGACCGCACCGTCATAAGGTAAAACTGGGACTGTAAAAATATAAGATCGAAAACGAGCCGCAGAAATAAACATCTGCGGCTTTTTCTATGCCCGGACATTTTTGCCCGGGCTTCTTTATTGGAAGGGGGTGAGGAAAATGAACGATCAGAATATGACCATGTCGAAATTCGTAAATGATGCTTTGAAAAAGGCTGTGAGTGAGGAACTGGAGGAATTTGAAGAACATTATATGTATCTGTCGCCGGAGGAAACGCTGAAACTTGCTGATGACCTGCACAGATATCGCGCA
>CALCRH010000188.1 GCA_937894515.1 uncultured Clostridia bacterium | reverse complement strand
GGGAAACAATCGCACTCACAGCCCGAACGGCTGCAATACGGTCGTCAACCATGGCGGTTATTGTTTCCACCGCTTCAGCGTCGGGAACAGTTTTTCGCAGTATGCTTTCATTTCTTCGTTCGTCATGCCTGCCTGTGCGCCGAACTGACTGCACATTTCGATATATTCTTTCATCGAAACCTTGTCGGCAAATTCGCCGTTCACATAGCAGTATTTGCAATAATCCTCACTCAGCTTGCCGTCGGCGTTTGTGCCGAAAACATCCTCCGATTCCATAGGCATTCCGCAGCTCTGACAGATCTTCAGGTCACGATTTTTCTTTATCGGCACCCAGATACCGCACTCGTAATCCGGCGACTGCGGATTCCCGGCGGAGTAGATTTCAAGGGATGACGAGCCGATCTCATACATCGTTTTGATTTGCGGTGCCCATTCGTTCCATACCTGCGTGTTGAGCGTCTGCAAAGATTCGGGTATCGGACCTTTTGCCGAGAAGATCGCCCAGTCGCTTTCGGGGAAAGTGAAAAGTTCGAGTCCCTCCGGCACGTCGCCGCCCTTGTATAGTCCGGCGATCCAATATGCAAAGCCATTATCTCCGTCCGAGCAGATAGCGTACATTCCGATGCCGTTTTCAAGGATCGCCGCTTCAACCGGTGTTTCCGGCTTCATTGTCTGCCAAAGGCGGGCATATTTTTCATTGTATTCCTTGTCCCAGAATTCCGGGCATTTTTTGTAGCCCTCATTTGGTGCGATCTCGGTATGAAAACCGATAAAAGTCAGTTCGTTTTTGTGTTCGTAAGTTGTGTCCATTTTGCGCCTCCTTTTCCTTTCGATATTCCTTATTCTTTGTCATCGTTGTTCTTGTTTTTCTCTTTCATGGCATACAGCGTGAAAAATACCGCGAGCGCCAATCCCATACCTATCCACGGCAATGCCGCAGAGAGAAAATCCATAACGTTTTTCATAATTCTGTTTACTCCCTTTCGTACATCTTGATAAAATGCTTCACGAATGCTTCAATCTGCCGCATGATCTCCGACTCTTTTTCGGGTTCACGGTCGCAGTAGTGAATCAGCGCCGTGATCGGAGTAGTATAGCTGAGCGCGAGCATTTCCGGATCATCTCTTTTCAAAATGCCGTTTTCTATCATTTCGGCAAAGATTTTCGTGTAGATCTCTTTCGTTCCACTCAGAAAGTGCAGAGTGGCAAGCTGTCGCGCCCTTTCATCCCGGAACTGCTCTTTCAGCAAGAGTTGCCTTGTCAGGATCACCCGCTTGTCGTGCATGGTAAAATCAAGCATCCGCATGGTCATAGAAAACAGTTCATCGCAGGACTTCGGCGTAGGAGGCCTTTTTTCCGGGGAACCGAATCGGGAAACATAGTACGCCTCCATTCGGTCAATGACGGCGTTCCAGATGTCTTCTTTGCTTTCATAATGCCTGTATAGTGCGGATTTGCTGAGGCTCATCCCGGCGGCAAGATCACGCAGATTCGTCCCTTTGTATCCGTTTTCGGCAAAGCTGATGAGTGCCGCATCCAGAATTTTTTCTTTCGTCGAGTTTTCCATAGCAACCTCCATATAATCAATGTGACCGGTTGGACACATAATATTATAGCGACCAGGTGGTCACACGTCAAGGGATTTCACGAATCTGTTACAAACAGAACAGGAGACAGTGATTTCTCCCCGCGCCGTTCTTATGCGTTATTGTGCTGTTTTCGCGTAATGATGCCACCGCTTCGCGCGAGTTAAAAAACGACATTTTTCGCTCTCCCGCTTGACAAATCTCCCGATTTGTGTTACAATACAGTTAGCATAGGCTAACTCAAATCTGCATAAATTTGATAACACAGTACATTCTTGGAGAACTGCCATGACTCTCGACGAACTGAAACCCGGGCAAAGCGGAACGATCACCTCCGTTGACGGAGAAAACGCGCTTCGCTGCCGTCTTCTCGATATGGGACTCATCCCAAAAACAAAGATTACGCTTGTAAAGGTCGCTCCCATGGGCGATCCTATCGAAATACAGATCCGCGGCTACGAACTCACGCTCCGTACCGACGACGCCAAAAAAATCGGCATCGTACTGAGTGCGGCGAAAACGAAAGACGGGGTGACGGTATGATCTTTGCGCTCGTCGGAAACCAGAACTGCGGCAAGACCACGCTGTTCAACGCACTCACAGGCTCGAATCAGCACGTCGGCAACTTCCCAGGCGTCACGGTCGACCAGAAGATCGGTCAGATCAAAGGTCAGAAGAACTGCTCCGTCGTTGACCTGCCGGGCATTTATTCTCTTCGCCCGTACACTCAGGAAGAAATCGTCACGCGCGACTTCATCATCAACGAAAAGCCCGACGGTATAATCAACATCGTCGACGCTACAAATATTGAAAGAAACCTGTACTTAACGCTTCAGCTCATGGATCTCGGGGTCCCGACTGTCCTTGCGCTCAACATGATGGATGAGCTCCGCGCAAACGGCGGCTCTGTCGATGTAATAAAAATGAGTGACGCACTCGGTATTCCCGTCGTTCCGATAGTCGCCGCCAAAGGAGACGGCGTATCAGAGCTTACCGACAAAGCGATCGACGTTGCTCTCCGCCGTGTAAAGCCGAAAGTCTACGACTTCTGCGCGCCGAACTCGCCGGTTCACCGCTGTATCCATGCCGTCGTCCACCTTATCGAAGACCACACCGAACGTATCGGCGTTTCTCCGCGTTTCTGCACGTCAAAGCTGATCGAGGGTGACAATGTCATCACGGAGCTATTGCAGCTCGACGATAACGAAAAAGATCTCATGGAACACTGCATAGTCGAAATGGAGGACGAGAGCGAACTTGACAGAAACGCCGCGCTCGCCGCCATGAGATACGACTTCATCGAAAGCGTTGTCCGCTCGTCAGTCACAAAGGCGCACGAAAGCCGCGAACACCG
Source organism: uncultured Clostridia bacterium (assembly GCA_937894515.1). GTDB lineage: Bacteria > Bacillota > Clostridia > Oscillospirales > Oscillospiraceae > Vescimonas. The sequence goes on along the minus strand of CALCRH010000188.1, from coordinate 544 downwards.
CCGCAGTGTGAAGATAGACAAAATACTCACCGGAAAATTCACGGCGTTCCCCGTGTTCATCGGCGTTATGCTCCTCGTTTTCTGGCTCACGTTCGACGTGATAGGCAAATACCTCTCCGATCTGCTCGGTATGGGCATAGACGCGCTCTCGTCCCTCGCCGAACGCGGACTCACCGCCTACGGCATCAACCCCACGGTGCACAGCCTCATCATCGACGGCATTTTCGGCGGCGTGGGGCGCATTGCCGATGTGGCGGAAATCCGCATGCGCACGGCAAACGGTTTGGCGTACCCCGCGCCCGGCAAAATTGCCATTGTGGATAACATGGTGAGCGGAACGTCCGACACCTACACCCTGTGGGCGGAATTCGCCAACAAGGAGCACACGCTCGTGCCCTCCGGCATCAGCTCCGTGTATGTGAAGCTGCGCGACACCGCGGAAGTGGTGATGGTGCCGCTCACCGCCGTGCACCATGATGCAACCGGCTCCTACATCTACGCCGAGGACGCGGAGGACACCGTTTCCCGCAAGGAAGTGGTGGCC
>CALCRH010000187.1 GCA_937894515.1 uncultured Clostridia bacterium | reverse complement strand
GCAGAGAATGGGGGATGAAACCGGGAGAATGAGCTATCAATACTTTCCACGCATACAGGTGTCCTTTGACCGGAATTCAAAACAAGTTGTCAGCAAAAAAACGGAATACAAATAAGTACCGGAACCGCTCATAGTATCTGTAACGCTGGCGAAACGCGATACGGGGTGTTACAACCAGCGTGAATATGTTTATTTTAGCCAAAAAAATTGCTGAATATAGTGGAAATAGCATAAAACAAGGCGGCAATATTGACATGTGTAACAAGAAACGATACTATGTGTACACAGACTGTAACAGAGAGGAAAACGGATATGAACTTCTATGAGCAGACCAGCAATCTGGTAAATAAGCTTTCCCCTACAGAACAGACCCTTTTCAACTACATACTGAAAAACATACATCTGGTCAAGGATATGAGCATCCGTGAGCTGGCAGAAAAATGCTTCGTGTCCAGCACCTCCATTTTCCGCCTTGTGAAAAAGTTCGGGTATGAGGGATATGCCGAATTTACCGAAGCGCTGAAGGAGACGGAACAGGAGTCCAGGAAAATACACATGCCCAGTATCGTTTCCGCCGACAACTACCGTGACAGCTATCTGAAAAATGTTATCGAGGCGGTAAAGGTTATCACCGATGAGAAAATCACCAAGTTTAACGCCATAATGAGCCGAAATCCGAACATATTTATTATTGCAGAGGGGTTGAGCCATGAGGTGGGAAGATACTTCTACCGGCTGTTTACAACCATGGGCTTTAATGCGGAGATGCCGGATGAGGAGTATGAATTTGCGTCTGTGCTTCGGCGGGTGAAAAGAGACGATGTGCTTTTGGTGCTGTCGTATACCGGAAACAATAAAAGCGTGATCAAAAAAATAGAGCGTATATTTGCTATTGCAACGCCGATCATCGTTTCTCTTACCAGAGCGGATAATAACACGATTCAGAATATGAGCGATCTGAACTTCTATGTTTTTGCCGATGAGATCGACTGTCAGGGTGTGGATGTAACATCCAGATGCGGCATGATAGCAATAATGGAAACACTGCTGTATAAGAGATTGTCAGCTGATAACAGTGCAATAATTGAATAATCGGTGCTGCGTTACTGAAAATGTAACGCAGCACTATTTGGTTTTGAGCGTTACAATCATCCGGTGGAATAAAGACAATTTCTGCACAGCGTGCTAAAATATTATCAAGCAAGCAAAATAGGCATTGCGATAATTATCTCAGAAAAGAAAGGACAAGCAAAAAATGGCAAGAAGAATTGAAAGTACGCCCAAAGCTGACGGATTCCGCATGCCCGGCGAGTTTGAACCGCAGGAGCAGATTTGGATGCTGTGGCCTGAGCGTCCCGACAACTGGCGCAACGGTGCAAAGCCCGCCCAGAAGACCTACACTGAGGTGGCAAAGGCAATCGCTCAGTTTGAGCCTGTTACCATGTGCGTAAGCCCTGCTCAGTACAAGCATGCCCGCTATGAGCTTCCCCCTGAGATCCGCGTTGTTGAAATGACCAGCAATGACTCCTGGATCCGTGACTGCGGCCCCACCTTCCTGAAGAACGACAAGGGTGATGTCCGCGCTGTTGACTGGGACTTCAACGCATGGGGCGGTCTGGTGGACGGCCTTTACTTCCCCTGGGATCAGGACGATATGGTGGCTCAGAAGGTGTGCGAGATCGAAGGCGTAGATACTTACAGAACTCCCGGCTTCGTGCTTGAAGGCGGCTCTATCCACGTTGACGGCGAAGGCACTCTTATCACCACCGAGATGTGCCTTCTCTCTGAGGGCCGCAACCCCCACATGACCAAGGATGAGATCGAGGCGCAGCTGAAGGAGTATCTCAATCTGGAGAAGGTCATCTGGATAAAGGACGGCATCGATCCGGCAGAGACCAACGGCCACATTGACGATGTCGCCTGCTTCATCAGACCCGGTGAGGTTGCCTGTATCTGGACTGAAGATGAAAACAATCCGTTCTATCAGCAGGCGCAGGATGCATACAAGACTCTCTGCGAGGCTACCGATGCCAAGGGCAGAAAGCTCAAGGTCCACAAGCTGTGCCTGTCCGAGGAGCCCTGCTATCTAAAGGGCGCCGACACCATCGAGTGCATTGAAGGCACGATCCCCAGAGAAGAGGGAGAGGTCTCCATCGCCTCCTATATGAATTTCCTCATCGTGAACGGCGGCGTTATCGTTCCCCAGTACGGTGACGTGAACGACACTCTGGCTCTGGAGCAGGTCCAGGCCATGTTCCCCGAGCGCAAGGTTGTTGGCGTCCGTACCGAGGAAGTCGCTTACGGCGGCGGCAACATCCACTGCATCACGCAGCAGCAGCCCAAGGGCTGATCGGCAAGCCGACAGACTTTGGCGAAAATAAAAAACAAATAAAAAAGGAGAAAAATCTATGGAAGACAATAAAATTATTAAAAATAAAATATAAATTATAAAAATACAAAATAATTATTAAAAAGGAGAAAAACAATGGAAGACAAGAAAAAAGTCAGCCTGATAGGCACAGTTCTGTTTACTGTCTGCAGCATTCTCGTTCTTGACTCTTTTGTGGCTCCCGCAATCATCGGCGTATCTTCCATCACCGTATGGATAATCTCCGCAATCATTTTCTTCATCCCCTACGGCCTCCTCTCCGCAGAGTTGGGCAGCACCTACCCTGACGACGGCGGTATCGTAAGCTGGGTAGGCAGAGCCTTTGGTGAG
>CALCRH010000186.1 GCA_937894515.1 uncultured Clostridia bacterium | reverse complement strand
AGAAGGGCGTGACCTTTACCCGTTTCGTCCGCAAGGGCATCGTGCAGGTCTACGGCGACGACAGCGAGTTTGAGATCGGCAAGGGCGTTGTTCTGCACGAGAGCAAGGACGACGTTGCTACCGTCATCACTTCCGGCATCATGGTAGACGAGGCTTTGAAAGCCTATGAGGCATTGAAGGCCGAGGGCATCTCCGTTCGCGTGGTGGATATGTTCACCTGGAAGCCGCTGGACGAGGAACTGGTGATCAAGTGTGCCAAAGAGACCGGCGCTATCGTCACCGCCGAAAACCACAACGTGACCTGTGGTCTGGGCTCTGTGGTGGCCAACTTCCTCGCCAAGAACTGCCCCACCGTGCAGGAGTTCGTGGGCGTACAGGATCAGTTCGGTCAGGTAGGTCCTCAGGACTACCTGATGGACGTGTACGGTCTGCGTGCGAGCAACATCGTGGACGCGGTCAAAAAGGCTGTTGCCAGAAAGTAATAAAAATCCTGCCAAAAAAAGGAGCGCCGTTGGGCGCTCCTTTTTTTGATTGTGGAAATCGGCTCAATCCGTGACGACCACATCACCATTGCTGCGAATTTCAATGGTCTGACCGTCTTTCACATAGTTCAGAAACTCTTCGCCCAAGTCATCCACCGTGGGAATATTATTGGGGGTCCAGACGCTGGCTAAAATCACGCCGGCGGCGGCCAGAGAGTCGATGGGGTTGGAAAACAGCATCGCACCGGGGTTGCAGCCGATCACGGCGGCGTTGTACAGCACCATACCGCCGGTGGTAGAACCGATGGTCTGGGGCAGGCAAAGCGCCACGCCCACCGTGCTCTTGCCGTACAGATCGGCGTTATTCTGATCGGTGCAGATGTTCTTGCCCTCCTTGCAGTCCTTAAAAGAGGCCAGGGTATTGAAACCACCGTGGGATACCAGTGCCTTGCAGGTCACTTCGCCGGGAACGACCACACGGCCATGAAAAATTTTTTCCATTACTTGGCACCTCCCGTAATCTGATCGAGAATTTCCGCATCGGAATAGTATCTGGAAGTGGTATAAGTACGCAGTTTGTTGGAGTTTGTGATCACCGGCATCTTGGCGCACATGGGGTTGTTCATGTACATCAGCGGGCAGATGTAGGACAGCACCACACCCATATCCTTCAGCTTCTTGGCATCGGGAGTCTTTTCAAACTCCCGAATGACAGCAGGGGCGCTGGTAAACACCGTCTTGATGGTCACTCTCCTGCGGCCTTTTTCCTGCAGCTTGGCTTCCAGCTTCGCCGTCCAGTCATGAAGCTGGCTGAGGGTCATGTGGGGGCATCCCATGAAGCACATCTTGGGCTTGGCGTCCTTATCTTTCCAGATAACAGGATAGGAATCCTTGACCCGCTGAAGCTCTGCATCATCGATGACATAGACCTTGGCATCCTCGCGGATCAGGGCCGTTCCCTGCTCTACCGCCTCAGGAGTCAGATTTTCGATGTGGTACAGTCCCACGGATCCATTAGAGGCAGTAGCTGCGCCGAAGTCCTTGAGGTAAGCGGTAGCATCATCGTTCAGTTCCGTGCCGATCCACTTGTCCAGACCCTTGACGAAAGGCACATCTTCCAGCACCTTCATGCCGATGGCAGAGCCCAGCAGCTGAGCCTCGGGCTTTTTCGTGGTCTTGATCTCCACGATCCAGCTGGCCTTACGGCCATCATCGGTCAGCAGGCCGAAATAGGGGACATAGCCCACAATGGAGCCGAACATCTCAATGATGCCGGAATTGCGGTTACAGCGGGCACCCAGAACAGAGTTGGCATAGTTTACGGCGCTGGACTCTGCCCAGGAGAGAATATCACCTTTCTTGGGACGGTTGCCCACCTCCGGGAAGTAGCAGGCGCAGGTAAAGGCATCGTCAGACAGCAATCCAATCTTTTTGAGCTGTTCTTCATAGCGGGACTGGGGACCATACATGACTTTGAAGACGATGTCCTGGATCAGATTCTTGGGGACGTTTTTGTCCACGGGACGGGGATCGGCGGAGAACTTCTGGGGACTGGTGACACCGGCGGCAATCAGCTCGTCCATCAGGTCAAAAACGCCCTTGATAACGATGACGCCAAAGCTGGTGACGATATGGCCATAGGTACTGGTGACAGGCACCATCTTGGTGGCGCCAAAGGTATCGCCGTACATCACCAGGGTCTTCATGATTTTGCCCATGACCTCGCCCTGGCTGCCGTCCAGTATGGCCTGTTGTTCTTTTGTCAGTTCCATGCTGCCAAAAACTCCTTTCTTAAATGCTCATGGCCACATCCCAGGCACGCCAGATGACCGTACGCAGATTGCCGATGCCGTTGCAGTCGCCCACCAGATAGGTGGTCTTGGAGGCTGCGGCAGCCGGCTGCGGAATGTAACCCACGCTGAGAACTACGGTATCGCCCTGGATTTCAAAGACCTTACCGTCCTTGTCCTTGACCACAACGCCCTTATCGGTGATCTCATTGAGAGAGGTCTCCAGGTGGACTTCCACATTGTGCAGGGCGAAGTAATCACGCAGGTAAGAGGAGTTGGCCAGGCAGACACCCTTGACCGCGATCAGGTCGTTCTTCATCTCCACGATGACAGGGGTCTTACCCTTGCGGTGCAGATCCAGCGCCATCTCGCAGCCGGTGAGGCCGCCGCCGATGATGATGACCTTGTCGCCCACCGGTTTGCGGTCCAGCAGGTAATCGCAGGCCTCGATGGCCTTTTCGGCACCGGGGACCTTCAGAGTGCGAGCCTTGGCACCGGTGGCTACGATGACTGCATCGGCACCCAGAGTGGCCGGATCGGTGACCTCGGTGTTGAAATGGATCTCAATGCCCAGATCGCGCATTTCCTTTTCGTACCAGCGGATCAGCTCGCGGTCCTTTTCCTTGAACTCAGGCGCCGCCGCGGCGATAAACACACCGCCCAGATGGTCGGTCTTTTCATAGATGGCGGCCTTATGGCCCCGCAGAGTCAGCACGCGAGCTGCCTCCATACCGCCGATACCGCCGCCGATGATGGCCACATTTTTGGGGCTGGCGGTCTTGATGATGCGGTATTTCTTGGACTGCATGGTCTGGGGGTTCAGGGCACAGCGTGCCATACCGGCATTATCCGACAAATCCTGATCGTTTCCCACGCCGTTATAGTGTGCCATGTTGAAGCAGGCATTGTGGCAGCAGATGCAGGGGCGGATGGAGTCCTTGTCATCGTTCATCAGCTTGGTGATCCAGGCGGGATCGCACAGAAACTGACGGGCAACACCCATGGCGTCTATCTCGCCGGCGGCAATGGCCGCAGCGCCTACTTCCGGCTCCATACGGCCGGCGCAGACCACGGGAATATCCACGAACTTCTTGATATGCTTGACTTCTTCCAGATTGCAGTTCCGGGGCATATAGGGGGCGGGATGTGCCCAGTACCAGGCATCATAGGTGCCGTTGTCACAGTTGAGCATATCATAACCTGCATCCTGCAGATACTTGGCAGCGCGCTCGCTCTCTTCCATATCGCGGCCCACTTCCACATAGTCTTCGCCGGGCAGAGCGCCCTTGCCGAAGCCCTTGGTCTTGGACACCACGCTGTAACGCAGAGAGACGGGGAAATCCTTGCCGCAGCGCTCCTTAATGGCCTTGACGATCTCTACCGGGAAGCGATAGCGGTTTTCAAAGCTGCCGCCGTATTCATCGGTGCGCTGGTTGGTGTATTTCATGGTGAACTGATCCAACAGATAGCCCTCATGCACCGCATGGATCTCCACGCCGTCCACGCCGGCATCCATGCACAGCTTGGCGGTCTTGGCAAAGGCCTCCACCATCTCATCGATCTCTTTTTTGGTCAGAGGACGGGAGATGCAGGAATCCTCCCAGCGGTTGGGGGTGGCACTGGCAGAAGCAGTCAGATAGCTGACGTCCAGTACCGGCTTCATCAACGCACCCAGCGCAGGCTTTTTCAGCGCCTTGATCATAATGTCATTGATGGCAAGAGAGCGGCCGAAACCGGCGGTCAGCTGAATGAAGAGCTTGCAGCCGGTCTTATGGAACTCGTCCATAAATTCTTTCAGCTCTTTGAACTTGCCCTTGCCCTGATAGAGCCATTTGCCCAGAATAATATCACGGATGGGCGCAATACCGGGCAGGATCAGGCCGGCATTTTCCTTGGCACGCTCCAACAGGAAGTTGGCAGCCTCCTTGTCGAAATGGTTGGGCTCCATCCAACCGAAGATCGAGGTGCCGCCCATGCTGGTCATCACAATACGGTTTTTGATCTCCACATTGCCGATTTTCCATGGGGTAAACAGAGGTTCGTAGGCAGAATTCATAGTTTTCCGTCCTTTCTATATAAGTACAGGTCTATTATACAAAAAATAATCCTTATTGTACAGGAATTTTTATCTATTATGCCAATTTTTATTTGTGATCTCGTTTTGCGTTTAAGTTTTTAGCGCAGTGGGAGGGATTTTCCACGGACGAACGCAACAGTCCACCGGACTGTTGCTCCCAAAAACACTAAGCCGCTGGCTTGTGTTTTTGGAGTCCGACTTCAAATCCCTTTGCCATGTGGAATGAAAAAGCCAACCCATTCGGGTTGGCTTTTCCGTTGGCGCAGTGGGAGGGATTTGAACCCTCGTGGCGCTTTTGACGCCAACACGATTTCCAGTCGTGCTCGTTATGACCACTTCGATACCACTGCATATTCAGTTGTGCTGTGCAGCACAGCGGAAATCATTATATCAAATCCGCTCGCTTTGTCAAGGAAAAAATCCAAATTTGTGGGATTATTTTTTCAATCCTCCCTTCTATAATAATTTCCCCTTGCCGGGCAACTTTATTCTATCCTTGCTTTTCGTCAACACTCCATAGTATAATACGTACAGCCCCAGAAAAGGAGGACGTGTCCATGATGGTCGAAAAAAGCGGAAGCATCCGTTTTCAGGATATCCCGCTGGCAGAAAATCTGCCCCCGGAGCAGCAGGAGCTGGCTCAGGGCATGGTACGTGTCAACCATCTCTACCGCAGCGCGCTGAAGGTGGCGGTAACGCAGATGGAAATTTTGGACGAAGAATTTGCCGGTCTATATGACCACTCCCCCATTCATCACATCGAATACCGCATTAAAACCCTGGACAGCATTGTGGATAAGCTGAAACGGCGGGGGCATGCGATCAGTATTGACAATATTTACGCTCACATTCAGGACGTGGCCGGTATCCGCGTGATCTGCAATTATTTGGATGATATTTACTATCTGCGCAGTCTGCTGACCCGCAACGAAAGCTTTCGCGTTCTGCGGGAGGTGGACTACATCAAACAGCCGAAAGAAACCGGCTATCGCAGTCTGCACCTGATCGTGGAAGTGCCGTTTGTGATTTCAGAGGGCACGCTGAAGCTGCCGGTGGAAATACAGCTGCGTACCATTGCCATGGATATGTGGGCCAGTCTGGAACACGAGCTGCGCTATAAATCGGAGCGGCAGTGGGGCGAAGGCGATGCCCGGCGACTGCGGCTGTGTTCTGATGCCATCCTGGAAATCGACAGAGAAATGCAGAACATCTATCAGGGCAACGACGCCGAATATTGCGAATAAAAACGGAATAAAACGGGACCGCCTTTCGGTGGTCCCGTTTTGTCGAAAAAGTCTGCCTTAAGGCAGACTTTTTTGACAAGCTGAAGCGCCCTGATACAACTATGTATCAGGGCGCTTGCTTCAGCTCAGTTGGCAGGAAATCGTCAGTCGTTGCATGAGGCCAAGCAACAATCCCCTTGTCACGCTGTTGATAAAAACAGTCCGGAAAGGTAACAGAAATGAAGCAAAAATTTTTTGACACGCTTTTGAAACTGCGGATGTACCGATTTCAATGGTATGAAAGGAGTCGCACATGGGCGCAATCGTAACCTTGGTACAAATCACCAGCGCTATCACCGGTATGGCTGCAGCCATCACGCTTCTGGTGCGACCGCTGCGGGACAAGCTGACAGGGGCAAGGGATCTGCGGGACGGCCAGCGGTGTTTACTGCGTGCTACCATGCTGCACACCTACTACAAGCATCGGGAGGAACGCACCATTCGGCAGTATGAATTTGAGAATTTCCTCTACTGCTACAAGGCTTACAAGGAGCTGGACGGCAACAGCTTCATCGACAAAATTGAACGGGAAATCAGCGAATGGGAGGTGGTACCATGAGGCGCAAGGTTGAGAACTTTAGCCAGGCTTTATATCCGGTAATTTTGTACTGACAAGCATCGAAAAAACAGTTTCAAAAAACGAAAAGGAGAAAAAGCATGAACATTACCGATATTCTATCCGCGCTGATCGCGCTGACAGCTGCAATCCTCACCACCTTTGTAATCCCCGCGATCCGTCAGAAGATGGACGCACAGGGCTTCGCCCAGCTGCTCAAGTGGGTCAAAATCGGCGTACAGGCCGCCGAAATGATCTACAAGGGCACCGGCATGGGCAGAGCAAAGAAGCAGTACGTCAAGGAGTTTTTGCTGTCCCACGGCTACACGCTGGACGAGGCAGAGCTTGACGCCGCTATTGAGTCCGCAGTGCTGGAGCTGAATGAGAGCGTGGCGGCATGAACAGGCAGCCGGTTGATTACAAGCAGACCGACACTCGGTGGAAAAATGAGCCGTATCGCGTCAGTGGGGAAAGCTCCACTGTCGGCTCTGCCGGGTGCGGTCCCACCTGCGCGGCCATGGTGATCTCCACGCTGAAGGATAAAACCGTGACACCCAAGACCTGCTGCGACTGGTCTATGGCACACGGCTACAAGGCACTCAATCAGGGTACATACTACGCCTATTTCGCCCCGCAGATGGCGGCTTACGGTATTCCCTGCCGACAGCTTAGCGGCGGCTATGACGAGGCGGTAAAGCTGCTGAAAGAGGGCTACTACGTCATCGCCCTGATGGGCAAGGGACTGTGGACCAGCGGCGGTCACTTTGTGCTGGCGTGGTGGGCGGATAACAAGATCCACATCAACGATCCTGCCAGCACCGCAGAGGCACGGCTCAACGGTGATCCGGCGCTGTTCCGGGCACAGGCAAAGTATTTCTGGGCGATTGACGCGCGGAAGTACAACGAGAACGGCAAGGCTTTGCCGGACAAGCCCGTGACCGATGGACGCATCGACAGCGTGAGTGAGGTGCAGGAGTGGCTGAATGACAACTACACCGCAGGGCTGGACGTGGACGGCGGCTACGGCAAGCTGACAAAAAAGGCTATCGTTGCCGCCCTGCAGATCGAGCTGGGCTTTGCGGGCAAGGACGTGGACGGTGTGGCAGGCAGCAAGACCCTTAACGCTCTGCCCACACTGCGAAGCGGCAGCAGCGGCAAGTTTGTGAAGCTGCTCCAATGCCTGTTGGTTTGCAACGGCTACACGGCGGCCTTTGTAGACGGTGCATTTGGAAACGGTACGGCGCAGGCGGTACGCACGGTACAGGTCAAGGCAGGTATCGGCAAGGACGGCGTGTGCGGAAAGCAGACGTGGGGTGTGCTGGTAAAATAATTGCAAAGTTCCTACCAAGCCGAAAAACTACGATTATTCGCGGTGTATGGATGTAGGTGCGGCGGGAAGAAGAAAAAAGATGTGGTCCCAGATTGGGACCACATCTTTTTTCCACTTTGGCCGGCGAGCCCTGTTATCATCGAAAAACGACAGTTTTTGAGAGGTGCAATAGATGTGCAATAATGCACAACGGGAGATGTTTTCTCCCAAAAGTTTATAAAATAAAAGTGATGTAATTTCTACTATTTTGTAGGAATTACATCACTTTTTGGTCCGAGTGTCGAGATTCGAACTCGAGGCCTCTTGAACCCCATTCAAGCGCGATACCAAACTTCGCCACACCCGGATATTGATTTGGCTGAACAAGTCAGCTTGATAACAATACCATAGTTTTCTCCATTTTGCAAGACCATTTTGCAAATTTTTTTAATTATTTACACATGCTTTTAGTTGACAAACCACTTGGTAATGTGGTAACATGTTATTCGCGTTTGAGAGTGTGTAGGTCGTACCTATCCGGAGAGATGGCTGAGTGGTCGAAAGCACCGGTCTTGAAAACCGGCGATGTGAAAGCATCCGTGGGTTCGAATCCCACTCTCTCCGCCAATTCAAAATCAACTGTCGGCTGTACGCAGAAGTACCCAAGTGGCCGAAGGGGCTCCCCTGCTAAGGGAGTAGGGTGTGTAAAAAGCGCCGCGAGGGTTCAAATCCCTCCTTCTGCGCCATTCAAAACCTCGCAGCGAAAGTTGCGGGGTTTTGAACTTTTTATCTTGCTTACACTTACAGACGAAAGGTTTATTACACCGGCGTCATATTTTGCCTATGTTATGTCACAGTAAATCGTTTGGATGCCACCTGTTTGAGGAATTGGTTATATAGCACTTCTCCGCAGGTTTCTTTGAATAGCTTGGTGTCAAAGCGGCTGGTCAGGACATCCACAAAGCGGACAACAAAGTTGGGCGTAACTAATTCCTCCGCCTGGGCGGCAACCATCTGTTCCTTGATGCTGTTTTTGATCTCTTCTGCCTTGGCTTTGAAGTTATTTGCTTCGGTCTCATATTGCTGCATGAGCGTGATGCGGGATTCTAATGAGATAATTTCATTTTCAGACATTTTGCTTTTCTCCTAAGAATAGAATAAATCCATGTTGATATTTACTCGATATTTTGCTATACTATGCATAGAAGGAGGTGGCGGTTATGCCCAGTATTCGCCCAATTTCGGAGCTCCGTAACAACGCCAATGAGATCTCCGATTTCTGCCGTCAGACCCGTGAGCCCGTCTATATCACCCGTAACGGTACCGGTGACATGGTGCTACTGAACATTGAAGAATATGAGCGCCGCATGGCTCTTATTGACCTATACAGCAAACTGGCTGTGGCGGAAAAGGAGATTTCTGACGGTGCTGAAGGGGAGGATTTCCTCTCTGTGGCAGCATCTCTGAGGAAGAGCATCCATGGAAACTTATAAAGTCAGGATTTATCCCACGGCCAGACGTGACTTGGAAGAGATTATCGAATATCTCAATACGCTCAGTAAGGATGCCGCGCTAAGGTATTACGATGAGCTGGTAAAGGAAATCAGTTCCCTGAACCATATGCCGGAGCGTTACCCCCATCCCAGAGATGTTGCTCTGGCGGCGAAAGGGTATCGCTTTCTCACAGTGAAGAACTATCTGGTGTTCTATGTGGTGACCGGTGATACTGTGCAAATTCGCCGCATTCTCTATGCAAAGAGGGACTATATCCATCTGCTATGATGAACAACGGAGGTACATGGATTTGTATCTCCGTTGTTATTGCGCTTTCAACTCCGCCTTATACTTGTAAAATGTATTGCGCGAGATGTGCAGGAGTGAAATACACTCTGCATCAGACAGAGTATCGCCGAAGTCACGGCTGTGGCGGAGGATGGTCTCCTTTGCTGCCAAGCTCTTTTGGGTAATCAAGGTCGTGCCTTTGAGCTGGCCGATCTGCTTACCGTTGAGGCGGGCGGTCTCAATACCCTCCCGGGTGCGCTGGTGCAGATCCGATACCTCCTTCTCTGCCTGTTCAAAGGCAAGACGGATTTGCTCCTTGGCCAGCGCCATCAGGTACTTGTTGACACCCTCCAGAATGTAGTCAACCTTGTCACCGGTGAGCTTTACATGATTACTCAAGGCTTGTTTGTAGGTTTGGGTGTTGATATGGGGCTCTTTCAGAAATACCAGGTCAACATCCCGTTCATAGAGTTCCTGATAGGCGCTGAAGCCCTCCTCGGCGTTTCTGCTCATACGGCTAACCGAGTCGAAGATGATAGCATCGCCGGGCTGAATGGTACGCAGCAGCTGCTCCCACTTCCTGCGGCCATCCACTTTGGTGCCGGTATAGACCTCCTGATAGATGGCAGCGCCGGGATAGAGTCTCAGGATATTTCTGACCTGACGTTCCATGCTCTGCTTGGGTGTGCTGATCCGGCAATAGGCATAAATCGTGTGATAACCTCCCTTCAAAAACAATCACAAATTATAGGTTGTATTTTACCTATTTGCGTGATATAATACGGTACAAGGAGCGTGAAGCAAGATGATGATTGATTCCAGAAAGATCATTACCGTAACCGAAGCGAACCAAAACTTCTCCAAGGCAACACGGATCGCAGATATGCACGGCGATGTACTGGTCTTTAAAAACAACAAGCCCAAATATAAATTACAGAATCTTGAACTGGAGCCGGATTTAGAACTCACTGACGATGAGAAAATCGACATTGTCGCCCGGCGTATTCTGAATCGCTTCAAACCTGCCTTTCTGGAGCTTGCCAAATGATTAAGTTTTCAAAAGAGAAAGTGCTGCTATTGCACCAGTTGATTGCCGAAGAGACCGGCGGGGCTGTGGGGCTTCGTGATGAGGCTTTGTTGGAGTCCGCGCTGGAAGGCGCTTTTGCCGGGTTCGGTGAGCAGGAGTTCTACCCCACAAAAGAAGAGAAAGGCGCACGGCTTGGCTACACCCTGATCTCCAACCATGCCTTTGTGGACGGGAACAAACGCATCGGCATGTATATCATGCTGACGTTCCTGGAGGTCAACGGCATCCATATGGACTGCACCAATGAGGAAGTAGCGGACACGGGACTTCGTGTTGCTGCCGGAACCATGGGCTATGAAGAACTGTTGACTTGGGTGAAAGAACACGCGCGGTATATTTGATTGACAACAGGCATCCCATTACCGGGATGCCTGTTTTGCTGTCTCAAAACTAACGACCGTCAGAATTGGTAAATTGCGTATCATTACCGCCGTCCGCAGCATAGGTAGTAACATTCCACTTGGCCATGTCGTCCAGCTCCATGCGGATCACAGCGTGGATTTCCTTTTCAGAAGCACTGGTTTTTACATTTTCGGCAATGAGATCTCAGGGGTATCGCCTAAACTGTTCAAAATGGCGGGAGAGGTGATCTTATCAATAATGCCGCGAATTACCGCCTGCTGATTCTTCCCGCGCTGACGGTCACTTTCAACGAAGCTGTAACGTTCCCGGGCGAAGGCCAACGCCTCAGCACCGTTTACTTCGTTGTCGCCTACCACAAAGTGAGGCTTGGGCGCATGAGCGGCGGTAAACTCATAGTCGGAATGGACGGTAATCCCGCCAAGCGCATCTACGATACGCACAACGGAATTGAAATTCACTTTGACATACCTTGATTAGGAATCATCATATTTCAAGTTCCACTTTTGATAAGCTTCGTAAAAACAAGCCATTAAACACTACGACCATCAATGACCTGTGCCGAATTCTAAATTGCCGCGTGGAGGACGTAATGGAATATGTTCCTTCTGATGAGGATCAACCACTATGAATATAACAAATCCCCGTCTGGAACCCTACACGGCTCCAAACGGGGATTTTTCTTACATCATTTTCTGCATCGATTGGTATACAATTGGTATACAAGGCATACGGGAAACCCCCGTATGCCTTGCAAATACTCACTTTTTTAGTCCAACGGCTTCATTGTCGGAAACAAAATCACATCGCGGATGGAGTCCGTGCCGCACAGCAGCATGGAGCAGCGGTCAATACCGAAGCCCAGTCCGCCGGTGGGCGGCATACCGTACTCCAGCGCCAGCACGAAATCGTCATCCATCATGTCGGCCTCTTCATCGCCGTTGGCACGCTTTTCAGCCTGCGCCTTAAAGCGCTCATACTGGTCGATGGGGTCATTCAGTTCGCTGAACGCGTTGCCCATCTCGCAGCCACAGATGAACATCTCATACCGCTCGGTCAGATGGGGATCCTTGGGATAACGCTTGGCAAGAGGAGAAACCTCCACGGGATACATGGTGATAAAAGTGGGCTGGATCAGGGTCTCCTCCACCTTCTGGTCGAAGGTCTCGTACAGGGCGTTGCCCCACTTCTTGTCCACACCGTCCATATCAACGCCCACACTCTTGGCAAGCTCCACGGCGGCGGCATCGTCACCCTCAATTGCCATAAAGTCGGCGCCGGTGACCTCCTTGACCGCGTCCGCCATGGTCTGCCGCTTCCAAGAAGGAGTCAGATCAATATCGTGACCCAGCCACTGCACCTGATAGGTCCCCAAAATCTCCTTGGCGGCACCGGCGAGGATTCCCTCCAGAATATCCATCATGCCGTCCAGATTGGTGAACGCCTGATACAGCTCACAGGTGGTGAACTCCGGGTTGTGCTTGGTGTCCATTCCTTCGTTGCGGAAGATACGACCCACCTCATACACGCGCTCCATACCGCCTACGATCAGGCGCTTCAGGTGCAGCTCGGTGGCGATACGCATATACATATCGATGTCCTGGGCGTTGTGGTGCGTGATAAAGGGGCGGGCATTGGCACCGCCGGCAATGGGGCTCAGCACGGGAGTCTCCACCTCCATGAAGCCCAGATTGTCCAGATAGCGGCGCAGGTACGCCACAAACTTGCTGCGAATCTCAAAATTGCGCTTGCTCTCGGGGTTGACGATCAGATCCACGTAGCGCTGACGATAACGCAGCTCCTTGTCAGTCAAACCGTGGAATTTCTCGGGCAGCGGCTGCAAAGATTTGCTCAGCAGAATAATATCCTTGGCGCGGATGGACATCTCGCCCCGCTCGGTACGGAACACCTCGCCCTCAACGCCCACGATATCGCCGATATCGTATTTTTTGAAATGGTTATAGCAGTCCTCGTCCATCTCGTCCCGGCGTGCATAGATCTGAATACGACCGGACTTGTCCTGCAAATCGCAGAAGGACACTTTGCCCATACCGCGCTTGCTCATCAGACGTCCACCCAGACGTACGGTCTTTCCCTCCAGCGCGTCAAAGTTGTCCTTGACCTCCTGGGCATGGTGGGTCACGTCATAGCGAGTGATCTCAAAGGGATTACGACCCTCGTCCTGCAAAGCTTTCAGCTTGTCTCGGCGCACCTGTAAAATCTGCTTGATATTCTGCTGCTGTTCGCCCATTTCTTTGATCTGCTCTGCCATTTTTCCGGTCTCCCTTCCCTTATCGTTCAATCTTATCCACGCGATAGTGGATCACGCCCTTAGGGGCTTCCACCGTGATCTTGTCGCCCTTCTTGGCCCCCATCAGCGCCCTGCCGAAGGGGGAGTCCTCAGAGATGCAATGGTTCATCACATCCGCCTCCTGGGAACCCACGATCTTATAGGCAGGCATCTGCTTCTTGGTATCCAGATTGGTCACCGTTACGGTCACGCCGATGGAAACGCGGTCACTGTCCTCAGACTCGTCCACGATCACGGCATGGAGCAGGATATCCTCCAGCTCGGCGATACGGGAGTAAAGCTTACCCTGCTCGTTTTTCGCCTCGTCATATTCGCTGTTCTCGCTCAAGTCGCCGAAACCGCGGGCCTCCTTGATCAGTTCTGCGATCTCGTCGGCGCGGGTAGTTTTGCTGTAATCCAGTTCCTTTTTCAGCTCATCGTAGCGAGCCTGGCTCATTTTGAATTCCTTTACCATAGTGCCCATTCCTTTCTATTGTCAGCCGCTCTTCGGCTTTGTATACCTAATAAAATACGCATGATATTTCATGTTGCATTATAGAGAGTTTCTGTCCCTCTGTCAAGCTTTGCCTGTCAACCTTTTCACCCTGATTTCCTCTTTTTTTACCCCACCGCTCTGAAAAAGAACAGCCAGCAATTCTTCCGAAAACTCCCAGCCCTCCAATCCCTCTATTTCTCTGTATTCTACCTGCTGCCAATGGGCACAGTCCTCTCCCAGGCAGATCTCACCCGGCGCAGTCGGTTCCCCGCCAAAGGAGACCGTCACCGCTGTTTCTCTGCCGCACCCACACCCAAGGCCATATCGCCGCAAAAGCTCCTGCGCCAGATGCTCTGTTCCCCAACCGGTATCCAAATACAGATAGCGAAACCGCTGTGCCAAAGTCATCGCACAGTTCCTCACCGCCTCATCCACAGAATCTGCCCGGATGCAGGCGGTGCTGCCGCCTGCCGGCAATATCTGCTCCCAAACAGCCCGCCGCAGAGGATAGACTTCCACGGATCGGATCCCCCACCGTTTCGCTTCACAGGCCAGGTCTGCGGGATAAATCGCCTGCTGTACACCTCTGCGCCGCAGCTGCCGCCACCTTCTCCTCCTCTGCCAGAAACCCAGTTTCCCTTCCATGGGCATCGGTACCCTCCAAAACCATACACCCCGTACCTGCCGCCGCTCCGGCTTACCACACTCCGCCGCAAGATACATCCACATAAAAACCCCTCCCACCAAGGGTATGGTGGGAGGGGTCATATTAGACAATATGAAATGACCTCCGATTTGTAGGAACGTGGATTTACCTGTATAA
>CALCRH010000185.1 GCA_937894515.1 uncultured Clostridia bacterium | reverse complement strand
TGACCACCTCTGCGCCGGTCTTTTTCATGCGGCTGGCCAGTTCACCCACGGAAATCTCGTCTGGGATCTCCACGGTGACGGGAGTTTTCTTGATGATCTCCAGCTGGAGCCGGCGCATCCGGTCGGCCTCCTCCTGCTTGCGCTTGTTGGCGCCGAAGGAGCCCTGCTGACGCTGCTTGGTGTTGCGGAACTTCTCCTTGCCGCCCTGGTTCTGATCCCGGCGACCCCGGTTCCGGCTGTCTGCCATGTCCTGCAACCGCTCATCATACTTCTCCAGATTGACATTGGTGGCCTTGCGGGTATCCACCACCTTGGTCTGGGGCACCCGGGACATGGGCTTTTTCTCCTGCTCCGGGGCAGACTTCTTCTCCTGTGCAGCAGGAGCCGTACCGGCAGCCTTGACAGGCGCGGGATTCTTCTTCTTTTCTGTGTTTTTCGGTTCTGCCTTCTTTTCAGCGGGCTGAACGCCCTCGGCAAATACCACGGCGATGCTGGAGATCTGGTGGGTCTGGGTCAGTCTCTCAAAAATGAGACTCAGCTCCCGATCCTCCAATACCTGCATATGGTTTTTGGGAGTTTCGGCATACTTGGTCAAAATCTCCGTAATATCCTTCGTGGCGAGATTAAAGTCCTTTGCCACCTCATGCACTCTGTACTTGTTTCCGATGTTAGCCAATATGCACACCTCCGATTAGTGATGATCACGCACTTTCGTGCGGTTGTTTTTGCTCCCTTTGCCCTTCTTCACCGGCAAGCTCCCCTCAAAGCGAAGCCTGGAATCCGGCTGTTTTTGCCTTGCCGCGGTGTGGGCAGACCGTCTTGCCTGACCCTTTTGCGGAACATCCCTTTTTTCTTCCTTCTGCGGTACAGGTACGGCCTTTTCCCGCTTCTTTCCGCTCTTCAGGTTTTTTTCATGCTGTGCCTGTTCCTGCCGGCGTTCCTGCGCCCGCTTGGCCTTTACCGCCAGAGCATCGGCGGCAGTCTGATAGATTTCCGGCTCGATAGCAGCCAGTTTGTTCACGATGGCGCTGGCAAAACCGATCTCTGTCACCGCACACATGGCGCAGCTGGTGCGTCCCAGTACCCGGCCCATGTCGTCTTTTTCTGAAGTCATGGGGAGCAGGATACAGCTTCCGGTTTCGGCGAAGCTTTTCGCCCGCCGTTTGGTCGAGGGTGCCGCATCGTCGGCCACGAAAATGACCCGTGCCTTTTTGGCTCTTGCGGCACTTCCCACCGGTTCTTCGCCGATCTCCACCTTGCCGGCCTTGTGGGCAAGCCCCAGCATGGAGAGAATGTTGTCCATTACAATACCCCCTCCAACTGCAACTGTAAGGAGTCGTAGACCTCCTGGGGAATGGTGACCTCCAAGGCTCGATCCAGCGCTTTGGCCTTCTGTGCCTTTTTCAGACATTCCACCTTGCGGCAGACATAGGCGCCCCGTCCGGACTTCTTGCCGGTGGTATCCAGAGAGATCTCCCCCTCCGGCGTTTTTACCACCCGCAGCAGCTCCCGCTTTTCATACATGGTGCGGCAGCCGACGCATTGCCGCTGTGGAATTTTCCGTGGTTTCACCGGCATACGCCGCACCCCCCCTCTTAAAGTGAAGAATGAAGAATGAAAAATGAAAAATATGACAATTCTTCATTCTTCATTTTTCGTTTTTCATTTACCCTTCAAAGCTCTCGGGCTTGATGTCGATCTTATACCCCGTCAAACGGGCGGCCAGACGGGCGTTCTGGCCCTCCTTGCCGATGGCCAGACTCAACTGGTCGTCTGGCACGATGACCCGGCAGGACTTTCCCTCGGGAGCCAGAGTCACCTCTATCACATCGGCGGGAGCCAGCGCGGCGGCAATAAATGCCGCGGGATCTTCGCTCCACTTGATAATGTCGATCTTCTCGCCCCGCAGCTCGTCTACAATGGCGTTCACGCGACCGCCCCGGGGACCCACGCAGGCGCCGATAGGATCCACTTCCTCGTCAGCGGACCATACCGCCATCTTGGTGCGGTTGCCGGCCTCCCGGGCAATGGAACGGATCTCTACTGTGCCGTCATAGATCTCGGGCACTTCCAGCTCAAACAGACGCTTGACCAGACCCGGATGGGTGCGGGAAATCAGAACCTGGGGACCGCGGGTGGAGCGGCGCACTTCTACCAGGTAGACCTTTACCATCTGACCCTCCCGCAGTTCTTCGCCGGGCACCTGCTCGTTCAGAGTCAGCAGCGCCTCAGTAGCCTCGTTGCCCTGACCGAGCCGCAGACCCACATTGCCGGTGCGGTTGTCAATACGCATTACGGTACCGGTGAGGATCTCGTGCTGCTTGGAGTTGAACTCGTCATAGATCATGCCGTGTTCCGCTTCCCGCAGACCCTGAATGATCACCTGCTTGCCGTTGCCGGCGGCGATGCGGCCGAAGTCCACGTTGCTCACGGGGATATTGACGATGCCGCCCAGCTCATTCTTGGCAGACAGCGCCTTGGCATCTTCCAAAGAGATCTCGGTGCCGGGATTTTCCACCACCTCTACGATCTCCTTCTGTACGAACATCTTCAGGTCGCGTTTTTCCTCGTCCACGTCCACGATCACGTTTTCCACGCCCTCATGGTCACGCTTGTAGGCGGTGGTCAGAGCCTGAATGATCTTGCCCATCATAAAGTTCTGGGGGATGCCCCGCTCCTTTTCCAGCATGGCAAGAGCCGCAAAGATTTCATCACATTTCATGGTCTTAACTCCTAATAATTCATATTCCGTAGGGGCCGGCGTCCTCGACGGCCCGCTTTTTTCTTCAAAATTCCACTCTTAATCGCACCAGCGCGATATCCTTCTCCTCGAACCACAGCGGGTCGCCGCTGCCCATGTCCACCAGTACCGAACCGTTGTCGTACCCGGCCAGCACACCGGCAAACTCCTTCCGCCCGGCGATGGGCTTGTAGGTTTTCAGCAAAACCTTCTCGCCCATGAACTTCTCAAAGTCCGATGGCCGCTTGAGCTGCCGCTCCAATCCCGCGCTGGACACCTCAAAGGTGTAGCTGCTTTCAATGGGATCCGCCTCGTCCAGCAGGTCGCTGACCCGACGGCTGATAGCCTCGCAGTCCAGAATGTCCACGCCGCCGTCCTTGTCCAGATACAGCCGCAGATACCACTGTCCGGCCTCCCGGACATACTCCACGTCCCATAGCTCGCAGCCGTTTTCTTTTACCACCGGTTCCGCCAGCTCCCAAACGATTTCCGTTACTTTTTTCATGTCGTACTGCCTGATTTTAACCTTTCAAAATTGCCCAACAAAAAGAGCGGACATCAAGTCCACTCTTTGTCAACTACTCTTACGGTGGTAGAATACCACAATTAAAATATAATTGCAAGCTTTTTTCTTCGAAAAAAATGTCAAAAACGAGAATACACCCTCTTTTTCGTAGGGGCGACCCTCGCGGTCGCCTGCCTTTTCATTTTTCCGTAGGGGCCGGCGTCCCCGACGGCCCGCAAATTCCGTGAGATCATCCCCGCTTTTTGACACCTGCCACGCCGCAGCATACCAAAAATACGATCAGATTGACGATCACCACCGTAGCGCCCACCGGTGTGGACACCAGATAGCTTCCCGTCAGTCCCACGCAGAACGCGCCCACGCTCAGCACCCCCGCGCAGAGCACCACACCCCGGAAGCTCTTGAACACCCGCATGGCGGAGAGGGCGGGGAAGATCACCAGCGAGGAGATCAGCATGGCACCCATCAAACGCATACCCAGCACGATGGTCAGCGCCGTCAGCACGGCCAGCAGCGTGTTGTAAAAGCCCACCCGCACACCGGTAGCCCGGGAAAAGCTCTCGTCAAAGGTAATGGCGAACAGCCGGTGATAGCACAGCACAAACAGCACCAGCACCGCAATGCTCAGCCCCACGCTCAGCGCCACGTCGCCCCGGTCCATGGCCAAAATCGACCCGAACATATAGCTGTCCACGTCAGTTGTCATGCCGCTGGTCAAACTGGTCACGATAATGCCGATAGCGAGAGCCGATGCCGAGGTCACCGCAATGGCGGCGTCCGCCCCGATCCGACTGCGCTCCGTCATCCGCAGCAGCAACAGCGCCGCCACGATCACCACCGGCACGGAGACGATCAGCGGTGCCCACCCGCAGGCCAGCGCCACCGCCAGCGCCCCGAAGGACACATGGCTCAGCCCGTCGCCGATCATGGAATATCGCTTCAGCACCAGCGGCACGCCCAACAGCGCCGCGCACAGCGACACCAATATGCCAACCACGAACGCCCGCACGATGAACGGATAGGTGAACATCTCGAAGAGAATTTGCATCACCGCTCACCTCCAAACCGCTTGCCGTAAGGCGACGCCAGATATTCCGCCGCCGTGCCGTAAAACCACTGCTTCTGTCCCGCGTACAGAATGGACGTGGCATACCGCAGTGCGTTTTCCATGTCGTGGGTCACCGTCACGATGGCGATGCCCTCTTTTTCGTTCAAATATGCCAGCGTCCGGTACAGATCCTGCGCTGCTGCCGGATCCAGCCCGGTCACCGGCTCGTCCAGGATCAGCAGCTCTCCGGCGGCACACAGCGCCCGCGCCAACAGCACCCGCTGCTGTAACCCGCCGGACAGTTCCCGATAGCATTTGTCCCGCTTCTCCAGAATCCCCAGCTTGCCCATGTTCATCAGCGCCGCAGACTTTTCTTTCGGCGAGTAGAAAAATCGTCCCTGCTTTGCGCTCAAAAATCCGGACAGCACCACCTCATACACGGTGGCGGGGAAATCTTTCTGCGCCTTGGTCTGTTGGGGCAGATAACCGATGGTACCGGCCCGCAGACTGTCCGAGCGTTCAATAGCACCGCTCATGGGCTTCAGCAGCCCCAGCAGGCTCTTGAGCAGGGTGGACTTGCCGCTGCCGTTTTCTCCCACGATGGCCAGATAGTCGCCCTTGTTGATGGGAAAGCTCAGATGTTCCCAGATGGCCCGGCCCTCATAGCCCAGCGTCACATCTTTTACTTCAATCAAAGGAGTTTTCAACACATTCCCTCCCGCAGCGCCTCTACATTTCGCCACATCAGCGAAAGATAGGTCTCGCCGTTTTCAAAATCTTCCCGGCTCACCGTCTGGCAGGATTGAAACGTCAGTACGTTTGCCCCTGTGGTCTCGGCGATGGCCTGTGCAATTTTCTGATTACTCAACTCAATGGTGTATACAGTCGGTATGTTCTGCGCGTTTACCAGATCAATAAGGTACTTCAGTGTTGCCAGACTCGGTTCCGTGTCGCTGGCACACCCGTGAAACGCGGCGCGGTAGTCGAAGCCGTAGGTTCTGGCGAAATACAGCAGGGGAAATCGGTCCCCGAATAGCAAGGTACGGTGTGTCGCATTTTCGGCTGTCTCCCGAAATGCCGCATCCAGCTTCTCCAACTCACTCAAGTACGCCGTCAATCTCACCTTATAATTTTCCTCATGTTGGGGATCAGCCTGACACAGCGCCTCGCAGATACCCCGGCAGATGTCCATGGCCAACAGGGGAGAGGTCCAGATGTGCTCGTCGTACTCGATCTCCTCTTCCTCGTCGCCGTCCCCGGAAACCTGCATTCCCTCCACGATTTCCTCTTCCTCCGGATCCATCAAGTCCATCATGGCGGCGGTGATTTTGATGTTCTCCCCGGCGGCGTCCAGAATATTTTCCACCCATTCCTCGCTTTCGCCGCCGTTGTAAAGGAATACATCGGCTTTGGAAAGCCGTATCACGTCCAGCGGTGTTGGCTCAAAGCTGTGGGCCTCTTTTCCCGCAGCCACCAGAAGAGTCACCGCTGCATCGTCTCCGCCAATAGCCCGGGCAAAGTCATAGTAGGGGAACAGGGTGCATACCACCTGTATCTTGCCATTCTCCTCCGTAGGGGCGGACGACTCTGTCCGCCCGCCGTTTATTCCGCACCCGCACAGCGACACCGTCAGCAATACCGCCACCACCGCACAGACGATACGTCTTGTTATGCCTGCAAAGCCTTCCCTGTGTAAGGGGAGGTGTCGCGCCGAAAGGCGTGACGGAGGGGTTGTAGGGGCCGGCGTCCTCGACGGCCCGCCCTTATGCCTTGCCGCCAAACGTCTCCTCATGCTTTTGCCCTCCCGCACACCTCGCATAGCCCGTAAAACAATGTTCTCCGCGGATTGATGGCAAAGCCGTGCTCTGCCATCAGATGGCGGTACAGCTCTCCCAGATGGGAGCAGTCGATGTGCTGGATCCTGCCGCACTTTTCGCACTTCAGCAAAAAGCAGTCCCCGCCGTGTTCGTGGGCATCACAGTATTGATACCGCGCCCCCTCATCGGTGACGATCTTGTGCAGCAGTCCCTGTTGTTCCAATCGCTCCAACTGCCGGTACACAGTGGTCAGACCGATGGGTTCGCCGCCCTGATGCAGCGCTTCGCACAGCTCTGTGGCGTTACAGCCGCCCTGCGCCTGCCGGATGCAGTCCAGTACGGCGCGCTGTTGTCTGGTCATATAGGTCATGGGAACGCCCCCTCAATTTGAAAATGAAAACCATTTTCAAATTATACACAAATATTACGGTCTGTCAACCTATTTTATATGTATTTCCCGGAATGTCCCATTCCTGCCACACACCACCGCGTTCTTTGTAGGGGCCGGCGTCCTCGACGGCCCGCATTCCCCATAGGGGCCGGCGTCCTCGACGGCCCGCATTCCCCATAGGGGCGATCTTTTTCTTTCGTAGGGGTCGATGCCCACATCGACCAGTCGTTTTGCTTACCGATCCCATTTCGTCCCAACTGTAGGGGCGGACGACTCTGTCCGCCCGTCTTCTCCGTTCTTTCTCTGCGAAGGTCCGTTTCTGTTTTCCTGTGAAAAACAAAACGAGCGAAAAGAAAAGTTCTCTTCATAAGAAATTTATATTACAAAAAGCTATAAAAGTAATAAAACGAGCAAAATTTGTAAAATTTGCATGCATATTATCGAAAAAATGTCGCAATATTTTGGATAACTCGTGTTCACAAAATGTTAAAAAAGTA
Organism: uncultured Clostridia bacterium; assembly: GCA_937894515.1. Lineage (GTDB taxonomy): Bacteria > Bacillota > Clostridia > Oscillospirales > Oscillospiraceae > Vescimonas. The sequence goes on along the minus strand of CALCRH010000185.1, from coordinate 2,963 downwards.
AAATTTCTTATAAAAAATTTATCAATATTGACGATTGCGCGGCGCAGGAAAATCCTGTATACTTTCTCTATAATCCAATAGGTGTATTCACCTACGGGAAAGTTCCCCGCCAGAAAGCGGGATAATCCAAATTAAAAGGAGAGAAAACTATGGAAGAAAGAAAAGGCTTTGGATCCAATTTTGGATTCCTGATGGCTGCAGTTGGTTCCGCAGTCGGCCTGGGCAACATCTGGGGCTTCCCCAATAAGATGGGTGCCAACGGTGGTTTCACGTTCCTGATCATCTATCTGGTTCTGGCAGCAGTCTGCGGCTTCATCGTGATGCTGGGCGAGCTGGCCATCGGTCGTAAGACCGGCGCCGGTGCTGTCAAGGCCTACAAGCTGATCTCCAAGAAGTTCAAGTGGGTCGGCTGGCTGGGCGTTGCCTCTGCCTTCTTTATCCTCAGCTTCTACTGCGCGCTGGGCGGCTACTGCATCAAGTACGTCGTTCTGAACTTCGGCAACCTGATCCATGCCGGCTTCGGCTCCGGCGGTCAGGGCGGCGGCGCTGTGTTCGGTGCTCTGATGGGTAACCAGGGCGAGTCCGTGATCTACGGTCTGATCTTCGTTGCCATCACCATGATCATCGTCATGGGTGGTATCGGCGGCGGTATCGAGAAGGTCTGCTCTGTCGGTATGCCTGCTCTGTTCGTCATGCTGGTTATCTGCATCATCCGCGCCTGCACTCTGCCCGGTGCTGTTGATGGTCTGAAGTACATCTTCGTTCCCGGCTGGGCTCTGGCAAACGGTATTATTGAGAAAGCCCCCAACCTGTTCAACGTCATCTCCACCGCAGGTGGCCAGATGTTCTTCTCCCTGTCCATCGGTATGGGCGCCATGATCACCTATGGTTCCTACCTGGATAAGAAAGAGAACCTGGAAAAGAACGCTCTGATCATCGTGGTCATGGATACCCTGATCGCTCTGTGCGCTGGTCTGTGCGTGATCCCCGCCCGTTTCGCTCTGGATCCCACCGGTGCTCTGGGCGGCCCGTCCCTGCTGTTCGTCACCATGCAGAACGTGTTCGATAAGATGGGCGGCATCGGCCCCATCTTCGGCATCATCTTCTACCTGCTGGTTGTGTTCGCCGCTATCTCCTCCTCCATCTCCCTGCTGGAGACCGTGGTTGCCCACTATGTGGACCAGGCCCGCGATGCCGGCAAGGGCGACAAGCGTAAAAAGTACTCCCTGGTTGCTTCCATCTTCGTTGCTATTCTGTGCGTAGTGGTCTGCCTGGATGGTCTGGGCTCCAACGGCATGGCTCCTGCCGATATCCTGGGCGGCACCGTCAAGGGCTGGAACGACTGCTGGCTGGACTTCTTCGACATGCTGTCTGAGGGTGTCATGATGCCTCTGGGCGGTCTGCTGATGACCCTGATGCTGGGCTACGAGACCGGCACCGATCTGGTCAAGGAAGAGTGCGAGGTCACCCCGAACCACAAGTTCAAGATCCAGGGTTACTTCAAGGCCTGCTGCAAGGTCATCACTCCGCTGGCCATGTTGCTGATCCTGTACGGTCAGGTCATGTCCTTCTTCGGCTGATTTGGAAAGAAAAAAGAAAGTGCTCTTCGGAGCACTTTCTTTTTTGTAATTTGTTAAGAAACCGAAAATCCGTTATTCGTATATGTTAAGAGAGCGATAAGGAATTGTGAAATTGTTGACTATCGAAATATGGCATTTTACAATAATAAAACCATAATTTTGAGGAGGTAAATCTCATAATGGAAAAGAAGAGTACGAAAGTTGCGTACTTGATCGCCATCGCCATTGTCGTGGTACTGCTGGTGATCCTGGGCGTAACGTACAAAGACGCCCCTATTATTATTGAGGGCGCCGAAACTCCCTTTGCAGGTACGTTCTGGTCCCTGCTGGGACCCATTGTGGCAATCGCTCTGGCTCTGATCAGCAAGGAAGTGTATTCTTCCCTGTTCTTCGGCTGCCTGGTCGGTGCCCTGCTGTACACCCAGTTTGCTCCCTGGGAGACCATCGTTGCCCTGATCGGCGCTGACTACGGTATCGTTTCCGTTCTGGCCGACAGCTACGACATCGGTATCATCTGCTTCCTGGTGATGCTGGGCATCATGGTGGACCTGATGAACAAGGGCGGCGGTTCTGAAGCATTCGGTCGTTGGGCAACCAAGAGCGTGAAGAGCCGCGCCGGCGCACAGCTGATGACCATGCTGCTGGGCGTTCTGATCTTCGTGGACGACTACTTTAACTGCCTGACCGTGGGCGCCGTGATGCGTCCCGTGACGGAGAGCCACAAGATCTCCCGCGCCAAGCTGGCCTACGTCATCGATGCCACCGCAGCTCCCGTCTGCATGATCGCTCCCGTATCTTCCTGGGCTGCTGCCATTTCCGGCTACGTCAATTCTGACGCTGTGGGCGGCTTCGAGCTGTTCATCAAGCAGATCCCCTGGAACTACTACTGCCTGCTGACCCTGCTGATGATCGTTGTGATCTCCGTGCTGAACATCGACTACGGTCCCATGCTGAAGCACGAGTACAACGCACAGGTCAAGGACGACCTGTTCACCACTCCCGAGCGTCCCTTCGCCGGTGCTGACGATTACGAAGCACCTGCCGGCGGCAAGAAGACCTCCGTTCTGGATCTGCTGGTTCCCGTGATCGTTCTGATCGCAGCCTGCATCTTCGGTATGGTGTACTCCGGCGGCATTCTGGACGGCGCAAGCTTCATCGATGCGTTCTCCGATGCTGACGCCGCTGTGGGTCTGTCCATCGGCGGTCTGATCGGCATGGTGTTCACGTTCCTGTACTTCTGGCTGCGCGGCACCATCGGCTTCACCAAGAGCTTCGAGTCCGTTCCCAACGGCTTTATCCAGATGGTTTCCCCCATCCTGATCCTGACTCTGGCCTGGACGCTGTGCTCCTTCACCCGTTACGCTCTGTACAGCGCTGACTTCG
>CALCRH010000184.1 GCA_937894515.1 uncultured Clostridia bacterium | reverse complement strand
AGAATTTTATTGAAAATCAGTATCAGAAGATACCGAAATATGCGGGAAGAAATCGGGCAAACGACTCACTCGGCGTTTTTCTCTGTTAGCGTTCAGCTGAAAAATCCTCCACGGGGTCAACTGAAAAAGCCAAATTGAGTTCAAAGGAAAAGCCATCGCTTTTCCCTTTCAAAGTGGAAGGATATACCGTGATCCGTTATTGTCTACTGAGAAGTTCAATAATTCTTTAGGCAACTTTTCAATTAGCACATTGACTCTTTACTTTTTTCGTGTATAATATCTGTTGAGAAGTTGTATAATATATTGGCTAAGTTTTCAGTAGAGGTATCGGCTATGGACATAAAACGCGATTTATATTTGAGAAAAATCATTTCGTATATGTGGGATGGACAGGTAAAGGTCATCACCGGAATCAGAAGATGCGGCAAGTCCTATCTGCTGCGCACAATATTTTACCGTTACCTGTTGGAACAGGGAGTAAAGAAAGATCATATATTATCCTTTGCGTTAGACCTTGCGAAAGACATCAAGTACCGCAATCCTCTGGAGCTTGCAAGGGCTGTCCGCGAAAAGGTAGAAGGACAAAGCGAACAGTTTTATCTGTTCGTTGATGAAATTCAGATGTCTGATGAGGTTGCAAACCCTTACAACCCAGACGGGAAGACCATCACCTTTTACGATGCGCTCAATGATCTGAAATCATTATCAAATCTTGATATTTATGTTACCGGCAGCAATTCTAAAATGCTTTCCAGTGACATTCTCACCGAGTTTCGCGGCAGAAGCGATGAAATCCGCGTTCATCCGCTGAGCTTTGCAGAATACTACACTGCAGTTGAGGGAGATAAAACAGAGGCATTTGAAAACTATGCTTTCTTCGGTGGTATGCCTTTGATCTTGTCAAGGCCGGATGACACCGCTAAGATGAACTACCTGAAGTCGCTGTTCTCCGAAGTGTACTTGAAGGATATTGTGGAGCGCAAGAAAATAAAGCGCGAAGACATCCTCTCCGCAACCCTTGACCTACTCTGCTCCTCCATTGGTTCACTTACGAATCCGAATAAAATTGCAAATGCTCTGAATTCCAAGCAAAAGCTTTCCGGGGAGAGCACTGTTTCCGGCAACACCATCAAGTCCTATATAGGGCACCTGTCAGATGCCTATCTGTTTGAAGAATGCCGCCGTTTCGACGTGAAAGGCAAGGATTATTTCGATTATCCAAACAAGTATTACTGCGAAGATTTGGGCCTTCGAAATGCCAGAATTGGCTTCCGCCAGCAGGAAATGACCCACATTATGGAAAACATCATTTATAACGAGCTTAGGGCTCGGGGCTACGAGGTGGACATCGGTATCGTTTACAGCTCAGAAAAGAATAAATCCGGACAGCTTGCACAAGTAGCAAGAGAGATTGATTTTATAGCTATGCGAGGAAGCAAACGGACCTATATCCAATCTGCTTATGCATTGGAAACCGAGGAGAAAGCCCTCACAGAGAACAAGCCTTTCGGACTTACCGGCGATTTCTTCCCAAAAGTCATTGTACGACACGACATTCGCAAGCGTTGGTACGATGATAACGGCATTTTGAATGTCGGAATCATTGACTTTCTGTTGGACGATTCTATCGTGTAGAGTAACCTCGTCTTTTAACAGTGGGAGATACATTTCTTTGCTTTTGACGCCCCGGAGATTTCTGCTCCAATAAGCGTTGTCGATCGTCTCACAGAAATACTCCCCTTTACCAAAGCTTCTATTACATTTTATTTATACCGTAAACCATGCCGAGGGGATGACCTCTACTAAAGAACCGCAGTGGATCGCCGTTAATAACAATGCGCTCCGGTACTTCGGCGGCGTCCCGGCACTGGTCGTATGCGACAACTGCAAGCAGGCCGTCATCGCTAACCGGGACTGGATCTCACCGGAACTGAACGAGGACTATGCCGAATGGGCCGAGTACAACCATACCGTCATACTGCCTGCCAAGGTTAAGAAGCCGAAATACAAGAGCTCCGTTGAGAACGCCGTTGGGATTCTGGAGAAAGGCTTCTTCCATGACATGGAGGAGATGGATTACTTCAGTCTGGAACAGTTCAACCGGGATCTCTGGCGGCATCTGGAAGCGTTGAACAGTGCACCGTTCTCAAAGAAGCCGCATAACCGTCGCTACTACTGGGACGAGGAACGCAAGGAGCTTATGCCGCTTCCGCCCGTCCCGTATGAATACATGGAGCGCCGGACGGCGAAGGTATCTTCAGATTACCATGTTCGCTTCGACAACGCTTATTACAGCGTAGATCGTGCCTATCTGCACAAAGAGGTACTCATCCGAGCATCAACAACTACAGTGAAGATTTTCTCCAAAGAGGGAGACTTCATCTGCGAATGGCCGAGAGCCACCACCCGGAGCCAATGGTCTACCGATCCGAGCCATCTTCCCGAGAATTACAGAGAGTTTTTCGAATGGAACGGGACTTATTTCACCCGCCGGGCAATGACCATTGGGCCGAACACCAGCGAGGTCATTAAGCGCATTCTCGCCAGCCGCAAGCTGGAAGTACAGACTTACCGGATGTGCCAGGGAGTGCTGAGCTTCAGCAAGAAATACAGCAAGCAAGCCCTTGAAGTGGCTCTGAGCTCCCGGCATTTATTGGTCGTGAGCTCCCGGCGCTAACAACTCATGGCGCAGTACAAAAAATATGCACTGCTCATAATTGATGAATGGCTCCTATATCCCC
>CALCRH010000183.1 GCA_937894515.1 uncultured Clostridia bacterium | reverse complement strand
ATGGAACCGTTTTCTATCAAGCAGTTTGTATAAATTGCGGTTGCGGAACGCAATATTACAAAAGTGAGAAAACTTCAAGACATAAATGGAACGAAAGGACAAGAAAATGAACAAAACAAAAGACAACGGCGCACGGTAATCACCGAGGCGCACATTTGTAAAAAATCATAAATCCCCGTATCATTTGTTGCAAGAGCAAAAGGTGCGAGGATTTTTTTAATCAAAGCTGCCACTTTGGCCGCAGAAAGGAGAAATGATGAACTATTATATATCGGATTTGCATATCGGTCACGCTAACGCAATCAAGTTCGATAACCGACCGTTTGGTGATGTTACGGAAATGAACAATGCAATAATAGATAATTGGAACAGCCGTGTAAAGACGAATGACACCGTATTTATTCTCGGTGATTTTATATGGGCGAAGGAAAATATGTGGCAATATTTCGTTGAGCAGCTTGCAGGTAACAAGGTGCTGATACGGGGAAATCACGACCCAAGACAATTCAACAGAACGGTTCGGAGTATGTTTCAGGAGATTACAAACCTCAAGGAAATCAAGGACAATGGCAAGCATATTGTTTTGTGCCATTACCCGATACCGTTCTTCCGTGTCGGTTATGCTCCGACTGCGTATATGTTTTACGGGCATGTTCACAAAACAACCGAATATGAGTATATCAAGCAGATGAGAAAGCAAGTTTTGGCAAATTCTAACGGACACGGTACACCAAACGGTAATTTTATCAATGTGGGTGCTATGATACCGTATATAAATTACACACCGAGAACACTTGAAGAAATCATATCCGGTGATGCGGAATACCGACAAACGGACGAATTTCAAAAATAAATAACCATTCACAGACTATGCCGATAGGAGAACATCCTATCGGTTTTTTTATTGCTCAATGAAAGGAGAAATATCCATTGGGAGAAACAAAAGGAATCTTTTTCAAAGCAACGAATGCACAAAAACAGCAGATCGACAGGCTGGCAAAAATCTGCGGACTGCCGAAAGGAGAATACATCCTGCTCAGGTCTCTCGGATACGAGCCTAAACCGGTCCCGTCCGATGACTTTTTTCGCTTCTATGACAAGCTGACCGAGCTTCTCAATCTGCCGTTATCCACCGAAACGGAGAAAGCGGCATTGACGTTGTTCGATGAGATCTCCGCAAAATATCTGGATCAACAAAAACAGGCAAAAGACGAAATCAAAGAGGAGGTAACGGCGTGGCAACAACAGGACTCTGGCCCGTAAAGAACAGGCTGAAAGAAGTCATCGCATACGCCGACAACCCAAGCAAGACCACAAATCCGAAATATGTCAATAACGATCTGCAAGCTGTCATCAGCTACGCGGAAAATGACGACAAGACAGACCGGCAGCTGTTTGTCAGTACGTTGAACTGTCCGAGACAGAGAGCATATGAATGTATGATGACAACAAAACGAAGATTCGGAAAAACGAGCGGTATTGTCGCCTATCACGGATTTCAGAGCTTCCGTGAGGGCGAAGTAACGCCGGAAGAAGCACATCAAACCGCGAAGCTGATGTGGGGCGACAAATACGAAGTAGTTATAACAACTCATCTGAACTGTCAGAGCCATTATCACAACCATTTTGTTGCCAACAGCGTATCACGCATCGACGGCACACGGTTTCAGAATCATCATTACGACCATTTGCGATTACGCGAAATTTCAGACAAGGTTTGCAGAGAACACGGTAAATCCGTTCTGAAAAACAGTACTTTCTGGGGACACAACAAAGGCGAATATTGGGCGCACAGGAACGGTAATCTGACTCACAGAGATATGGTAAAGGCAGACATAGAAAGTGTACTGCAATGCTGTACCTGCGCGGATGATGTCTATGATCACCTTAAAGCAATCGGTTACACTCTGAGCGAACCCGGAGAGCGAAAGCACCTTACGATTATGGCTCCCGGGTGGCAACGTCCTCTTCGCATGGACACGCTCGGATATACGGATGAGTATCTTGATATGCGGATAGAGGATAATCTTGACCGATACGTTCATTATGAAATGCGTCGATATTATCCCGTATACAAGCCGAAAAGATTTCCTCTTGATGAAGAAGCAAGAAGGCTTGAATTTACGGTCGAGCACAGTCACGACACTGCGACTGTGGCGGTCGGTCTCTTATTTCTTCTGCTCATTCGTGTGTTTGAATTGCTGGACGAGCTGTCGGGCGTGATACTGTTATCGGCAGAGCTTCGGTGTGAGGCAAGAAACATCGAACGATTCATCTGCGACTACAACTTCTTAGGAGCAGAAAACATTGAAACTCTGAATGATCTCGAGGAGTTCATCGCCGTAACGGAAAACGATATAGAAGAGCTTGAACGCACAAGGCAGAATATCGACAATAAACGCCGCAGGGTAACCACATCCGAAGAGACAAAGAATTACAAGTCCGAGCGAAAGACTCTGACCGAAAATATTACCCCTTTGCGAAAAAAGCTACGCAGAGCAAAAGATATTTACGAAAAAACGCCAAGGTTATATGACCTTGTGAAATATGAATTAAGTCTTGAAAGAGAAGCAAAAAACAAAAACAAATACAGAGGAGAAAGATAATTTATGAAAACAGAATATGACACCACAGTCGCAATCCCAACAAGCAAATTGCATCCGTTTGCCGAAAATCCGTACAAGGTTCTCGACAACGACGAAATGAACGACCTCATCACAAGTATTCAGGAAATCGGTATCACCGAGCCGTTGCTTGTCCGACCGATCGATGGTACAGACGAATACGAGGTGATAAGCGGACACCGCCGCTTACACGCCGCAGAAAAGGCAGGGCTGGAAACAGTACCTGCCTTGATTTATGCCATCAGCCGTGACGAAGCCGCCGTGATGCTTGTGGACAGCAATCTGCACCGTGAACACATCCTGCCGTCTGAAAAGGCGTTTGCGTACAAGCTGAAAATGGATGCCTTGAACAGTCGTGGATGTCGCTCCGATTTAACTTCGTCGCAAGTTGCGACAAAGTTGGACTCGGCGGCGGAAATCGGAAAGGAATCCGGCGAAAGCCGTGATACCGTTTTCCGTTATATCCGTCTGACCTATCTTATCCCGCAACTGCTCGACCTGATGGATGAAAACAAAATCGCATTCTCGGTCGGGGTGGAACTGTCGTATCTCGACGACCAATCACAGTTCGATGTTCTCGAACAGTGCGAGCAAAACGACTGTACGCCGTCCTATTCGCAGGCAGTTCGTATGCACAAAGCCATAAACGACGGAACGCTTGACAAGGATTTCATCATCGAAATCATGTCGGAGGAAAAAGCCAACCAGCGTGAAACCTACCGTATTCCGGCAGAACGGTTGCGGGGTAAAATCCCAAGCTCTTATACCGCACAGCAGAGGGAAGATTATATCGTCAAAGCCGTTGAGTATTACCAGAAATATCTGCAAAGGCAGAGAGAAACCGGAAGATGAGGAGGTGATACGAGATATGACAGATAAAACCAATGTGAAAGCGTTACCTGTGCCTTCCATTATTTCGGATATTTTCGGCAAAAAGGACGATTCCTTTTCTATGAAAATCGGCGGGACTTTTTACGAGGTGTCCACTCATTTCGATCCGAATGGGAAGCAGACCGTTTTAGAGCAATTTGAACAGCTTTTATTACGGCACAAATTTGAATCACAGAATTGATAAATTACTCCGGGCATAGTAAAGTATAGTTGCCTTTGCTATGCCCGGTTGTCTGAAAGGAGATTAAAACAAAATGACAACAGCAACAATAAACGGGCAGGAAAATAAAATCACGGCACTCTATTGCCGTCTGTCGCAGGACGATCTGCCCGATGAAAAGACAAAGAAGAAAAAGCATCAGATAGAGGACGAGTCAAATTCCATCACCAACCAGAAGAAGATGCTTCTTGATTATGCAAAGCGAAACGGTTATACGAATACCATGTTTTTCGTAGACGACGGCGTTTCCGGTACGACCTTTGAAAGACCTGATTTTATGCGTATGGAGGAAATGATCGAAAACGGCGAAATTGATACGGTTATCGTAAAAGACCTTTCCCGTTTCGGCAGAAACTATCTGGAGGCAGGACAGTATCTTGAAATCAAGTATCCTACGCTCGGTATTCGGTTCATCGCCATTCAGGAAAATGTTGATACCGATCAGAATACAGGTGCGGAAATGATGCCGTTTCACAACATCTTCAATGAATGGTATGCGGCACAGACCTCCAAGAAAATCCGTGCGGTCAACCGTATGAAAGCGGAAAACGGCAAACGAGTTTCTGCCTCCGTTCCGTTCGGATACAAAAAGAACCCCGATGACGAGGATCACTGGTTGATTGATGAACCTGCGGCGGAGGTCGTGCGTAAAATCTATGACCTTTGTCTGGAAGGAAAAGGTCCCTGCAAAATTGCAAGGATTTTGGAAAAGGAACAAATCATGACGCCGACGGAGTATTACCATTCCATCGACAGACCGACAAGGAGCAAACTCCCACCGAAACCGTTTATGTGGTCGGAGACAACGGTGAACAGCATTCTTGCCAACCGTCAGTATACCGGATGCGCCGTCAACTTCATGACAACAACAGTCAGCTACAAGGTTCACAAAATCATCTATAACCCTACGGATGAACAACAGGTCATCCCGAATATGCAGGAGCCGATCATTCCTGAAAATGTTTGGGAACGGGTGCAGGAGTTACGGCAGAACAAACGGCGAGGAACGGCAACAAATCGGACAAGTCTTTTCAGCGGTCTTGTGTTCTGCGCCGACTGTGGTGCCAAACTCCACTTTTGTGCGGCGAAAAGCTTGCGGGAGGATCAGGAATTCTTCCGTTGCTACAACTACAAATCCGGTCGCGGAAAGTGTCAGATTCATTATATCCGGAATGTTGTGTTGGACAAAATCGTAAGAGAAGCCGTCAGTGACATTTCCGATTTTGTACGGTGCTATGAGCACACCTTTATGTCTATCGTGGAAAAACGGAACAGCGCCGGTCGTGAAAATGACATTCAGGTTTTGAACGCAACAATACTCAACGATAACAAGAGAATCAAAGAAATCGACCGCAAGATCTTACAGGCATTTGAAGCCAACGCCGACGGGAAATTAGATGATGACCGTTATATGACGATCGTCGCCGGATATGAAGCAGAGCAGAGAGCACTGAAAGCCGCCGTAGCATCTGCCGAAGAACAGCTTGTCAAGGCGGAACAGTACACCGTTGATATGAGGATGTTTATGAAGGGAATCAGGGAATATTCTGAGATGAAAGAACTGACTCCGGAAATCCTGAATACACTCATTAAACGCATAGAAGTTCATAACAACGACAAATACGACGGTCACTGCCATGTCAAGGTGGATATCTATTTCACGGCTATCGGTATGTTTTCTATGCCGACCGAAGAAGAATTACAGGAACAAATGGAACAGTACGCAGACAAAAAGAATGCGTAAAGCCATATTAAACGGAAAAGGAGTAGCCCTTTTCAGGACTACTCCAAATCCAGTCTCAAAAAACATCCTTATCAACCCGTGTGGGTAGACAAAAGTGGTTTTTTACATGTCTAAGAACGACCAAAAGGTACCAATTTAAGCTAAAAAAGCGAAAA
>CALCRH010000182.1 GCA_937894515.1 uncultured Clostridia bacterium | reverse complement strand
AAATGGTAAGGCATATGTAAAGGGCCGCACAATCAAGAGCGAATGCAAGATTAAGTACAATCTTGAACTTACACGTGTTTCAAAGCCATCTGTTGTAATGATTCCGTTTGGCAAGAACAAGCCACTTTACAGCCAGAAGGACCTCTTCCACAGTGAAGGTTACGTAATCGTAAATGGCAAGAAGTACGAGACTGACAAGGATTCAACAGCAATCATTGACGACCACAGAGGTTACTACCCATACAAGATGCACTATGACTGGGTAACAACAATGGGTACAAACACAGTTAATGGTAAGAAGGAATTCTTTGGTTTCAACCTTACAAGAAACCAGTCAATCAACCAGGATGACTATAACGAGAACCTTATCTGGTTCCAGGGTGAAACATCACGTGTTACACCAGTATACTTCCACTATGACAAGCCTGATTGCTGCCACGTATATGATGATCATGGCATGGTAGACCTTTACTATGATATCGGTGACAAGCACCCAATGATCATGCACCTTGGCATCATCGATGAGGACTACACAATCACCTTCGGTGAGCTTCGTGGCTTCATCTGTGACGAAGATGGCAACAAGTACATCCTTGATGGCATGACAGCTATTGGTGAGGACAAGAGCCTTAGAATCTAATGGTGATACAGATAAGGATAAGGGCTCTTCTGAGCATCAATCCGAACACTTGACAAAAGCCATTTAAAAACCTATAAGCAATTAAAGCGACAAACTCAGGAGCAAGGATTCCTAAGTTTGTCGCTTTTTTAAACCATTGTACTTTTTAAATGGCTTTAGTAAAGTGCCGCGTAACATAAAAAGCTCCAAATCTTGGAGCAAAGTGACCGTTCGTCGGAAGATACGTGACCACTCGTAGATAACGTAGGGATAAGGTTTTTGGCTTGACAAGAGAACAAAAGTTTGATACAATGCTTTAGAGAGGTAAATCATAGACGGCAGGCGGTTTGCACACCAAGCGAAAGCGAGGTGATGCCTATGCGTATAACATTGCATGTTGGTATATATACCATCACTGTAGTAGTAAAACGTAACAACCGCCAAGCCAAAGCTTAGCGGTTGATACTCAACTGTTAACATTTTGGCAAACCGTCTGCTTGGTTTACCTTTCGTTTTTATTATATCGAATTTAGATAATTTGTCAAACTATGAAATACACGCCAATAAGCATTAGCAACAACACAACGTTGCTCACAGTAAACACAAACAAGTATTTACCTTTCATTGAGTTAAACTCATGTGCAAGTATCTTGTATGAAATAAGGTTGGCCATTGATGCAATAAGTGTACCAAGACCACCAATATTTACACCAACGATAATCTCCTTAAAACTTGATGAGAATCCTGTAATAAACATTGCTGCTGGAACATTGGAAATAATCTGAGATGCCAGTATAGAGGAGAGTAATTCTCGACCAGTTACAATGTGACTAAAGAAATCATATACAGTATCAATATGCTGTAAATTACGCAATAAACGTCAAAAGTAAGAAGTAATCTACTCCTAAAAACGTCTTCTTTACCAAATCCCGTTTATCAACCGTAACTGCTGCTAAAGCAATCCCTTTGTCGATTGGTGATGATGGTATTAGCAAACAACACACTACTAATATAACGAGTGACACAATCCAGTAGGGAAGAAGTATCCCAATAAATGATAAGAATGATAAATTAGCTGCCCCAAATAAATAAATGTCATGTGGACTACCAAATGGATTAACCATACATCCCATATTTGCTGCAATAGTCTGTAGCGCTACAACTGGAATAATCAAAGACAATTTATCAATCTTTTTAAATGCTGCAATTGCGAAAGGTACAAACGTTAGCAAACTAATATCATTTGTAATAATGATTGATCCAAAGAAGCAGGCAAATACAAGAACGAATACTAGTCCACGTACTGATGATACAGAACCAACCAATCTGCCAACTAGTACATCAAACACGCCAATAGCTTTAAGGAACTGTACAACAACCATCATTACAAACAGTATCAACAGTGTTTTGAAATCAATATACCCAATTGATGGCACTGCAAAAAAGCATGACACAATAGCCATCACAGTTGCTATGCAAAATACAGTTTCTCGCTTAAAAAACTTAATCATACGTACTCCTAAAATGTTGTTGTTCTAATTATACATCAATATGTACAAAATATAACATTTTTTTACCGCTCGTAACGAATATTTGACCGCTCGTAGAAAATATGCTTAATCTCCTTTATTTTATCGTAGTTATGTGGTAAAAGGTGATAAAGGCATATTGACATTTTACTTGTTGATGATATACTGTAGTTAGCAAAACGAGAAATCGTTTTGAGACGTTGAAACAGTAAGCTGTGCCAGTACGCAGTTTGCTGTGGAGTCTAACCATGGGTTATGCGGATTAACCACTAACTGGCTAGATTTATCATTGATAGATTGAACGAAAACGCTTTCAATAGGCCTTGCTTTTGCAAGGCCTTTTTATTTGATTTGCAGTAAAAAATATATAGCAAAAGATCCTATTTCTTATGCTCATATTGAAGAACTATTAACAAGAGACCACAAAATAATTTACGCTAGTGATAATGGTTTTATTATTTATGATATAAAATGTAATTTTACTTATATTTCTTTTAGTGATACTAAAGAGATGAAAGAAGTATTAACTAAAAATCATTATGATCATTATCAAGCATATGAAAAGGAAATCGTAGAATTTTTTGGTGATGTAGGTAATACTACTAATTTAATAGAATATGTTTATCCTTCAAAAGATAAATTTGATTTATCAAATTATGATTTAAGAAAATTAGATTTAAATTATTTAGATGTATTAAATGCCTGCTATAAGGCGATAAAGGAATACCTTGCAGATATAGGCTTTGTCCCGGTCGATGATAGCCTCAAAAAGATGCTGAAGAATCCCGAAGTGGAAAGTAAAGCTCTAATGGTAGCTGAACCATTCGGAATATTAGATGGGCCTACATGCATTCGCAACATTCTGCATACACTCAAATACGATGATAATATGCAACCCACTAACTTCTATTCTGCTTCCATGGATATAGATAGATTCTTAACTGTCGGTGATTACGGAAGTCTTACAGATGATGCAAATATGTTCGCAAGAGCTCTCGGAGACTATGTATCTTTAAAATATAGAGAGTACATAAAAACAGATGGTCCGGATCACGTGTTTAGAAACTATAATCAGATCCATGTTCCGGGACTTTTCAAGACCCACAACGATGGTGACGAAATGCTTCGTTTCAAGGAGAAATTTGACGAGCTCATAGTGAATCTTAAACTTTCAAACGTAATTACGGAAATAACAAGGAACAAAAAAATAAGCCCCGAAGATATCAAGACTTATACAAATGAAAACCATAAGGACATTTCTCATGTAGCATCATCAGCCGTAAACCAGACAATTCAATCATCCATCCATGAAGGCGGACGAAGGATTTAGCAGCCGTAGTAGCAGAGCTGTGGGAATGTGGGTAACTCGCAGAGTTATCCAGCATTTCCACAGCATTATTATTTTCTGTCCTTGACTATCATGTTGCTATGAGTGTATATTGTCTAAAAAGATCCTTTGCAGGATTTCTGTTGACTCTTGGTAACGAGATATCGGCATTAACTGCATAGGGTCTTTTTAAAGAGTTGAAATCGGCAAAAAGATTTATGAATCCGGAAAATCAAATCTTCAATCCTTAACCAATCTATACCAGTGGTAAGCCCCACAATAGATCACGAAAGTACATCACTCTCTTTTTCGGAATTCAAAAGTGCGGCTATACGATAGGCCGGGATCGGCGTATCAGAGATGAAGTTATAATAAATGCGTGCGGCGTTATCTATTGGATATGCTAAAGAGAGGAGCGGAAAACGCAGATGCCTTCATCGGAGCTGAATGCCGAACAGCGTCCAGAAAGCTTCGTTATCGTGTGCGTAGCGATAATAGCTGCCGTTTGAAAAGATGGCGCCGCAGCTGTCCTCCGCAGGACAGCAGGAGACCATGCTCCCATCAGCATACGTCAGCGTAAGAATGCTCCCAAAGGGGCAGCCTGCGCTGCCGGGTAAAAACTCTGCGTTTTTCAACCAATCCTCCAACTTTGCCAGACTGGCGGCATCAGTCAAAACAACTTCCGTGTCATTGATATGAAGTCTGGCTTCAGTCAGTTCAACGGCTTTTTCCGCGACCTTCTCCGGTGTATAAGGCTCTGCCCCTCTATCAGGGACGATCAGCCGACAGACGCAATGATAGAGGATCTCTTCATAAGCGACTTCCGATTCAATATAGCGTCCCTGCGGTCCCCAGGCCGGAATCACACAATAATAGGTGCCCGGTTCAAGCCAGCAGACGCCGGTATTGCCGTACCAGGAGTTCCGCAGCGGACGGAACAGCTCATCGTAGATATTGCAAAGATAGCTTTGGGGGTGATCGTACTGCACTTTAAAATCGTCTGCCAGCGTTACCGTCGGAATCTTATCATAATCCTCCGGTAAAATGGCTGGCGTGGGATTATCCGGGTCGCCCTTTATGAGCCAGCCGTTCTCCGTCCAGGTTTTTTCATACCACAGGGTACAATATGGATTGACTGTGATGCCGCCGCTGGAAATCGTGAAAGGTGAAGCTTGTTCTGACGTGCTTGCGTCCGGGGAGGGTTTCGGAGTATTATCCGGCTCCGTGGAGGGGGCTGGGATAAAGGCTGCCAGCGCCGCCTCATAGTCCCCAGCGCCGATGCGGTAATACTGTATATCATTGTCAACGCGGACGGCGGCGAGGCGCTCGGACTGATAAACAATGATTCGATAATCGTCCTCGATCACGAATTCCAGATAGCCTTGGGGCTCAGGTGAGGACGACGGCGCACGCCGCTTCGTCCACTCCGCATTCTCCAAAAACTGCGCCAAAGCTTTGGCGTCTGCGGCACCGGGCTGAACGCCGTCGGAATCCACCGGATACAGGTTGGCATAGGGCGCGGTGTCGTTCTGGCCGATCAGCGTGATCGCGTTTTTGTAGTTTAGGAAGGAAAGATCCGGCCCGTCCTCCTTCGGGTTCGTCAGAAAACAGACCGCGATGACCGCGCAGACAATCAGCGCCGTGACAATGATCCAGAACGCGGGCTTTCTGTAATTCAGCACGCCCTTTACCCGCTCTTTCACGCCGACTTCCCCGAAAGCAAGCGGGCAGGCCAGAATCAGCCGGCGCTGCATACTGCAGTTGATCAACGCATTGGCATAGGCTTTCTTCTCTGTCATCTCCATGTCAGAGATGACCTTCTCGTCGCAGGCGGCTTCAATATCCCGGCAAAGCAGAATGTAGGCGACCCAGACCAAAGGATTGAACCAATATATCGTGAGAAGAAGAAAACCGAGCGGCTTCCACAGGTGGTCTTTTCTCCTCAAATGGGCGTGCTCATGGGCGAGAACATAGGCGGTTTCTTCTTCGTTTAAGCCGGAGGGCAGATAGATCCGAGGTCGGAACACTCCCAAAATGAACGGCGTTTTAACCTGATCGCAAAGCCAGGTGTTTTTCTCATACGGGACTGCTTCTGCCACCTTCCGCCGCAGCCGGAGATAACTGATAAGCCCGTATAAAAGAAGAATGGCTATACCCACAGCCCAAATGAGGCTGCCCAGATACAGGATGATCTGCATGGGATTCACGCTGTTCATGGGAGTCGCGGCTAGGGATGTACTGAGCGTCGGATTGACTGCGTTGTCGATGACGGAAACGCCGCTGTTGATTTCGGGATTCTGGGCGTACCCGATCGAAGGGCTGACTACCTCTGCGCTCGGGATCAGGCTGAAAGCCGACTGTAAGGAAAAAGGGAGCACAAGCCGCAGCCCCACAATGCCCCAAAGCACAACGGAGATCCATTTCGGCGCTTTCTTCAAAAGTAGGCGCAGCAGCATGACCGCGAGGACCAGCCATCCTGCGGAGATGCTCATATTTAAAACTTTTATGAATACGGCTTCCATTATTTATCCTCCGCTTCATCGATCATCCTGCGGATTACGACCGCTTCATCCGCGGAAAGCCTGCTGTTTTTGGTAAAAGCAGCAAGGAACGCGGGCAGCGACCCGTCAAAGGAATCCTCCACGAATTGCCTCGACTGCTTTGCGTAGAACTGCTCTCTTGACATAAGGGAAGTGACCGTCCCCTTGTTGTTCACGAACAGTCCCTTTTCGCACAGACGCTTGATGACGGTATGGGTTGTGGTACGCTTCCAACAAAAGGCTTTTTCCGCCAGATTGACCAGTTCCGTGGAGGTTACCGGCTCATTCGCCCAGATCATATCCGCAAAACGGCTTTCGATGATGCCCAATTGAATTTCGGCCATTGCTATCACTCCTTTCGGACTACATTTTGTAGTCTTACTATATACTACAACATGTAGTCTCGATTGTCAAGGGTTTTTGTTTGTACCACTGTTTCCCAATTCACTCCTTCATTTGTCTGCCGTTTTATATATTATGCGATGGGGGTTGTAATCTCAAATAACCAGACTTAATAGATATCAGCGTTTTGCAAAAACGCGCAGCTCGCACTCGTGCGATCATAAGGGTTTGGGATTATCCCAACAAGCCAGATTTGGCGAAAGTGGTTCCGATCCGGATCGGGACACTGCTCGCCAAGTTCTGTAAGCATAGCCGGGCTTGGCGCAGAAATGCGTAGGGTCATTTTAGAAATCACACTCGGATAAGCCGAATGTGCATATTTCTCAGCTTGCCGTTGCCCTACCCGGAATCAAGATAATCTTCATTCCGGGTGGGGCTTTTTGCGATTTATGGGCTATAGCCATTTATCTTCTTCAAGTGCTTTTCGGAGTTTTTCAATGGCTCCACGGTAGATACGGTCAGCGGAGGATGGCACGACGCCGTGTTCTCCGGCAAGGCGTTCGCCTGTTCCTCGCTGGCGGTGAAGGACTCCGGATCGATCGCCGTGGCCGGTGTCACCGCGCGGATCAGCCCGGGACATCCTGTGGCGGCG
>CALCRH010000181.1 GCA_937894515.1 uncultured Clostridia bacterium | reverse complement strand
TTCAAATGCTGGACAATGAAGCCGACGGAACCGTTTGGCTATGCACTTGCCGGTCACGAGGCGAAGGTCGTGCAGGATGCCATGGGTTGTTGGCTCGACAAGGCACGTCCGGCGGTTGCGCTGGAGGTGCCGGTGCGTCGCATTCAGTGGGAATTGGAAAACGGTATGACGAGCGAACAATTCAAAAAATGGCTTGACGATCCGCAGTATAAACCGCTGTCATTCAATGATGGGAGTGCATTCCGAGTCTATATGCGAATCCCCAAAAACGAACACTTTGACTATCTCTACGGAATGTCCACCTATCACGGGGACAGCATCAAGAGAAATATTCAGTTTAATTACCGTGGCATTTACAGCAAGATAGACGGTCACATTTATGACAGTGACGGTGAATTCACCGCATTCGCATATAAGCTTATAAACAGCAAAAAGCCGTCCTCGATGGCGGATGATGTAACGGCGGCGGTCAGGACGATCATCGAAGAAAGGTTGGAGGACGATTGCTCCAATCTGGATATCCGAAAGCTGACCGACAGCGACAGCATCAAAGCCGTGGAACGATACCATGAATACTGTCTCGAAAAGGAAGCAAGAGCATTCTTTATAGCGGGACGGGATGTCTCCTCGCTTCACTTTGAATGCCAATATGAGTTTGGCGGGTGGAACGAAGACAATCTGCTTGCCTACCTTGCCGACAAGGACGGCTTCATCCGTGCGGAAGCAAAACGGTATTGGGATGAAAATCAGGAATATATGCTGGTGCAGTTTACCGAAGATGACCTGCTCAAAGGCGAACTGAACCGGATGGAAGCCATGACCGACAGCACCCTCCACCGTATCCGAAGAATAGCGGAGGCCGTCAGGGATTCCTTTGCCAAGAGCGTGCTTGTCACGATCTGTAAAGAAGGACAGGAAATGACCTTCCGAACCGATGTCAGCGAGCTTACGGGCGATCCCGGCTCCCACTATTCCACATGGCATATGGCGGCACCCGACCGTGAACGGTTCAAGCAGATGTTCGGGAAAGGCGCCGACTATACGCCGGACGAAATCACCGATATCGAATACCGCGGAAAAAGCATTTATTCGGCAGAACCGCCGACTATGGAAGACGGCGAAGACGAATCTGACGGTATGTCAATGACAATGTGAAAGGATGAAAATGATGAACAACAAAGAAAAAATGACACAATTCCGAGAAAAATGTCCTCCGTTTTATATCGTCGAAAATGACGGTCAGTTTTCTCTCTGCCACTTTATATTCAGCGATGAAGCAGTGGCGTTTTGCCGAAACGCATTTGACCGATACTCTGAATCTGTAGGCGATCCCGTTCAGGACGAGTACAGTTGCTATACGCACGGCAGCGGATACGAATGGGAATATGCATTCCGAAAAGCGTTTGAGGACGAACCCGACCTTAAAAAAATCAGTTACGACAGCGAAGGTGACGGATTCTATTGCCAAAGCACCGACCTTGATCTGATGATTCGGCTCGGCGAGCGTTTCCATGAGATTTGCACCGATGAAAATGCTTTCTATGACCTCATCTGTAAAGCCATACCCGAAGGTGAACGCATGAGGGCGGAGGACGAGCATTTACGGCAGAGCTTCAGAGGATTTCTGCTCAACCATCCGTATGCGGATGCTATGTTGAAGACTCCACAGGGACGACTGCGGATAACCTCCGAAACGGCACAGAAGCTCTTGGACGGTACGGTTGAAAAAGTGTTTGGCGAAGGTTTTTCGATGGATACCGAAGAACTGCTCGGCATGAAGGTGGATAAAGCGAATCAGGATATGTTTGACGAAAACCGCTATCAGGTTGCCGTTGAACCTTTTGAAGAACAGACCGAAACGGAAGGTTTCGGAATGACAATGTAAAGGAGGAAATCGCTTATGGCATTATCCGAAAAAATGACCGTTGAGATTTCCGGCGAATATCCCATTGATACAGACCGGTATTATGCCGAGCTTGAACTCCCGACCATCAGGACAAGGATCGAAGATGCCAAGCACCGTGCAAGATGGGATAAAGGCAAAGATGTTTACAAAGAATTCGAGATATATAACTGTGAACGCTTCCCCGAAATTGAAGACCTGCGGCTTGATACCACCACACCCGAAGAAATGAACTACTTCGCAAGACGGCTCGCCGAACTGCCGGAGGAAGACATCCTCAAGTTTTGGGGCGTTTTCAATTATCTTTGCAAGGAAAAACAGTTTGCCGATGAACCCGTATCTGTCAAAGACCTCATCAATATCACCTACGGTCTTGACGGCGTGATGATTGCCTCCAATGTCGGAAACGATGAGCAGCTCGGTCAGTTCGTTATTGAAAACGAACTGAATCAGGATATAAACGACATCCCCGACAACGCTCTGTATCTGCTTGACAAAGCACACATCGGTAGACTCCAAAGGAAAAACGATGGCGGCGTGTTCGAGCAGGGCAGTTATATTGTCGCCGGCGGATTTGAAATGCCCTCAGTATATGACGGAATCCATATCCCCGATGATAACGATTACGCCGTATTCAAATTAAAGGTCGTGTCGGCGGATTATGATGAGCCGGAGGATGCGGATGCCATTGCTGAATGGATCTCGCTTCCGATTCCCATAGAAGAAGCCAACCGTTTTGTAAAAGAACTGTACGATGCCGAATCCATTGAGGACTGCGTATTCTTCGGCTTTGAATCCGGCATGGTGGGTGAAGGCCTCTGCCCCTCAACCGAGAACGACGGTCAGTGGGACGCTATCGCAGAGCGCGGCGACGTACTCGCCTGCTTCTTCGGTCACGACCACAAGAACACATATCAGGCACGAGTAAAGGGCGTTGACGCT
>CALCRH010000180.1 GCA_937894515.1 uncultured Clostridia bacterium | reverse complement strand
AGCGCATCAATACCACCTTCGTGTACGTCACCCATGACCAGACCGAGGCCATGACGCTGGGCGACAGAATCGTTATCATGCGTGACGGCTTCGTGCAGCAGATCGGTACGCCGCAGGAGGTGTTCGACCACCCCGCCAATCTGTTTGTGGCCGGCTTCATCGGCACGCCCCAGATGAATCTGTTCGATGCCAAGCTGGTGAAGCAGGACGGCAAGTACGCCGTAGAGCTGGGTGGCCAGACCGTGGTGCTGAGCGATGAAAAGCAGGCACGTCTGGCGGCCAACAATGTTCCCGAGCAGGAGGTCACTCTGGGTGTCCGTCCTGACCACATGATGCTGTGTGACAGCGGTGTCAAGGGCCGGGTGGACGTCAGTGAGCTGATGGGCAGTTCTTTGCACCTGCACATCACGGCAGAGGGCAAGGACGTGATCATCATCGTGCCCACCAATGGTGCTGCGGCACACTTCCCCATGGGCAGCGAGGTCAACCTGACCTTCGGCGGCAACGTGGCTCATGTGTTCTCCAAGGAGACCGAGAAGAACCTGGAGTGGTAAATGAAAAACATATAAAAACATACCGCATCTGTGAGATGCGGTATGTTTTTATATGTACTCAAATACTCAACAGTACCAGACTGACCACTGCCACGGCAATCCCAATTATCATGTTCCTGTTTAGCTTTTCCTTCAGCACCACGGCGCTGAGCAGCGTACTCATGATCAATACGCCTCCGTTTTCTACGCTGTAAAGAATAGAGGTCTGTACGTTGGCCAGAGAGATCATCAGCAGATTGACAGCGGCCGCCGCGAAAATGCTGCTGCCAAAGGCGAACGCCCACGTCTTTTTCGGCATGGAAAAAGCCCCGACAAAGAGCTTTCCCTGTACAGCCAGCAGATAGATCAGCGAGACGATGGCCGATACCACAAAGGTGGTAATGATCATCTCGTTTCGTTCCGTCTGCAGTAAAAGCCGCTGTTGGGAGTCGATCAGCACGCCATAGACACCGTTGACGGCAAAAAGTGCCATTACCCAGAGGAAGTAGCCTTTTTTTGCCCCCTCAAATTGAAAACCGTTTCGATTGAACAGCACAAAGGACAGCAGCATCACGGCAATGCCCACGATTTTCAGAGCCGGCAGCTTATCTCTCCACCACAGTACAGAAAAGAACAGCGGTACCAGAATGTCACCGGACAGGCACATCAGACTCTGGAACGCATAGGGACCGCTTCGTGCGGCATTGATGGCGCAGAGATTGAAGAGAAACAGCACCACGCCGTTGGCAAGTCCCAGCCACAGGGTCATCGAACTGGCCTGAAACTGAAATCCGTTATAGGCCAGAGTCACCAGCCCGGTAAAAAAACCGTATATAGTGGCAAAAACCGGAGTCGCCGCCACTGCCGGGCCGGTATAGCTGATAGAATACAGCTTGTTAAAAAAGCTCTGCCCAGTATAGCAGATCACACCGCAGACGATCAGCGCAACAGCAAGAAAAGACACGGCAAAAGTCCCCTCTCTCACCGGATTCCGGCGATAAAGCAGCCGGGATGCGCCTTGGCCCAGGCAATCATCTCTCCGCAGACTACTGCACCGGTGATGTAACAGCCCGGTGCCCATTCCTCTGCGATTTTTTCTTTCAGCCACGGATCCGGTGTATCACAGCGCACATAGTAGGGGTGCGATTCCACGCAGTCCAATGGAACAGGCGTGGCCTTTTCTGCATAGAAAGACTTCTGTCCCTGCAAGATGTCCATGCAGTCCTGTACCACGTTGGCTGCGGTGGGGAAACGACCGGCGCCCTGTCCGAAAAAGCTCTGCCGCCCAATGTTTTCGCCGCAGTAGGAGATCAGATTGAAGTTGGCGGGAACTGCAGCCTCCGGTGCATTGCTCTCTACCAATGTGGGCTCAATGAAGGCGCAGATGCCCTTTTCCGTGGGTTCCGCCATTGCCAGCATCTTGCACACGAAGCTGTGCTTTTGGAACAGCTGAATGTCCAGCTTGGTCACGTAGCGAATGCCAAAGGTGGGGATCTCCTCCTCGGGCAGCGCCGCATCAAAGGCAATGTTGGCGGAAATGACCAGCTTGCGCCGGATGTCATCGCCGTCAATGTCGGCAGAGGGATCCGCCTCGGCATAGCCCAGCGCCTGTGCTTTTTTCAAAATGTCGGCAAATTCCACCTGACTGCGGTGCATGGCGTCCATGATGTAGTTGGTGGTGCCGTTCATGATACCGCCAAGCTCGCAGATGCGATCCAGCCGCTTGCACCGTTCCAGATTGGTAAGCCAGGGGATGCCGCCCCCTACGGCGGCGGTACAGCGCAGCGCCGCACCGTGTTCTTTTGCCAGGGCGATCAGCTCCTGATAATAGGCGGCGATCAGCGCCTTGTTGGCAGTTACCACGTTTTTTCCGGCCTTTAATGCCGCGCTGACGTATTCATACGCCGGGTGCAGTCCACCCATGCACTCTGCCACCGTGTCAATGGCAGGATCGTTCAGAATATCCGAAAATTCCCGGGTAGCGATGTCGGCGATCTCCGGCTTATCCGAACGCACCAACACCCGATTGATACAGATGTCGGAGCGATTCCTGCACCATTCATAAACGCCGCCGCCTACCACGCCGAAGCCCAATAATCCTACGTTCATAAGCGCCCTCCTTGCCTGTTACTGCAACAACGCCAGCAGAGTCTCTTTGCCCACCAGACCGATGGACTTCCCCGCTATCTGCCCATCCCGGAAAGCCAGCACAGTAGGGATGCTCTCAATGCCGAATGCCATGGCCAGCTCCGGATTTTTATCCACGTCGATCTTGGCTACCTTGACCTCTGCGGCGATCTCTTCCAGTACAGGAGCCAACATCTGGCAGGGTCCGCACCACGTTGCCCAGAAGTCCACCAAAACCGGTTCGTTGCTCTGCAAAACTTCGGTGTCAAACTGCTCGGTATCCACATGAATGATACCCATAACATCATCCTCCATTACAGATTTCTGTTCCTATTATACCGCAAAAAACGCACATTACAAGTATCTTGCAAAAAGCGTTTCGGTTTGTTACAATATGCCGAGAAAAGGAAGGAGAGGACCCACTATGCAGATCAGCTCTCGCGCATTCGGCACCACCTCAGATGGACGTCCGGTGACGTGCTATACCATGGAAAACGAAACCGGGATCAAAATTTCCTGCCTGGATTATGGTTGTATCATTACCAATATCTGGGTCAATGACCGGCAGGGAAACCCGGTAGACATTGTGTTGGGTTACGATGATCTGGCCGCCTATGAAGCGGACGATGTGTTTTTCGGCGCCTGCATCGGCCGCGTGGCCAATCGACTGAAGGACAGCCGTTTTACGCTGAACGGAAAAGAATATCGGATGCAGCCGAACGATGGCATGAACCATCTCCACGGTGTGTTCCATAAGCGCCTGTTTTCCACCTCTGTTTCCGGCGGCAAACTGCGTTTTGCCTACCACAGTCCGGACGGCGAGGATGGCTTCCCCGGCAATCTGGATCTCACCGTGACCTACGCTCTAGACGAAAACGGCGTTTTTTCCATGCACTATGAGGCCGTCAGCGATGCCGACACGCTGATCAACCTGACCAACCACAGCTATTTCAACCTGTCCGGTCACCATAGCGGCAGCGTGGATCGGCAGATGCTGGAGATCAATGCGGACAGCTTTTTGGAGACCGCGGATGATGCATGTCCCACCGGCCAGATTTTGCCGGTGGATAAGACCCCCATGGACTTCCGCACGCTGCGCCATATCGGACAGGGCTTTCCCATCCAGTATGAGCAGATGGAGC
Organism: uncultured Clostridia bacterium; assembly: GCA_937894515.1. Classification (GTDB taxonomy): domain Bacteria; phylum Bacillota; class Clostridia; order Oscillospirales; family Oscillospiraceae; genus Vescimonas. The sequence continues at coordinate 4,814 of CALCRH010000180.1, read as the reverse complement.
TGGTGGGCGGCTATGACCATTGCTATTGCCTGCGGCCGGATGCCGCACCGGCGGTACTGGCCTATTCTCCCGCCACGGGGATCACCTTGAGCCTTGTTACTACCCAGCCCGGGATACAGTTCTATTCCGGCAACCATCTGGGTGAGGGCGGTACTGGCAAGGGTGGTGCCCACTATGCCCGGCGTGCCGGCTTCTGTCTGGAGACCCAGCACTATCCCTGTGCCACCAGCTATCCGGCGTTTCCACCTATTCTGCTCAAGCGTGGTGAGACCTATCAGCAATCCACCCTTCTGCAGTTCCAAACCCTGGAAAAGCTATAAAAACAATCCCACCCGCAAGGGTGGGATTGTTTTACTTTTTGTTGTTCAGCTTTCCCAAATAACGATAGATGCTGGCCTCGCTGCTGTGCAGCTCCTTGGCCACATAGCTGACGCTACCCTTGAGCAGGAACACGCCCTTGCGGTTCAGGATATCCATGATCTCCATCTTTTCGTCCTGTGTCAGGCGGTCTACCGGCACGGGATAGGCGGCCACCACGCTGGATACGATGCTGGCAGTGGCGCCGGCAATCGAGGTGGGATAAGCCCGACCTGCCTCGCTGGGATCGGCGGAATCGGCGATCAGATGGGTGCCGCTGGGTGCAGCGGGCTGAATGGCACTGCCGCACAGATCCAGAATACGGGCGCTGAGCTCTTCATAGCGGCTGGCATCGAAGTTGATGCACAAAAGGCCGGCCAATTCGCCGCTGCGTCCCTTGATAAACATGGAGTTACAGCGCATCTTTTTCCCGTTGGCGCTGACAGATTCAAAGCCCAGAACGTAGTCCTGTGTTTCATAGAGATTGCCCGCCACATATTCCAGCATGGTGTTACTCAGCGGAGAACCGATATGCCGTCCGGTCAGTTCACCGTTGGCGATGGCAATGATCTGGTTGGAATTATCGCTCAACTCGTGGAGCGCCACCTCATAGTCCGGGCCTAAAATGTGTCCCAAAAAATCAACCAGCAGAGAGTAATGCCGTTTCATTTCTTTTTCCATGCGGACACCTCATTTCCTCATAATAAGTTCATTATACCATGGATATTTTGCGCTTTCAAGAATTATTACTGGCAATAAAGTCAGGAATTTTTGGCAAGCTCTTCTTCCTCCAACTGCCGGTAGGCCACTTTTCCCACCAGGGTTTTGGGCAGTTCACTGCGGAATTCGATGTCGTAGGGCATGGCATACTTGGCGATATGCTTGCGGCAGTAAGCCATGAGCTCGTCCTTGACCTCCTGGGTGGGGGCAATGCCTTCTTTGAGCATAACGAAGGCTTTTACCTTTTGCATTTTGTAGGGATCGGGCACACCGATAATGCAGCTCATCTGCACCTTGTCGTTGGCGTCAATGATGTTTTCCAGCTGTCCGGGATAGATATTGTAGCCGGAGGAGATGATCATGCGCTTGGCACGTCCCCGGAAATAGATAAAGCCCTGTTCGTCCATGGTTCCCAGATCGCCGGTGTAGACCCAGGTCAGCCCATCGTCATGGGTACGCAGCGTCTTTGCGGTCTCATCGGGATGATTCATGTACTCTTTCATCACGGTGGGGCCGGCAAGCAGGATCTCGCCCTCCTGACCGTAGGGCAGCTCCCGATCCGTATCCGGCTCCACGATTTTGATGTAGGTGTCGGGGAAGGGCACGCCGATGCTGCCTTCTTTATACATGTGGGGCGGTGTCAGGCAGCAGGCGGTGACGGTCTCGGTAGTGCCATACCCCTCCCGCACCTGAATGACAGCGTGGTGGTCGTAGAGGAACTTGTCAAACTTCTTCTTCAGCTCGATGGACAGGCTGTCGCCGCCGGAGAACACGCCCTTGAGACTGCTCAAATTGGCGTCTTTCATGCTGGGCAAACGCAGCAGTGCTTCGTACAACGTGGGTACACCGGCGATAAAGTTGCACTTGTAGCGAACGATCTGCTTGGCATAGCTCTGAGCGGTAAAGCGGGGGATCAGGATACAGCGCCCGCCCTGGGAGAGCATGGAGTGGATGCAGACCCCCAGACCAAAGCCGTGGAACAGCGGCATGGCGGATAGCATCCGGTCGCCGGGACGGAACATGGGGTTGGTGGCGATGATCTGCTGTCCCAGCGCGTTGAAGTTGCCGTTGGTCAGTACGATGCCCTTGCTGATACCGGTGGTACCGCCGGAATACAGAATGACTGCGGGATCCTCCGCCGCGCGCTTGACCCGATAGTTGCCGTAGAAACAGCACTTGGACAGCTCCATAAACTCCTTCCAGCGGATCACCGGTGCGTCCTCGGGGATCTTCTGGATCTTGCGGCCCTCGGTCAGCATATAGCCGGCGCGAATGGGCTTGGACAGCGCGTCCTTTACGCTGGCGATAATGATATTCACGATACCGGTGTTCTGCCGCACCCGCTCAAACTTGTCGTAGAACTGGTCCAGCGTGATAGCGGTGACGGACTGGGACTCGTTGAGATAGAACTCGATCTCTTTCTCTGCGCTGAGGGGGTGGATCATGTTGGCGATGCCGCCCACCAGATTCACCGCATAGAACATATAGATGGCCTGCGGGCAGTTGGGCATGGCAATGGTGATCTTGTCACCGGGGCGAATGCCGATGGTTTTCAGACTGCGGGCGCACCGGTCGATCTCCTGCACCATCTTACGGTAGGTGGTGGACTTGCCCATAAAGTCAAAGGCGATATTGTTAGGATAACGCTTGGCAATATTCTCTACGGCATCAAACATAGAGCCGTCAAAATAATCCAAATGCATGGGCACGCCGCCCAGATAGTCTTTCCAAGGGGTCTTTACTTCACTCATAGTGAACCTCCTCTTTCATAGGTTTGTCCAGTTCCCACGGATGCTCCAACAGGTACTTGAGCAGCCGCACGGACTTGGAATAGTAATAGCCGTCCGCCAGACGCTCGTCAATGGTCAGTCCCAGATCCAGCGTCTCGCGCATGGTGACGCTGCCGTTTTCGTCATAGAATGGCGACAGCTTCTTTTCTCCAATGATGCAGAACATGGAGCAGGTGCCCCAGTTGGTCAGATGATGGTAGCCGCACTTGAGCTTGATACTGCCCAGATTGGAGATGACCACGCTGGAATAGTAGGGGTCGGTCTCAATGAACGAAGACGGCACCCAGCCGTGCTTATCCAGCCACATGACGAATTTCACGCCGGTCTTGGACATCCAGCGGGGCAGCTTGTTAAAGGTGTCCATGCTCTCGGTGGAGGAGTCCACCTTTTCACTGCGGCAGTCCGTCACCTGATCCCGGATATAGTTATGTATGGTCTCCATGGTGTCCGTGGGCTTGGCGTGCAGCATGGCCAGCGCCTCGGCGGCGTGGTCAGAGAATTGCTTTTTCACCACGAAGCTGGCGGATACCTCGTTGCGCTGATAGAAGTTGCCGTTGACGATAAAGCGGCTCAGCTTGGGCCGCAGGGTGATGGTCTTGATCAGGGCTGCCACCACGATGTGGAAATAGGTGTACTTAAAATCCGCCGTTTCGTTTTTCTCGGCAATGTATGCCTTGATGGGGGTCAGATCCACCCGCTGGGAGATATAGGCCTCATTGTCGCAGCGGTTGGGATAGATAATACCGGTGATAAAGTGCAGGGAGTCCAGCTCCCGCAGCAGCTTTCCGTCTTTTCGGTCACCGGGACGGCGCTTGTTTTCTTTCATAATACCCTCACAAACCGTATCTCAAATTTTGTTATAAATCAAATGTTACTATAACACTCTCTTGTCAAGAAACTGTGAACATTTTGTGAATAAAAAAGGGAGACAGCATTCGCTGTCTCCCTCAAAAATGCAAATCAGAACTCTGCGTTGCCCACGGTACGGGGGTGCAGCTCCACATCGCGGATGTTGGAAACACCTGTGCAGTACATCACCATGCGCTCGAAGCCGAGGCCGAAGCCGGCGTGGCGGCAGGAGCCGTAGCGGCGCAGATCGCAGTACCACCAGTAATCCTCGGGGTTCATGCCCAGCTCGCGGATGCGCGCTTCCAGAATGTCCAGACGCTCCTCACGCTGAGAGCCGCCGATGATCTCGCCGATGCCGGGTACCAGACAGTCGGCGGCGGCAACGGTCTTGCCGTCGTCGTTCAGGCGCATATAGAACGCCTTGATCTCCTTGGGATAGTCGGTGACGAACACGGGGCGCTTGAAGATCTGCTCGGTCAGGAAGCGCTCATGCTCGGTTTGCAAATCAGTACCCCATTCCACCTTGTAGTCGAACTTGTCGTTGTTTTCCATCAGGATCTTCACCGCATCGGTGTAGGTGATCCGGCCGAAGTCGGAGGAGGCCACGTGCTCCAGGCGCTCCAGCAGGCCCTTCTCGATGCGCTGGTCGCAGAATCCGGCAAGTCGCGTCCCGTGGTGGTGGCGGTGGGGCAGGGGTTTGGCGCCAACCTGCTGTTGCGCGCCGCTGCGCACGAGCCTCGCATCCTCGGTCTCGTCTCCATTGATGCCTTCGCTTCCCTCAGCCAGTCCGTGGGGCGTTTGATTGACGGCAAAATCACCAAGGTGGTGCTTCGCCAGCTCATGGATATGCGCATCAACAGTGTCATCGGCATGGAGAGCTTTGATGTGGCTCCCGTGCAGAGCGCGTCGGAAATCAACCGCAATGTTCCCGTGCTCGTGGTCAATCTGGTGCAGGACAACCCCGTGAGCAACATAGACGACGCCACCGCCATCTACCGCCGCCTGCGCAGCGATTGCCGCGGGCTCTGGGCCACGCGCACCGCTGAGGATGATGCCGATGACGACGAGCGCAAGGTGGAGGTGCTGGAGGGGCCCCAG
>CALCRH010000179.1 GCA_937894515.1 uncultured Clostridia bacterium | reverse complement strand
TACCGGTCTTGGCGATGTAAGTATCGGTCATACAGTTGCTGATGCCGAAAATCCGGAAGCATTGCCGTCAATCCAAATGCTGATATTTTCAAGGGTATGACAAAAGAAGAATGCTATTATCTGGGAAAGATCACCAAGCCTTTTGGCGTCAAGGGGCAGGTGGTTCTCTATTTCGATGTTGACAATTACTCTATGCAGATGCTGGAGAATCCCTATTTCATCGATCTGTCAAAAACCGCCTATATCAATATTGACAGCCTGTGGTACGACAGTGCGATCGTCGATGTTCTCCCCGTTCTCGGTACGGGAACCGTCCTTCTGCCGTGGGCGCTGTTTGCGTTTCTGAACGGCACATGGGGGCGCGGGATCGGTCTGCTTGTTCTCTATATTGTGATCACCGTCGTGCGGCAGGTGATCGAGCCGAAGATCGTCGATAAGACCATCGGCATCCCGGCCCTGTTCACCCTCCTCGGCATCTTCCTCGGCGGCAAGCTGATGGGCATCCTGGGTATCCTCATTGTGCCGCTGGCCTTCGCGGTCATCAAGCGCCTGAACGACGAGGTGCTCCGGGTAGAGCACATGGACGTGATGCGAAGTGTGCTGCAGAAATCCCGCGGCATTGTGGAAGCAGACGTCCGGGAGAAGTACGAAGGAAAACTGTCTGAGTACAAGGCCAAGCGCGACGAACGGGAGGCCAAGATCGTACAGGATTACCGGGATCGGATGAAGCAGTACAAGGAAAACCAGGCGGATAAGGAAGGCCGGAAAAAGTACCACGACCGCATCGTGAAGACCGCCGGTGAGCTGTCCGATTGGCTGCTGACCAACAGCGACAAGGAGCATGTACCGGAGGTGCTGAAGGCGCCGCTGGCGGATCTGCTGAGCAGCATTGACTATTCCAGCAAGCGCATGCTGCGCGGCGGCGAGCCCACCAAAGCGGACAAGAAGTTTGCCGCGACGCTGACCCGGCTGAACGACATGATCCGCGGGCAGCAGGCACAGATCGAGGGCAGAGACGAGAACATCGACAGCGTGGGCGCGTATCTGGACATCAGCGAGGAGAACCGGGAGTTCCTCAGTGACCTGATCTCCGTGATGGCGGAGGCGGAAGGCACCTACACGCTGAACGAGATGAACGTTGAGCAGCTGGAGGCCTTCAGCAAGTTCCTGAAGAACATCAAGAAGGCGGTCACCCAGGCCAACCGCACCCTGGCCAATGCCAGGTATCAGAATATCCCGGCGATGGCACAGGAGTCCATGCAGGATATGGCGAGCCTTGGCAACGCCAGCGCTGCGGACAACAACTCCGCCGTGAAGTATCTGACCTGGACCAACGCCACACCGTACTACGCCTTCAAGCGCTTCGGCAAGGCCGGTGAGGCCCTGTTCGACGGATTCACCCGCGGCTGGGAGAAGCTGGCCACCAACGCCGCTCAGATCATCGACTTCACCAACGGTCTGTACAAGCCGGAGGAGGTCCGCCACTGGAAGCAGCAGCTGCATGATTTTGAGCTGGAGGGCGGCGACAAGGTCCGAATGAGCACAGCGCAGATGATGGAGCTGGCCATGCTGTTGAAGCGTGGGCAGGCCATGAAGCACATCGAGGCAGGCGGCGTCCGGATCGGCAACATCAAGGGCAAGCGCGGCAAGGTCATCCAGGACGTGGTGCACCACCATCTGACGGCCAACGACATCAGCAAGATCCTGAGTGCTCTGGCAGAAGTGGACAAGGGCCGGGCGCTGGAAGTTGCCAACAATCTGCAGAAGTACATGATGACCACCGGAGCACGGTGGGGCAATGAGATTTCGATGGCCCGCTTCGGCTATGAGTTCTATACCGAGGGCGACGCCTACTATCCCATCCGCACCGACGCCAACGGAAGACCCATGAGCGACACGGACGACGGCGGAAACAGCATGTTCCGGCTGCTGAACCTGAGCGCCAGCAAGAGTCTGAACCCCAAGGCCAACAATGCCCTGATCGTCGGCGACATCTTCGACACCTTTGCGGACCACATGAGCGACATGGCAAAGCTCAATGCCCTGGGCCTGCCGCTGCTGGACGCCATCAAGTGGTTCAACTATACCGAGAAGGTGACCAACGGTGACGGTACCTTCGACCACAACGGCGTGAAGAAAAGCATGGAGGGCGCCTTCGGCACCGTGGCCGGGAAGTATTTCCGCACACTGCTGAAGGACATCAACGGCGTGAAGGAAGCCAGCGACCGCGGCGGTAATGCGATCAACACGGTCACCAGCAACTACAAGGTGGCAGCCGTGGCGGCAAACCTGCGCGTGTTTCTGCTGCAGCCAACGTCCTACGTCCGGGCGATGGCCGTTATCAAACCGAAGCACCTGGCATCCGCGATGCGCTTCAAGAACGGATACAAGGAGGCCATGAAGTATTCCGGCACCGCGGTGTGGAAATCCCTTGGCTACTACGACACCGACATCGCCCGCAGCATGCGCGGCCAGATCGAGCACGACGAGACGCTGGGCGACACCATCAAGGAGAAATCCATGTGGCTGGCGGAGAAGGGCGACCAGGTCACCTGGGGCCGCCTGTGGGTGGCGGCAAAGCTGGAGGCAAAGGACCGGAACCCCTCCCTCACCGGTGAGGCGCTGAACCAGGCCACGGCGGATATCTTCCGCGAGACGATTTACGCCACGCAGGTCATGGATTCCACCCTGACCCGCAGCGAGATGATGCGCGGCAGCACCAAGTGGACGAAGCTGGCCACCGCCTTCATGGCGGAGCCCACGCTGAGCTACAACCTGCTGATGGACGCAGCGTCCCAGTTCCGGCTGGACCAGCGTAGGACCAACCGCACCGAAGCATGGCGGGCCAACCGCAGCAAGATCGCCCTGGCGATGACGACCTATGTCTGTTCCGCAGCGGCGTCCGCCATTGTGGAATCCATCGTGGACGCCTTCCGCGACGACGACGATTACGAAGGATTCCTTGACAAGTTCGCTCAGGCGTTCTTCGGTGAGGACGGCATCTTTGACGGTAACCTTTGGCAGGATCTGACCATCGTTGGAAAGATCCCCGTGGCGAAGGATTTCATCGACGTGCTGAAGGGCAACTCCCGCGGCGACATGAGCCTGGCGGCGCTCAGCAACATTGCGAACGCCGTGGCGATCTGGCGTGAGACCTACAAGCTGCACAACGGCACCATGAAGAAGGCCACCAGCGTGACCTGGAACGGCAAGATGACGACCTACGGCAAGATCTACAAGACGCTGCAGGCCCTGTCTCAGCTGACCGGTTATGCCGCAGCGAATACCACCAGGGACGTCATCGCCATCTGGAACACCATCGTGGCCGGTAATAATCCGGACCTGAAGCTGAAGACCTATGACCCCGGTACAAAGAACGCAATCCGGTATGCGCTTGAGGACGGATACATGACTGAAGACCAGGCTGTTGAGAAGCTGCTGCTCTCCGGTGAAGCGAAGAACGAGCAGGAGGCCGTATCGATCGTTTCAAAGTGGAAGTACGCCAAAGACAGCGACGGAAATAATTTGACCCAGGAAGAGGTGGTCATCAGTCTTGAGAACGGAAACTACACGCAGGCGGAGCGCAATGACATCTGGAATCAGCTTGGTTACAAGACAGACTATGCAGATGTGCTGGCGAAGGCCAACGCAAAGCAGGACCTGAAAAACGCATCCGTTGAATACACACAGGACAATTGGAGAGACGGTCTTACGGATGCGTCTCTGAGTGATTCAAGCAAGGACAACCTTGTGAAATCATACGCGAAGGATTCGTATGAAGAGCAGTACCAGGACCTGCGAAGGATCGGATACACGCCGGACATGGCCTTTGAGATGCTCAGGGGCATGGACACCGATGCGAATGACTACGTCAAGCAGGCGGAGGCCTATGAGGTGCTGAAGGGATACCCGGATGCACAGGCAGAGGCCATCTGGAACAGCTTCGGCTGGAAGAAGAGCTGGGCAGCCTATAAGGCAAGCCAGCACTAAGGACCCGGAGGATGGGGGTGGGATAGAGAACCCACCCCCGTCTGTGTATTATGGTCTGAGAGGAGGCGAGACAATGAACAATATACCGAATGCGGAGGCAAGCCCCCGCATCGTGAACGGCGTGATCCGATGGTACGAAGGCGATACCTTCCGGCTGCAGCTGGAGCTGGACATCGACGACCAGGACGGCGCCGCCTACAGCATCACGGACAGCGACACCGTGAGCATTGTGTTCCGGGATCGCAGCAACCATGTGGTGAAGGAGTTCCGGTTTGATCACATTGTGGACAACAGCGTGACGATGGTTTTCAACAGCGAGGTAACGGCGCTGTTCCCGAAGGGAATCTACAGCTATGATGTGCTTTTCCGTGGTCAGGAACGGACGACATTTGCGAATGATAATAAGGTGGTAGTGGAATGATTGAAGCAAAACTGAAAACGCTGCAGGCGCGGCTGAACGGAACGATCTCCCGCGGCCTGCGAAATGCGGAGATCGACGACAACGGGCACCTGGTGTTTACGCTGTCCGACGGAACCACAGAGGACATCGGCAAGGTGGTCGGCGACGACGGCATTGATATCGTTTCCGTGACCTATGCGCGGACGGATGCGGAGGGCAACGCCGTATACAACGTGAACCTGAGCGACGGAACGAGCCATGAGTTCACGGCAAACCGCGGGCCTGCTGGCCCTGTTGGGCCCAAGGGCGACCGCGGCGAGCGCGGGGAGCGGGGCGAGACCGGTGAGACCGGTGCCGTCGGCCCCAGGGGTGCGACCGGCCAGACCGGCCCCCGCGGCGAGACCGGCCCATCCGGTCAGCGCGGCGAGCACGGAATCGGCATCAGCAACATTGCTTATATCCGCACGGACAGCGACGGCAACGCCATCTACAGCGTGGAGCTGGACGACGGATCGGCCTACAGCATCACGGCGTACCGCGGCCCGGAGGGACGCACCGGCCCGCGTGGTGAGCAGGGGCCCAGGGGCGAGCGCGGGGAGCCGGGGCCTGTCGGCCCTGCCGGTGAAACCGGGCCTGTCGGTCCGCAGGGTGAGCCGGGGCCTGCCGGGCCTCCGGGGCCGCAGGGTGAGCCTGGTGAGGGCGGCATGACCCCGGAGGAACGAGCGCAGCTTGCACAGGCGGTCAAGACCAACGCAACGCAGGACATTCGCCTTGCCAATCTGGAAGCAGCCGCGCAGGGCAAGCTCTACCGTGAGCAGGTGGACGATACCGAGGCTTATATCAAAACCGTCCCGGCGGGTGCGCTGCCGTATGCGTCTCTTACAAGCATCGGCGGCAAAACAATGCGGTGGAATCAGCTTGTTGGAGCGGAGACATTCTGGAGATACGGAGCATCATGCGGTTCTCTTAATGATGATGGAACTATTACTTTTAAGTTTTATGGGTCAAACAGACAGCAGATTACTATCACCAATGCAGCTTCGGCAGACCATAAATTGCTCATCTGCATGAACATCATCGCAGCATCTTACGAAAAGACAAGCGGTTCGCCTCCCGCGTTTAGGTTTGGGACTGGCGGAAAAGTTGACGCGAATATGCAGCCAGCGTTTGCGACATCTGGAGCAAAATTCACAACGATAGCAACAGCTACGAGCGGCGGTAGACTTTTTGATTACGGTTTCCCGATTAGTTTCGTTGGTTCTTACGAGATGACAGCAAGAGTTTGCGCTATCGACTTAACAGCTATCTATGGCGAAGGCAATGAACCGACCAGCACCTCTGACCCGCGAATCGCCGAACTGGAGCGCATCGCAGAAGCAAGACCTCAGTATGATGCCGGAAGCGAGATTTCGTCTACTCCGACCGGGATTGTCAGCAAGGATTCTGACGGCAATGTGATTGAGGTTCTTGGGACTGATGTGCCAACCTACATCTCCGTGGAACCCGGCGGAAGCATCACCTTTGTCAACGAGGAAAAACTGTCCGTCCCGTCCAGCGTGATCTACGCAATCAATGTGCAGGAGGCGATGAGCAATGAGTAAGGCTTTTGAAGAGTTGCTGAAAAAGTGCGGTATTGAGAGCGCAGATGCGAAGAACGAACTGGAGCAGAAGGTCGAAGCTCTGGAGGAGCAAAATGAAATGCTTACTGAATGCCTGTTGGAGCTTAGTGAGCTACTTTACAACTAAAAAAAGAGAGGTGGAATTCATGATGGCAATGTTGTGGTGCCAGCAGATTATGCTGGGGAAAAAGACTTTTGCACAGGTTCCGGCAAAGCTGCGGGAGCAGGTGCGTGAGCTGCTGATCGACAGCGGTTGTGAAGACCTTATCGGGGATTAAGAGATGATCTACGAATGTAAACCCAAGCGGGTCGAGATCTTTGTCAACAGCGAGATGCTGAGCGCAGCGCAGGTCAAGCAGCGCACCGGCTGCGACGCGCTCATCAACGGCGGGCTGTACGACATGTCCACCTTCCGCCCGGTCTGCCACCTCAAGGTGGACGGGCAGGTGCTGGCAAAGGATCCATATGGATACTGGGGGTACGGATGGGACACCGGCCCCGACATGGCCATGACCGTGGACTACAGCGGATTCCGTAACTACATCTGCTGCGTGGCAATGGTCAGGAACAGCCAGCCGGAGAAGATGATCTATCAGCCCGCAATCGGCGGCGCCCGGGAGCGCACGATGATGGGCATGAAGCGGGACGGCAGCGTCCGGCTGGTGGCCACAAAGTCACCCACCACGCCGGAGCAGCTGCAGCAGATCGCGCTGGAGATGGGGCTGGACAGCGCCATCATGCTGGACGGCGGAGGCTCAACGCAGGGAATCAGCCCTACGGATTCCGTGGTCAGCGCACGGAGGGTTCACAACTTCATCTGCATCTGGAACCAGGACATCGGGAGCAAGGACGACGATCCGCCGAAGCCCGCTCCGTGGCCGGAGTGCCCGTACAGGGAGCCCACCGGATATGTCCGGCTGCTTAGCATCGGCGAGAGTGCCCGATGGCTGCAATGGCAGCTCCGAAAACACGGCGCCGGTATTGCGGTGGACGGCATCATCGGCCCGGCATCCATCGCGGCGCTTAAAAAATTCCAGGCATCTCGCGGACTGGACGCGGATGGAATCTGCGGCCCGGCAACAATTCAAGAGCTAAAAAAATAAGGAGGACAAAACAATGGAAATTTCTTTTTACGGCATCGCCGGCGTGGCCGCAATCACGGTCATCTGCTATCTGATCGGCATGGTGGTGAAGGCGAGCGGGATGGACACCAAATGGATTCCGTCCATCGTCGGCGTGGCCGGTCTTGTGCTGGGCCTGCTGGGCTACTATTTCATGCCGGATTTCCCGGCAGGCGACATCATCACGGCTGCCGCCGTCGGCATCGTCAGTGGCCTTGCATCCACCGGCGCCGACCAGGCCGTGAAGCAGCTGCGCGGGGAGGACAAGTGATGACGGAGTCTATCATCGTGGCGGTGATCAGCGCCGTGGTTACCCTTGCGGGGGTGCTCATCAGCAATGGGAAAACCACCGCGGTCATGGACACCAAAATCGCAGAGCTGACCCGTGAGGTACGGGAACATAACAATTTTGCGAGGAGGATGCCGGTGGTGGAAGAACAGATCAAGGTCATCAACCACCGCATCGAGGATCTGGAGAGGGCAAGATGAACACTGTTGAAAAGGCAGTATCCTGGGCACAGAGCATCGCAGCAGACGGCAGGCACGGCTATGATCAGATGATGAGATGGGGGCCCGACTATGACTGCAGCTCGCTGGTGATCTCTGCGTTTCAGGAGGCCGGGGTTCCGGTGAAGACGTCCGGCGCTGTGTACACCGGGAACATGAAGAAGGTGTTCTTGCAGTGCGGATTTGAGGACGTGACCGCGTCCGTGGATCTCTCCACGGGCCGCGGCTGCATCCGGGGAGACGTGCTGCTGAACGAGGTGAAGCACACCGCTATCTATTTGGGCGGCGGGCGGATCGTCCACGCTGCTGCCAACGAGATGGGCAAGGCGGTGGGAGGCAAGACCGGCGACCAGACCGGCGGCGAGATCTGCGAGCGGTCCTACTACAATTCTCCCTGGGACTGCGTTCTGCGCTATCCGCAGGAGCAGAAGGAGAGCGGAGGCATCGAGCTGCCGCTGCTGCGCTTCGGGTCCAAGGCGCCGCAGGTGAAGGCCATGCAGGCGCTGCTGATCGGCTACGGCTACGATCCCGGCGAAGTGGACGGAGACTTTGGAAAGCGCACAAGGGCCGCGCTGGTGGCCTATCAGACGGATATGGGCATCGATGCGGATGGCGAGTGCGGCCCCGAGACCTGGGGCATGCTGCTGAGTATTTGAGGAGGAACAATGACTGACCGTGTGAATCGCTATTACCAGCTTCCGGCGTCCAGGGATCTGATCTATCACATGCGCAACGAGACCGGGCTGGTCGGAAAATATCTGGAGATCTTTGACGACCTGCGCGGTGTTTCCGGTGACACCCAGCTCCATGCGGATAACGTCGGTATCTCTACAAAGCAGTACAATCAGATGGCCGGCATCGTCGGCCAGACCTGCGTCTGGGAACTGCTCAGGCTTGCTGAGCTTGGCCTGAAGGCGGAACGGATGCAGACCGGATAACAACCGAATAACGCAAGAAACCCGTCGTGATGCGGACAGCATCACGGCGGGCTTTTTTTATACACTTATACCCGAGGTGAGGATGCGTGTGGCGACAGTATAACCCGAATCCATACGGTGCCAGGGCAGGCGACTGCGCGGTGCGGGCGATATGCAAGGCGACCGGGAAAACCTGGGAAGACGTGTATATGGACCTGTGCCTGATGGGCCTGCGGTTCGGGGATTTCGGAAGCGCCAACAGCGTCTGGGGAGCTTATCTGAGAGAGAACGGATATGAGCGCGTCGCCATTCCGAGCGACGACCCGGACTGCACGGTGGAGCGCTTCGCGGCGGAGCACCCCAACGGCACATTCATCCTCGCCCTTTCCGGGCACGTCGTCACGCTGCAGGACGGCTGCTGGCATGACACCTGGGACAGCGGCCAGTGCCCTGTCATTTATTACTGGATTAAAAAGGAGGACTGACCTATGGCGTACTATCCGAGCTATCAGCAGCAGTTTTTCCCACAGCAGTTTCAGCCGCAGATGATGCAGCAGCGTCAGCAAAGCATTACGGACGACCGCATCTGGGTGCAGGGCGAGGCCGGGATGAAGGGCTACATCGTGGCGCCCGGCTGCACTGTTCCATTATGGGACACGGAGACACCGACGATCTGGCTGAAGAGCAGCAATTTCCAGGGCGTACCGGCGGTGCAGAAGATCCGGTACAGCTACGACGAAGAACCGGAAGTGAATGAATACGACAAGCGCCTAAAGGGCATTGAGGACCGGCTGGCGGCGCTGGAGAAGGAGGAGAACGAAGATGTTTAACCTGATGCAGTTCCCGATGTTTCTGCAGCAGATGCGCGGTAAGGATCCGAATGCAATGCTGCAGCAGATGGTGCAGTCCGGGCAGATCTCACAGCAGCAGCTCAACCAGGCACAGCAGATGGCCCAGTCCATGCTTCCCCAGTTTGAGCAGTTCCGCAACATGATGAAGTAATCAACGCGGTGGCCACGCTTTGATAATACATTTTGAAAGGATTGACAACTATGTCTATCAACGAAAACGGCGGCGCCTTTGGCGGTGATTGGAGTGGATTCATCATCCTGTTTCTGGTGTTCGCCATGTTTGGCTGGGGCGGCAGAGGCTTCGGCAATGGAGGTGGCGGTGTGAACGATGGTTATGTTTTGACGAGTGATTTCGCGATGACCGAGCGCAAGCTCGACAGCATCACGAATGGCCTGTGTTCTGGATTTTATGATTCCGCAATGCAGAACAATGGTATCAATACCAACATCATGCAGGGCTTCAACGGCGTCAATTACAACATGTCCACGCAGCACTGCGAGACCATGCGCGAGATCGACCGCACCGGTGACCGGGTCATCGAGTATCTCAACGCGGAGAAGATGCAGAACCTTCGTGACGAGGTGCAGGCGCTGCGTCTGGCTGCGTCTCAGCAGGCACAGAACGCCTACCTGATCGATCAGCTGCGTCCGACTCCCATCCCTGCTTTCCAGGTCGCTGCCCCTTGGCAGTATGGTAACAACTGCGGCTGTCATTGCTGAAGGAGGTGCTGATATGGCATCTTATCAGACACTGACACCCCAGGTCCTTGCTGCCGGTGATCCTGTTATCTGGACGACCACGGTGGTCCCCGGATGCTGCGACATCCAGCACAGAGACGGCACCGGCACCATCGCCCTGCGTGGCTCCGGCTGCTGCTGCAGACCCAACGTGTACCGCGTTTGCGCACACGTCGTCGTTACCGCGACCGCAGCTGCGGCCATTCAGCTCCAGCTGGCGCTGGACGGCGTCGTAGTCCCCGGATCCCTGATCGCGCTGGTTCCTGCGGCTATCGGCGATGTCCTGTCCGGCGACGTCTGCATCGACGTGCCTGTGGACATGTGCTGCAGCAGACTGAGCCTGGAGGCCGTCACGGCGGCACCGGTGACCACGGCTGTCATCAGCGTTGAGGAGGAGTAAGCCATGAACATGCGAACGATGGACAAGCTCTCCAAGGTCCTCTGCGAGGAGCTCGACGACATCGCAACGAAGGGCACCATGAGCATGGGCGACCTGGAGATCGTTTACAAGGCGACCGGCGCTGTGAAAAACATCGAGAAACTCCGCATGATGGACGAAGGTGGCCGAAGCAACAGCTACGGCGACAGCTACGACGGCGCCAGCTACCGCGGTGGTCGTCATTATGTCCGCGGCCATTACAGCATGGCAGATGGCAAGCGCGAGATGCTGGAGCGGATGCAGGACATGATGGACAGCGGCGAACTGACGCAGTCCGAGCGCAGTTCCATGTCCCGTGCTATGGATGCTCTGAGCCGGTGACAACGGAGGCGGGCAGGGAGAAATCCCTGCCCGTTTTTTGTTTTCCTATTTCACTCGCGTTTCACTCAAAAACCAGCAAAGCATTGAAAAATCAAGGATATTGCATGTATGGCATTCAAGAGGTCAGCGGTTCGATCCCGCTTATCTCCACCAAGGAAAAACCCGCAAAGCATTGGAAATAGGTGCTTTGCGGGTTTTCTTTATGTTTTGAAAATACTCCAACGAACTCCAACGAACTGCAGCGTTACTCTCACGGTTACACTCAAGTGAACTGGTCGGTGATCTTCCGGAGGTCGTCCACCGGGGCGTCCTGGTAGTACCGGAGCATCTCTGCGGAGCTGTGGCCGATGAGGGATTGCTTGTCTTTATCGGATCCGGAGGTGCGCTTCATGAGATTTGCGAAGTTATGGCGGCAGCTGTGGGGCGTGTAGGTGTGGCGTTTCATGCCGCCGATCTCCGTGATGGGATTGTCCAGCCCCAGCGCGTCCAGGACGCTGTAGAACAGTTCCCGGTATGCTTTCGCATCCAGGGTGCTGCCGTCCGGTGCGCAGAAGAACTGCTGCGGATTACGTCCGTCGTAACTGTCCACGATGGACTGAATCACTGGCGCCACCGTCACGGTCCTGTTTTTGCCTGCCTCCGTCTTCGCGCCGCCGATAAACAGATGACGCTGCCGGTCATAGCTGGCTGGCGTCAGCGCCAGAAACTCCGCCGGGCGGAAGCCAAGATAACACTGAGCCGTCACAAGATCCGCGCCGTCGATCTTGCCGACGGCTTTTTTTATTTTCTCCAGATATTCGTCCGGCATGGGCCTGCCGCCGTCGCCGGTCTCGCCGCTGACGATCAGGTACTCCGCCAGATTGAGCTTGTCCGGAAAGTATCCCCTGGGTACGCCGTACTTGTAGATCAGACCAACCACGGCCTTCATATTCTGCCGGGTGCGCTTGCCATGTGGGCAGTCATCCATGCATTCCTGCAGGTCGTCGATGTCGATCTCATGGGCGTACAGATCATGCAGCGGGGCAAAATACTTCCACGCGGCTTTATAGCAGTCCAGCGTGGACTTCCCGGCCTGGTGGGTCGGCAGCCAGGCATCGTAGACGCCCCGGAAGGTGACGGTGCTTTTCGGCGCCTTGCGCTGCACCTGCTGGCCCAGGGTCGGCAGGGCCTCCACTGCGTCCTTCTTCCTGGCGAAGGACTTCTTCACAGACCGGCGCTTCCGGACGCCGTCCGCGTCCATATAATAGCCCAGCGTTTTTTCCGCCACGTAGACGCTGCCGCGCTTATATACGCTTCCCTGCCCGTTGCCGCGCTTTTTCGGCCCGCAGCGGGCTTTTTCTTTGGCCGTGGATGATTTACCGCACCAGGGGCAGAAAAGCGCACCAGGCGGCATTAAACCGCCGCAGTGGCATACTGTTTCATTCATCGTTTTTCTCCGGTTTATTCAGATAGTATACGAAAAGCAAGGTCGCGGCTACAGCGCGAATTGCCAGCGGTAGCTTATATGAACCATACGCCACAGCAGTTGCGATGATAATGTCAGCGAAGTACGGAATGCGGTGCTTTGACAGTTCATCGCACAGACCGAGGACAGACAAAAAAATTATGACTTCTGATGCCCATGCCATCAGGATAAGTATTTTGTTTATCACTTCTTTGTTATCTCCTTCCGGACGCGGGCGAGCTCCGCCTCCAGATAATCCAGGTCCGGGCTTACGCCGTACTTTGTGCGGATCAGCCGGTTCTGCTCGCTGCGCAGCCGGTAGCGCTCCACGATCAGCTTGCAGATGTCGTACTTATCCTCCATCGCCAGGTGATTGTAGGCCGTGCACAGCTCAATCTGGGCCGTGGCGTCGCTGCCGTGGTTGGCACAGAGATTGTAAAGCAGCTTGCGGTTCATATCGTCCGTCGTCGTGGAGCGGATGCAGGTGATCAGCGTCTGACGGATCTGCTCCGCATCTGCTTCCGCGTCGTCGAAAATGTCCATGAATTCAAAATGGCGGATGACGTTTGCCAGGTGCTCGTTGCAGGCGTCCAGCATCTCCAGGAACAGCTCCGCATCCGGCTGGGATACGCCGTCCTCCCAGTTTTTAATTGTACGTTCAGAAACACCCAGCAGACCCGCCAGCTTGGAACGCGATACGCCCGCCCGGTTTCTGACAGAAGAAACATAAGACGCAATATTTCTGCTCATAATGCCACCTTCCGGAAAAACTTTTCCGATTTTTTTGCTTCAGGGTGTTAGATTTTTCACAAGTGATTCGCTACA
This sequence comes from uncultured Clostridia bacterium, assembly GCA_937894515.1. Lineage (GTDB taxonomy): Bacteria > Bacillota > Clostridia > Oscillospirales > Oscillospiraceae > Vescimonas. Next base: position 30,137 of record CALCRH010000179.1, on the reverse strand, counting down.
ATATGATCATCACACGGGGGAGATGATCGGATTGACAGAGGATATGATGGAATTGTTTATAGAGACATTAGACCACGACGAAAAACTTCAGCTCTCCATGCTTTTGGATCGTACGCTGGAACGTTATCGGACCAGCCATAGATCCGCATCATCTGATCGGCCCACAGCATCGCAAGATGCCACTGCGTCTCCGCGTCCACTTCCGGGATCTCCATGACGCCGGTGCTGGCCTCCCGCTCCACCACGTCCACGGACAGATCCGCGTCATCCAGATGGCCCATGCGGATATGGTTCAGCTCATGCTCCAGGGCTTCTCTCTGGCGCTGTTCGTCCACGCTGCGGCTGATATATATGGTATAGGTGCCGTCATCATTGGGCGTCACCATGCCGTCCACGCCCTGTGGGAAATCCACCAGGCGGACGAAGTAATCCACATTTTCAATCAGCGTCATCCAGGTCCTCCATGCACCATTCGCAGACATATCTGCCGTCGTCCAGCTCCGTGAATTCGACCGACATGCTGTCGTAGATTTCACCGCAGACGTCGCAGCGTTCCATTTCCTCCAGACAGTCCCGGCACACGCCGCCGAAGCCGGGGATCATGCACAGGTCCGTATCCGCTTCGCTGCAGCGCTCGCAAGTGCCGTGGTCATCGGCGCGGAAAGTAAGAAATTCATGTTCAATCATATTGATTCCTCCCCTTAAACCGGAGCAGCATCTCCGTCACAGCGTCGATCTGCTCCGGCGTGGCATTCTTCGTCGCATGGAGCAGCGCCCGCAGGTCAGAGCGCTGCATCAGGTTCTGCAGCATCTCCCGCGTTTCCTCCTGCTCATTGGCCTCACGCATCAGGTTCATCAGTTCAGCGTCCAGCTCTTCATCGGGCTGGGCGCTTTCTTTTTTATCTGTGTTGCCAAGAAGATAGTCCGGCGTTACTCCGAGACGATTTGCAAACCGTACAAGGTAATCTCCTGAAAGAGTTTTCTTTCTTCCTTTAGAAAGGTCGGTGATAACGCTTGGAGAAACAGAGCAATCTTTGCACAGACGGTACCCCGTGATTCCAAGTGACTCACAGCATTCCTTGATTCGTTCATACAAAACGGACATAATACACCCCTATGTAATAGTGCATAATAACGAAATTCATGAACCCGTAATATTATGCTTGACTATTACACGACGATGTAATATTATATGCACACGAGGGTTACATGAATATGCAATATTTCGTTTGTTGGCACTTACAGAATATTACATTTTCGTGTAAAAGTCAATACACTAAATATAGGCAAGGGGTGAGACTTTGAACACAAGTATGGACTTTGGCAAGACGGTGAAACACAAGCTGATCGACATCGAAAAGAATCAGGCGTGGCTCATTGAACAGGTCAAAGACAAAACTGGATTGTACTGCGACAATTCCCTGATGAATCGCATTTACAAAGGAGAAGTTCGTGGGAATGTCCGCACTGCAATCTGCGAGATCCTGGAGATCGAGGAGGGGCCGCGATGACCATTGAGGAGATCCGCAGCAGCGACAAGCTCTGGCTGACGCCGGACGACATCGCGCAGGTGCTGGAGAGCAATCCCCAGCAGATCCGCATGACGGCAAGGGAGTACCCGGAGCGCCTGGGGTTCCCGGTGACCATTATCGGCAAGTACACAAAATTTCCCCGGATTCCGTTTCTTCGGTTTCTTGGACTGGAGGCAGAAAATGTTTACACGATTCATTAGAAACTGGCGGGCGCTGCCCGTGGGAGATAAGCGGCGGATCATTGTCATGGGCATTGAGTTCGTCATCAACGCAGCGACGCTTTGGGCGGCCTTCGTCATCTTCATGACGGTGATGTGCTGGGGCCTGGCGAGACTGGGGGTGTCCTGATGATCACGAAGGTTTCCACCAAGGAGATGAGCCGGGAGGACTGGCTGGCGGCCCGCATGGGCACACTGGGCGGCAGCGATGCCCCGCCCATCCTTGGGCTGAGCCCCTACAACAGCGCCTACGCCCTGTGGTGCGAGAAGACCGGGCAGGTGGTCAAGGAGGACATTTCCGATAAGGAGGCCGTCCGGCTGGGCAACGACCTGGAGCAGTACGTGGCAGAGCGATTTATGGAGGCCACCGGCAAGCGCGTCCGCCGGGAGAACAACATCCTGCACAACGACGCCTATCCCTTTGCGCACGCCAATCCCGACCGCATGGTGGTGGGTGAAACGGCGGGCCTGGAGTGCAAGACCACCGGCAGCTATGACCGCGACCAGCAGCTGCGCAGCGGCAAGATTCCTGATGACTGGTACGTTCAGATGACGCACTACATGATGGTGACCGGCGCGACGCACTGGTACCTGGGTGCGCTTGTGTTCGGCCGGGGCTTCTACTGGTTCCGCATCGAGCGGGACGAGGCAGAGATCGCGGCCCTGGCGGAGGCGGAAGCAGAATTCCACCGGCACGTCACGGAGCGGACGCCGCCTGCGCTGGACGGCAGCGACGCCACCACGGATGCCCTGAAGGTCATTCACGCGGAGAGCAGCCCCGGCGTCAGCGTAGACCTTTCCTGCGTGGCCGCAAGCGTACAGGCCTACAACAGCCTGGCAAAGCAGATCAAGGAGCTGGAGAAGCTCCAGGCGGAGCAGGAGAACATCATCAAGGATTTCATGGGCGCTGCAGAGAGCGGCACCTACGGCAGCTGCAAGATCACCTGGAAGACCGGAAAGCGCAGCACCTTCGACAAGGCAGCGTATGAGCGGGCCCACGGCCTGATCCCCGCGGAATTCTATAAGACCACCGAGACCCGAACCTTCCGGGTGACCAATAAATAACACGACCGAAAGGCAGGAGGAGCACAAACTATGGCAGGCAACAGAAACAATATCGAGATCGATGAAGAGAAACTGTTCAACTGGCTGGACAGCAGACCGGAGACCGCAGCCGTCATCGCCGAGAGCATCGGCAAGAGCAGAACCTATTTCACCAGCATGGCCAAACTTGGCCACATGCCCAAGGCCGTCTATGACCTGATCGTCCGGCTGTATGAGCTTCCAGAGGATATCTTCCTCCCGGATGATGAGGAGGAAGAGGAGGAAGAGGAGGAACCGGCGCCGGTGGTGAGCACCCGCGAAGGCTACTGGGTGGACCTGAAGATCGCGCCGGACAAGGTCTGTTTCACGCTGAACTTTTCCAGCAATGGCGCCGACCTGGAAGTGGCCCACGCCTGGAGCAATATCAAGAGCGGTCGGGAGCAGGACCTGGTGCAGGCCATCAGCTACGCCGCACACATGGTCTACAAGATCGTCGAGCAGCAGAATTTGAGTAAGTAAAAAGGAGATATCACAATGTCGAATATCATTCAGAAGGCACAGCAGGCGGGCAAGCCCGCGGAGAAGAAGCAGCAGGGCATCAACGCCATGCTGAACAGCATCCTGGACGGAGAGGGCATGCGCAGACGCTTTGACGAGTTGATGGGCGACCGGGCCCCGCAGTTCATTTCCAGCATCGTCAGCCTGATCAACGCAGACAAGAACCTGCAGCAGGCGTTTGCAGATGCTCCCATGACGGTGATCCAGAGCGCACTGAAGGCAGCGACCTTCGACCTTCCCATCGAGCCCAGCCTGTGCTATGCCTACATCGTCCCCTTCCGCAACAGCGTGAAGACGGAAAACGGATGGGCCAAGCGCATGGAGGCCAGCTTCATCATCGGCTACAAGGGCCTGGTGCAGCTCTGTCTCCGTACCGGCGCCTACAGCCGCGTTCCGGATGCGGTGGACGTCCGGCAGGGCGAGCTGGTGAGCTATGACCGCCTGACCGGCGACGCGGAATTCCGCTGGGAGGAGGACGAGGACAAGCGCGAGCAGCTTCCCATCATCGGCTACGCCGGTTATTTCCGCCTGAAAAACGGCGCGGAGAAGACCATCTATATGACGGTGAAGCAGATTCAGGCCCACGAAAAGAAGAACCGCAAGGGCGATTTCATGGGCAAGGGCTGGAAGGACGACTTTGATGCGATGGCGAAAAAGACCGTAATCCGCCGTCTGGCCAGCAAGTACGGTCTGATGAGCATCACCTATCAGGGCGGCGACGCGGAGACCGTGAAGATGGCCAACGAGGTCATGACCGGAGACTTCCCGGAGGAACCGGCACAGCCCTATGACTTCGACGTGGATCCGGCCACCGGGGAGGTCACGGAGGTGAGCGCAGATGCTGAATAACATCGTGCTGATGGGCCGCCTGACCCGCGATCCGGAGCTGCGGACCACAAGAAACGGTACGCCGGTGGCCACCTTCTCCCTCGCGGAGGAGCGGGATTTCCAGCCCCAGGACGGAAGCGAGAAGATCACCGATTTCATCCAGTGCGTTGCATGGAAGGCCGGTGCGGAGTTCGTCAGCAAATACTTCCGCAAGGGCAGCCTGATCGCCCTGGAGGGTGAGCTGAACAGCAAGAAGTGGGAGCAGGACGGCGAGATGCGATACGGCATGGAGGTCACCGCACGGCACCTTTACTTCACCGGCGAGCGGTCGCAGGATAGAGGACCGGCCCAGGCGGATGATAGTGTAGGCTTCAGACCCGCAGCCGCTCCCGTGAACGTGGCCGTTGACGAGCGGACACCGGCACAGAAGCTGGACGACCTGGGCCGCTATGAAAACGTGCAGTTCAAGGATCTGCAGGAACCCGACGACGGCGAGCTGCCGTTTTAAGGAGGACAGGCGATGGCGGAACGAAGAATGTTCGCAAAGACAATAATCGACAGCGATGCGTTCATCGATATGCCGCTGTCCACGCAGGCGCTTTACTTCCATCTGTCGATGCGGGCGGATGACGACGGATTTATCAACAATCCGAAGAAGATCCAGCGCATGGTCGGCGCGTCGGATGACGACCTGAAGATCCTGGCCATGAAGCGCTACATCCTCCCGTTCGACAGCGGCGTCGTGGTTATCAAGCACTGGAAGATCCACAACTATATCCGCAGCGACCGGTACAAGGAGACCGTTTACCTGGAGGAAAAGAACAGCCTTGTCCTGAAGGAAAACGGGTCCTATACGGAGCGGGAGCACCTTGGTATACCGGATGACAACCAGACGGTATACCAAACGGAAACCCAGGATAGGTTAGGTAAGGATAGGTCAGGTAAGGATAGTCAAGAGGAGAAAAAGCCCGTCCGGCATAAGCACGGCGAGTATAAAAACGTGCTGCTGACGGACGAGGACCTTGCAAAGCTGCAGGAGGAGTTCCCGACAGACTGGCAGCAGCGCATCGAGCGCCTGAGCTTCTACATTGCGTCGAAGGGCAAGAAATACAGCGACCATCTGGCTACCATCCGAAACTGGGCACGTCGTGACGCAGAGCAGGCCCAGGCGGGCAGGAAATATGTAGGGCAGGACCTGGACGATCCGCTGCCATACTGAGGAGGTTAAGACATGGATATGTCGAGCATCATCGAGAATATGGTCAGCCGCGCCGCGGCGGCAACGCCGGTGCAGGACGGAGACTTCCTGCAGGACGGCCTGCTGCACTGCGGGAAGTGCCGGACACCGAAGCAGTGCCGGGTGGAATTTGGCGGCAAGCTCTATACACCAAGCTGCCTGTGCCGGTGCGAGACGGAGCGGATCGCCGAGGAGCAGCGGGAGAAGGCCAGGGAGGAGCAGGAACGAAAGGTGCAGCGGATGCGGCGCCTGGCCTTCCCGGACCTGACCATGCAGGCATGGAACTTCCAGCGGGACGACGGCACCGATCAGCGCACCACCGGCGTCATGAAGCGCTATGTGGAGCACTTCGACGAGCTGCGGCGGAGCGGCAAGGGCCTGCTGCTGTACGGCCCGGTGGGCACCGGCAAGACCTTTGCCGCCTGCGAGGTGGCCAACGCCCTGATCGACCGGGGGATCCCGTGCTACGTCACCAACTTCGCCCGGCTGAGCAACACCATTCAGAGGCTTTTCGACGACCGGCAGGGCTACATCGACAGCCTGAGCCGCTACGACCTGCTGGTGATCGACGACCTGGGTGCCGAACGTAAAAGCGAGTACATGCAGGAAATTGTATGGACGATCATCGACGCCCGATACCGCAGCGGTAAGCCCATGATCATCACAACGAACCTGAGCATGGACGAGATCAAGAACCCGGCCAACATCAATTATTCCCGCATCTATGACAGGATCATCGAGCGCTGCTTCCCGCTGGAGGTGGCAGGCAAGAGCAGACGAAGGGCAGCAGTCCGCGCCGACTACGACGCGACCAAGGCCCTGCTGGGGCTGTGAGCATGGCGAGCGGGAGCTATATCCAGGTCTATGTGACCTGCCCGTTTTACGTCACGGACAACGGGAAGAACCGGCTGATCTGCGAGGGGCTGCTGCCGGGAACGCAGCTGCAGAACTATTACCGCAAGCGCAAGGACTTCAAGCTGCAGACCGAGGTGTTCTGCTGCAGGCACTTTGAGAAGTGCGAGGTCTACCGTGCGCTGGAGCTGAAATATGAGGAGGAACAGGAATGAACGAACTGACAAGCAGGACACAGCTGCTGCCGGGAGAAATCTGCTCCCGCAGCGAGCTGGCGCTGCGCATGGGCCTGACGGACCGCGAGATGCGGCGGCGGGTCCGGGAGCTGCGGCGCTCCGGGGTGCCGATCCTGGCGGTGAAGGAGGGCGGTTACAAGCTCGCTCAGACGCCGCAGGAATGGGATGCACTCATTGCCATGTATATCCACCGGGGGCTGGACGAGCTGGAGACCGCGGCCATGCTGCGAGAGCAGATGGAAAAGACCGTCTGCGGCCAGATGAGCGTGGAGGAGCTCAGCGAGGTGCTGGCGGAATGACCTACAGCTTTACGATCAAGTATCCCCGTGGCCGGGAGGGAAGGAAGCTCTGGAATTCCCGGTACGGCATGAACGCGATCTACGCCGGGAAGCACTGGGCAGCCCGGCGGGAGGACGCCCAGATGTGGCACCTGCAGACCGCGGCGGCGATCCGGAAGCAGATCAAACAGCCAAGGCTGCTGGAGCGGCCTGTGGTGATCCGGTATTACTGGAATGACCGGCTGGACCTGAGCAACCACGCATACATGGCGAAGCTCATCGAGGACGGCATGAAGGGCGTCCTCATCAAGGACGACAGCAGGAAGTACGTCGCCGGACTGGAGCACCGGTTCCACGACCAGGACTGCATCAGAGTCGAAGTGGAGGAGATTGAAGATGACTGATTACTTATACACGGCTGGGCAGCTCCGGCGCCATGCGAGGGTCTGTGAGCGGCCCGGCATCGAGGTGCCGCCCACGCTGCCGTTCCTCCTGCGGGAAGCCGCGGATCTGCTGGAGCAGGCGGAAAAGGAGGCCCAGCTGCGGGCCAAGCGTGAGATGCAGGAGGCGGGAAGATGAGTGAACTGAAACCTTGTCCGTTCTGCGGTTGCGATGTAGAAATCGAAAAAAGAGAATACTACAACGGTGATAAGAATTGGCGGATCAGGGGATGGCATTCGGACGGCTGCATTTTCAGAGTGTCGTTTCATGTACCGGAAAACCATAATAAAAGAAATCTGATGAGAGCTTGGAACAGGAGAAAAAAATATGAGATTAGTTGACGCAGACCAGATGGCCTTCGACGAATCGGAGGCATACATGGCAACATTGCCGGAGATCGACATTGAGGTTAATCAGATGATTAACTTTGCGGTGCATAAAAAAGTTCAGATGATCATTGCAGACACTCCGACTGTTGATGCAGTAATTGTGGTTCGCTGTGATGACTGTAAATACGGAGATCAATGCACATTTTCTGAAAAAGGATGGTTCTGCGCTGACGGAGAAAGGAAAGATGCATGATGGACTTGATTGACCGTGGATCTTTGCTGGAAAGAATCGGAGAAAACTATGACCGACAGATCAACCGAGAAGACGGTCAGGACAGTCTTGCGGCAGGTTTTACTCATTGTGTTTTTGAGGTTGAACACGCACCCACCATTGACGCTGTGCCTGTGGTGCATGGGCGGTGGGATGACAGCGGTCGATATAAATTCTGGGACGGAAGTAAAGCAATCAGGTGCACAGTTTGCGGATGCTGCCTTACAGAGGAAGATGTTGACAAGTTCGAGTGGTTTTACTGTCCTGTCTGCGGGGCAAGAATGGATGCGGAGGATGAAGCATGAAGATCGGCCTGATTGATGTGGACGGTCACAACTTTCCGAATCTCGCGCTGATGCGAATCTCTGCCTATCACAAGGCCAGAGGAGATCAGGTCGAATGGTGGTGGGGCTGGGAGCATTACGACATTGTTTATATGTCGAAGGTTTTCAGCGATGCATACAGTGATGACGAGCCTGAGCCTACAAACGCAGACAAGATCATCAAGGGCGGGACAGGGTATGCGATTTCACTTGTGGACGGCAAGGAGGTCTACGACAAAAGCAAAGATCAGAATCTCCCTCCTGAAATCGAAACAATGTTTCCAGATTACTCGATATATCCGAAGTTCGATTATGCTATCTCGATGACCAGCCGTGGATGCCCTCGCGGATGCGCGTTCTGTCATGTGGCAGCAAAGGAAGGACGCTGCGCTGTTAAAGTGGCAGATGTGGAAGATTTTTGGAACGGGCAGAAGCACATTGAGGTGCTCGACCCGAATATCACGGCTTGCAAAGATAAGCGCGATCTGTTCCGTCAATACAGGGAAACTGGCGCGGAGATCACATTCAATCAGGGACTGGACATCAGACTTTTGGACGATGATGACATCGATGACATTAACCACATGAGGATTAAAAGCCTTCATTTCGCGTGGGATAATCCGAAGGATAACCTTGAGCAAAAATTCAGAAATTTCGCAGAGAAGTTCCGCAGGAACAGTAACATCGGGATGGTCTACTGCTTGACGAATTTTAACAGCACGATGGAGGAAAACCTTTACAGGGTTATGACGCTGAAAGAACTTGGTTATGACCCTTATGTGATGATCTATGATAAGCCTCATGCGTCTGACGAGATTGTCCATTTCCAGAGATGGGTGAACAATAAGTTTATTTTCAAGAAATGCACATGGGAGGAGTACAAGCCATGAGTGGAAAAGAAATCAGCGCCCTGATCCTTGAAAACGCCCGCCTCCGCAAGGATGCTCTTCCGCATTGCCGGGGCTGCAAGCGGCTGCGTGAGGATTACACCGGGACATTTCATGTCTGTCCGATGCTGGGCAGCGTTGACCCGGACAAGGATGGGTGTTCAAGGAGGACAGACAATGGGTAAGAAGCTGGCGGAGATGCTGGAGCAGCAGAACAACAATCTTTTTAACGCCGGAATGGACACCGGGGAGCAGTTTGCGGCGGATGTGTTCGCCAGGGCCATGTACAAAAACGGTGTGAGCAAGGCCAAGATCATCGCTATCACGCAGGACGCGATGGCGGAGGCGAAGAAGTACGGCGGCGTGTTTGAGACCAGGAAGAAGAACACCGAGGCCGACTATCTGCAGGAGAAGCTGGACGGGCCGCTCCGGGAGATCTTCGGCGAGCTGTACCGGCCCTTCAAGGAACGGTACGATTACATCAAGGAGTGCGTTTACTGATGGACATAAAACAACTGCTGGAGATCCTGAGCGATCTGCAATGCCCTGCGGCGATGCATGAGTTTACGACGGAGGAGCTCGCAGATTATCTGACGTTCAGCGGCGTAATCATGCCGGTGCGGTGCGCGGAGTGCGAGCTGCAAGGGGTGTGCGGAACGGAGCTGCAGCTGAAGCAGATGGGCCAGAAGCCGGAGGAGGCCTTCTGCAGCATGGGCAGCAGGAGGGGCAGCTATGGCAAGGGCTGAGACCATCGGCCCCTGCCTCCGGGAATGCCCAAGGCGGAGCGGCACCTGCAAGATCGATTGCGAGGAGTACCTTCAGCACATAGCCGGACGCAACGAGCGCTACGCCCGGAAGGCCGCGGAGGCCAGGGTACGCGCCGATACCAACGAGCTGCAATGGTATTCCAATCTCAGGAGGAAGAAATGAGCTTTATATGGATTTTTGCCCTGTGCTTTCTGGGCGTCGGCCTGATGTTTGGGCTGATATATTACGTCGCGGAGTATGTATGGTGGCGGTTAAAGCGAAAAACGAAGGACATTATCACAATCGCAATTTTTTCTACCGTTGTTTCGTTGATCGCGGCGTTGCCTATCTGGGCAATCATGAATGGGGTGGTCAAATGATCGCACCGGAGGACCACTGGGTGGACATCCAAGGAACATTCTATCACTATCAGATCAACGAGCTGGCCCAGGTGCGGCGGCAGCGGGAGGACGGCAGCTGGCGGCGCCTGAACGGTTCCATCGGGAGAAACGGCGGTCACACCTATCGCCAGTTTACCATCATCATGGACAACCGGAAACGCAGGATCTTCACGGCGGCGTCCCTCATGCGGGATGCCTTTATGGGCGGGCCGCGGCCCGGCAAGGTGGTCATCCACAAAAACGGCTGCTGCCTGGACGATGAGCTGGCGAACCTGGGCTGGAGCACAGTGCAGCAGGTGGCGAAGCGCTGCACCTGGAACCGAAAGGTGGTCAGGAAGATCGACCGGAACCACAGGGTGGTGGCGGTGTTCCCCAGCGTTGCGGCAGCGGCAAAGGAAGCCTACGTTTCCGACGCGGTGGTTTACAACCGCATTTACAAGCGGTTGAAGGAAGACGAATTTGAATTTTGCGGATTTTCATGGAGGGAAGAAAAATGAAAATTAAACTGGATCCCGGTGCATTTGCACCGGAGCGGGCACACGCAACCGACGCAGGCCTGGACCTGCGCAGCCCCTATTACTGCGTGGTTCCGGCCCACGACAGCCGGACCATCAACACCGGCGTACACGTTGAGCTGCCCCGGGGAACCGTGGGCATGCTCAAGAGCAAGAGCGGCCTGAACGTAAAGCACGGCATCGTCAGCGAGGGCGTCATAGACCAGGGCTACACAGGCGCCATCCAGGTGAAACTGTACAACCACAGCGACACGGACTACATGGTGGACGTGGGCGACAAGATCACCCAACTGGTGGTCATTGAGTGCTTATTCCCTGACGTGGAGATCGTGGAGGAACTGGAGGACACAGATAGAGGCGACGCCGGATTCGGCAGCACCGGGAAATAATCGAAAGGAGAAACGACATGTTTATTACCAAGAAGGAACTGCGCAAGCGCATCGACGAGGAGGTCGCGAAGACCCGTCTGGAGGCAGACCGGCGCCTTGAAGAGATGCGGGAAAGAGAATGGCAGAATCAGCGAGCCAAGGATTTCCGCATGATGAGCGACCGCATGTATGAGGAGATCAACCGCAGACTGGTGGAGCTGGAGAAGAAGACGGGACTGTACAGTGAGCCGACGGCCTGCCCGCTGGCTGTTACGAAAAGCTCATATTGAGGATAAAAGCGAAAGCACCGACCGATATGGCCGGTGCTTTTTGCATGGGGGGAGAGGGAGAAGGGGGGGACTATAGGGGGGGATGAGGGTGAGGGGGGAGCAGCCCGCCATCGCGCTGGGATAGAGAAACGAAGGATGAAAACGGTATCATGGAAAAGCAAAGGAGATGAGATGCGTGACCGGTAGGCGGGAGATCGACTGGAATGCGATCAAAACTGAATATATTACGACGAACACAAGCCAGCGAAAGCTCGCGGCCAAGTACGGCGTTTCCGGGCATGCAATTGCGGAGAGAAGCAAGGCCGAAAAATGGGTGGAACAGAGGGAGCGCTACAACAGCAGGGCGGTGGCAAAATCCATCGAAAAATCCGCCGCTAAGGAGAGCAACCGGCTGGCCCGGCTGATCACGGCCACCACCAAGGCCATTGACGTGGCGATGGAGGCCTTTGAGGACGAGCGGCAGTTCCACCGTTACATCATCACGGAGGGAATCGGCTCCGGTGCCACGGAGACGGAAGAGCGGGAGTTTGCCAAGATCGACACAAAGGCCCTGAAGGATCTCACCGGCGTCCTGAAGGATCTCACCGGCCTGATGCGGGATTACTACAACCTTCCCACACCGGCCCAGGCAGAGGCCCAGCGCATCGCTGCGGAGCGCCTGGAGATGGATAAACGCAAGGCGGAGGCGGACGCAGGCACGGACAAGGCCGTGGAGGTCATCATCCGCGGCGAAGCGGAGGACTGGGCCAGGTGAAGCAGCTGATCATCGACCCGCCCAGCGAGAAGCAGAAACTGTTCCTGTCCGACACCCACCGGCATGTGGGCTACGGCGGGGCCCGCGGCGGCGGAAAGAGCTGGTCCGTCCGGACCAAGGCCAAGCTGCTGGCGGTGCACTATCCCGGCATCAAGATCCTGATCGTCCGCGCCACCTATAAGGAGCTCATCAACAACCACATCGAGTTTCTGCGGGCGGAGCTCAACGGCATTGCCCGCTACAACAAGACCGACAAGGTGTTCACCTTCTTCAACGGCAGCACCATCTGGTTCGGCTACTGTGCCACGGACAGCGACCTGGGCCAGTATCAGGGCGCGGAGTACGACGTCATCTTTATCGACGAGGCCACAAACCTGAAGGAGGAGTGGATCCGGAAGATCAATCTGGCCGTCCGCTCCACCAAGGATTTTCCGAAGCGCACCTACTACACCATGAACCCCGGAGGCGTCAGTCACGGCTATTTCAAGCGCCTGTTTGTGGAACGCAAGTTTGAGGGCAGCGAGAATCCCGACGACTACAGCTTTGTGAAGGCGCTGGTGACGGACAACAAGGCGCTGATGGCCATGCAGCCGGAGTACATCCAGGAGCTGGAGAACCTGCCGCCAAAGCTGCGGGAGGCATGGCTGAATGGGTCGTGGGACATCTTTGAAGGAATGTTCTTTGAGGATTTCCGCCCGGATCCGGACGTGCGCAAGGCGGCGGAGCTGGGCGTGGAGCCGGAGGAGCTGCGGCGGCAGCACCGGTGGTGCCACGTCATCGAGCCCTTCGACCTGAACAGCGGCGAGTGCCGGGGCTGGAACATCATGCGCAGCTACGACTTCGGCTACGGCAAGCCCTTCAGTCTGGGCTACTGGGCTGTGGACTACGACGGGACGCTGTACCGCATTGCGGAGATCTACGGCTGCACAGCGACGCCCAACGAGGGCGTCAAGTGGTCGCCGGACGAGCAGTTTAAGAAGATTGCGGAATTTGAACGGGAGCATCCCTGGCTGAAGGGAAGGAAGATCGTGGACAGCGTGGCGGACCCGGCCATCTGGGACGCCAGCCGCGGCGAGAGCATCGCCGAGACGGCCATGCGCTACGGCATCTACTTCTCCCCCGGCGACAACCAGCGGATCCCCGGCTGGATGCAGCTGCACTACCGCCTGCAGTTTGATGATAACGGGTACGCCCGCATGTACATTTTCAACAGCTGCAGGCAGTTCATCCGGACCATCCCGCTGATGATGTACAGCGAGACCCACCCGGAGGACCTGGACACTACGCTGGAGGACCACATCGCCGACGAGACGCGCTATATGTGCATGAGCAGGCCCATCAAGCCCATGATCGCGCAGAAGGAGCAGGTCATCATATCCGACCCGCTGAACATGTTTAACAATTACAGGAGGAGATAAATGGACGAGAACAACATCACGCAGCTGCCGGTGCAGGCAGCGCAGAGCACCGCGCCGGTGATCGGCACTGAGCAGATCAGGGAGCTCATGGAGATCCTGAAGAAGTACAAAGCAGGAAAGGTCAGCACGGAGCAGCGCATCCGCGCCAGCGAGAACTGGTGGAAGCTCCGAAACAGCCGGGAAGAGCGAAAGGACAGCGCCACCCTGGCCCAGGCCAACTATAAGAGCGCCAGCGGATGGCTGCACAATGTCATCACCAGCAAGCATGCCGACGCGATGGCGGCCTATCCCGAGCCCAACATTCTGCCCCGGGAGGAGACGGATAAGCCGGAGGCCACCATCCTGTCCTCCATCATCCCCGTGATTTTGGAGCAGAACGACTTTGAAGAGGTCTACAGCGCAGCCATGTGGCAGAAGCTGAAGACCGGCACCGGCGTATACAAGGTGGTGTGGGAGCCCGGTAAGCTCAACGGCCTGGGCGACATCACGGTGGCCAACGTCAACCTGCTGAACCTTTACTGGGAGCCCGGCGTGGTGGACGTGCAGAAATCCCGGTATCTGTTCCACACCGAGCTGGTGGACAAAGATCTGCTGGAGGAGCAGCACCCGGAGCTGCAGGGCAAGCTGAACGGGCAGAGCTTCCTCAGCACCCGCTTCCTCTATGACGACGCCATCAGCACCGAGGACAAGCTGACGGTGGTGGAGTGCTATTACCACAAGGGCGGACGGCTGCACTACGTCAAGTTCGTCAACGATCAGGTGCTGTACGCCACGGAGAACGACCAGGCGCTGGCCCAGCGCGGCCTGTACGACCACGGGCTGTACCCCTACGTCTTCGACGCCATGTTCCCCATTGAGGGCAGCCCCTGCGGCTATGGCTTCGTGGATATCTGTCAGAACCCGCAGACCACCATCGACCTGCTGAATACCGCCTTTGTCAAAAATGCGATGGCCGGTGCCACGCCGCGATACTTTAAGCGGGCCGACGGCGGCGTGAATGAGCAGGAGTTCCTGGATCTGACCAAGAGCATCGTCAACGTCAACGGCAACCTGGGCGAGGACAGTCTGCGGCAGATCGAGTTCCGACCACTGGACAGCATCTACGTCAATTTCCTGGACCGTACCATTCAGGAGCTGCGGGAGACCAGCGGCAACACGGAGACGGCCACCGGCTCCGGCACCGCAGGCGCCACGGCGGCCAGCGCCATCGCCGCGCTGCAGGAGGCCTCCGGTAAGGGAAGCCGGGACGCCAACCTGACCAGCTACCGTGCGTTCGGAAGACTGGTGAACCTGGTGATCGAGAACATCCGTCAGTTCTATGACCTGCCACGGCAGTTCCGCATTGTGGGGCCGATGGGCGCGGAGAAGTTCGTCAGCTACAGCAACCAGGGCCTGCAGCCCCAGGCACAGGGCATGGCCTTCGGCATGGACATGGGCTTCCGCCTGCCGGTGTTCGACATCAAGGTCAGCGCACAGAAGAAGAACGTTTACACAAAAGTAAGCCAGAACGAGCTGGCGCTGCAGTTCTTCCAGCTGGGCTTTTTCAATCCCAACCTGACGGATCAGGCGCTGATGTGCCTGGACATGATGGACTTTGACGGCAAGGACGGCATCATGCAGAAGGTATCGCAGAACGGCACCATGTTCCAGAAGCTGGCCCAGTATATGCAGCTGGCGCTGCAGCTGGCGGCCAAGGCGGCACCGGAGCTGGTGCAGGGACTGAGCCAGGATATCAGTCAGACCCTGGGCGGAGCGCCGGTCATGGGCGGCGGAGCGGCGCCCGTGAGCCTGCCGCAGAGCGACGCGATGGCCGGTGGGCCGGAGGGCAAGGAGCATCCCATCGTGGAGAAGGCAAGGGCCCGCAGCCTTGACGCAGCAGCGCCGGAGGGCGGCGCCGTAACGGGAGGTGCAAGAGGATGATCGTTGCAGTCTACAACCGCGAGAAGCACCGACTGACCGTGGAGGGACATGCAGGCAGCGGAGAGGCCGGGCACGACCTGGTCTGCTCCGCCGCCAGCATCCTGGTTTACACCCTGGCGGGCAACGTCATGCAGCTGTGCGAGGACCACAGCCGGGTGCGCAGACCGCACATCACGCTGGAGGAGGGCAGCGCATTTATAGAGTGCAGCCCGGTGCACGGCATGGGCGCCGTGACCACCCTGGTGTTCGACAGCATCTGCAGCGGGTTTGACGTTCTGGCAGAGCAATATCCGGAGTTTGTGAGCTATAAAGTGCTGGGATAGAGATTCCGAGCTGAAGTGGTCTATCATAGCATTACATCCTTTCTTCCTTGTTGATTGCCTCCCGGCGGGCATTGTACACCGGGCAATCTGCCCGCCACAGGCAATGAGTGGGTGCAACTCCCGCTGCGGGCTCCAGTAAGACTCGCCGGTCTCAAGCGGCAGAATTGGAGGAAACACATGGCAAACATTATCAAATGGCTGGGACTTCAGATCTTTGGCGGTGAGGGAGGCGGTGCCGGTGCAGGTGCCGGTGCATCCGCAGGCGCCGGAGAAGGAGCCGCAGCCGCAGCGGGCGAAAGCACTCCCGACGCCGGGGAGGCACGTCTTCGGGAACTGGGTGTACCGGAGCATGTTCTTGCAAAAAACAGGGCGAAGCGGACGAAGAGCGCGGCAGCAGCACCGGCAGGTGCACCGGCTGCGGAAACCGAGCCCGCACAGCAGGCCGCCGCTGCTGAAGAGGAAAGCACACCCGCGGAAGAGAGCAAGACCGAGACCGCTCCCAGACGCATGAGCTGGGAAGAGATCATGGCAGACCCGGAATACAACCGGCAGATGCAGCAGACCATTCAGGCCCGCCTCCGCAGCGCCAAGGGCGCCGAGGAGAGCATGGCCAAGCTGGCACCGGCCATCGAGCTGCTGGCCAGCAGATACGGCCTGGACACGAAGAATCTGGATGCAGATGCCCTGGCGAAGGCCATCACCAACGACGACGACTACTATGAGGACAAGGCGCTGGAGATGGGCGTTTCCGTGGAGACCGCAAAGCGCATCGACCAGACCGAGCGGCAGGCCGCAAGAATGCAGGAAGCCCAGGCAAGAATGCAGGCGGAGCAGGCCAGGATGCAGGAGCAGGCGAAGATCCAGCAGCACATCGCACAGCTGCAGCAGCAGGGCGAGGCCCTGAAGCAGACCTTCAAGAGCTTCGACCTGGCGACAGAGCTCAGAAATCCTGCCTTTGCCCGGATGACGTCACCGCAGATCGGCCTGAGCGTGGAGGACGCGTATTACGCCGTCCACCGCAAGGAGATCCAGGCTGCGGCGATGCAGGTGACCACGCAGAAGACGGCAGAGCAGATCGCGAAAAATATCCGGTCCGGCCAGTCACGACCCCAGGAAAACGGGACTTCGGCACAGGCTCCTTCCAATACCACGTTCGATTATGCCCACGCTTCCAAGGAGCAGCGCGACGCACTGAAGCGTCAGATCCGGGAAGCCGCGGCGAAGGGGCAGAAGATCTATCCGGGCCAGCGTTAAGGCCCGCCGACAGACTCCTCCCCGCAACCATCATCATTGAGAGGAGTTAAAACAAAATGAAAAACATCATGAAAAAGCTGGCAGTGTTCGCCGTGAACCTGCAGCTGTTCGCTGACGCCGGTACCCTGGTCAACGCCACCGGCAACTACGTCAACTCTTACACCGGCGCCACCACCGCCTTCGACACCGTCAACACCCTTGCCGGTGAGCTGAAGACCTTCTATGACACCGAGCTGCTGGAGAACGCCCGCGTAGAGCTTTACTACGCCCAGTTCGCCAAGAAACAGCCCCTGCCCGGTGGCCGCGGCAAGACCGTGGAATGGCGTAAGTGGAACACCTTCGACCGCGCCACGCAGCTGGTGGAAGGCGTGATCCCCACCGGCCAGAAGTTCGGCATGAGCTCCAAGACCGGCAGCATCAACCAGTACGGCACCTACGCCTCCATCACCGATCAGCTGGAGCTGCATGCCTACGATGACGTCATCCTGGGCGCCACCGAGGAGATGGGCGCTTCCGCTGCGGAGACCCAGGAGGTCCTGATCCGCGATGCCCTGCTGGTGAACACCAACGTCCTTTACTGCGACAACGTGGACGCCAACGGCGCCTACAAGTCCACCCCCAACGACCCCAGCCAGATGGGCGCTTCCACCACCAACGGTTTTGCCTATCTGACCCCCGACATGGTGGCCAAGGCCGTCACCAAGATGAAGAAGGACAAGGTGCCCACCATCAGCGGCAAGTATGTGATGGTCATCCACCCGTCCGTCGCCTATGACCTGCGCAAGAGCAAGGACTGGGTGGAGGCCCACAAGTATGCCGCAACCACCGAGATCTTCAACGGCGAGATCGGCGAGCTGCACGGCATGCGCTTCATCGAGGACGTGTTCGCCCCCATCCTGGGCGGCAGCGACTATACCAACAAGGACGGCGGCGTCACCTATGCCTGCTACGCCTTCGGTAAGGACGCCTTCGGCATCATCGATCCGGAGGGCGGCGCCCTGCAGATGATCGTCCACGACAAGAGCGAGATCGGCGGCCCGCTGAACCAGTTCAGCACCATTGGCTATAAGTTCGAGACCAACGGCGCCACCATCCTGTATCCCGAGCGTGTGCTGCGCGTGATGGCCACGTCCAGCTACAGCGCCACCGATCAGACCAACTGATCTGATAAGTAACCCTGTGAGGGGCAGGCCAACGCCCTGCCCCTCCGCTATTTGAAAGGAGTAATTCTATGGCAGACAAGAAGACCCTGCCCGTAGAGACCGAGGAAAGAGTGGAAGTGTTCATTCCCCGCGGTCAGGCAAACGACGACCCCAACTTTTACATTTCCGTCAACGGTTACAGTGCTCTGCTGCCCAAGGGCCAGCGCAGCTTTGTTCCCAAGTTCGTGGCGAAAGAGATCGAGCGCTCCAACCGGGCACAGGAAGCCCTGGACCGGAAAATGGAAGCAATGATCGACGCCGCCAAGTGAGGCAGGCGAGAGATTACACAAGGGCAGCCGTGGAGCTGCCCTTTTTTTGAAGGAGGACAAATATGACGATTGAACAGGCGATTGCCCATGTGGACAAGCTGCGGCCAAACACCTTCGACCATGAGACCAAGGTGGGCTGGCTCAGCAAGCTGGACGGCATGATCTGGATCGAGGTGTTCTGCACCCACGCCTGCAACCCGGTGCCGTGCTTCCGGGGCTACGACGAAGCCCTGCCGGACACCCGGCTGCTGGTGCCGGAGCCCTATGCCGACGACGTTTACAACTACTATCTGCAGACGCAGATCGACAAGGAGAACAGCGAGATCGCCAAGTACAACCAGACGATGGCGCTGTTCAACAGCGCTTATAAAACCTTTGCGGACTGGTACAACCGCACCCATGTGCCGGTTCCCTGCCGGTCGCAGTTTTCGTTCTGAGGGGAGGGAAAAGCTATGCCTTATCTTCCGAAGCTGACGGAGCAGGAGACCTATCAGCAGGTGACGGACACCTTCCTGGGCTACAACCACAACCTGAAGATCCAGGAGGGGGAAATGTATGACGAGCGGAACCTGTCTTCCGACCATTATCCGATGCTGGCCAGCCGGGTCCGGCGCGGCACCCTGACGGAGCTGACGAACCCGGCGGGCTGCTTTGCCAAGGCGGAGCTGGGCTATGTGGACAACGGCAGACTGTACTACGACGGGCAGATCGTGGAAGGGCTGCAGCTGGCGCCCGGTGAAAAGCAGTTCGTCTCGATGGGCGTGAAGCTGATCATCTGGCCGGACTGCGTGGCGGTGGACGTGCTGACCGGGGAATGGGAGAAGTTTGGGCACAACATTGTGACGACAGCGACATGCAGAAGCAGCCGCGCTCTGTCCTTTGAAAAAGGGAACGTCGTATACAAGGACGTGACGATGGTTCCGACCGTTCAGATATCTACATCAGCTAATACACTAATCGTAACGACCTACGGAAAGGACGTCAGCGCAATCGGATATGATCCGGACACGAAGACCTGGGACCTGCCAGATCCTGTGTACAAGGTGTTCAATGAGATTTCCGGTCTTCCCTATTCCATACTGGAAAAGGACGACATCATTATACCCTATAACGTAAACGGAACTTTTTGTTATTACAACTACAGCTTTTACAGGAACGGTTCCGGAGACCCTGTGCTTCCGGACACAAAAGTCAACGATTCCGGATTGTATGTCATTTGCACCGGCCTGAAGATCACGCAGCAAAGCGGAAGCACGTCAATGGCCGAAATCCAAGGCGACCTGCACCGCGCAGGCTACGAAGCGCCGGAGGTCGAGAAAATGTTCAAGCCCGGAGATACGCTGCGCATCATTGTAAGAGAAGACAGGGACGACGGATTTGAGATCAACACCGTAAAGATGGTTTACGGCTCAGTAATAGATTCCGGCGGACAAATTGAATTTGAAAACCCGCTCAGCGTGATTTCCGTCGGGCATAAAGCAGAGCTGAGGATCCAGCAGTATGTTCCGGACATGGACTATATCACCGAGGCCAGCAACCGGATCTGGGGCTGCAAATACGGCGACGTGGACGGGCAGAACATCAACGAGATCTATGCCTGCAAGCTGGGCAACTACCGATCCTGGGACAGCTATCAGGGCATCAGCACGGACAGCTACACCGCCAGCGTGGGCAGCGACGGCAAGTGGACCGGGGCCGCGACCTTCCAGGGGAACCCCATTTTCTTCAAGGAGAACGCAATCCACAAGGTGTTCGTCAGCAGCACCGGCGCCCATCAGATCAGCGAGGTATCGGCCCGGGGTGTGCAGGACGGCTGCGACAATTCCATCGCCATCGTTGGAGACAAGCTGTTTTATCTGTCCCGCAGCGGCGTGATGCTTTACGACAACAGCGCTCCGCAGCTGGTGAGCGAGAAGCTGGGCAGCATCCGGTATCACGACGCAGCAGCCGGTACGCTGGACGAGAAATACTACATCAGCATGCGGGACGACGACGGCAACTGGAGCATGTTCGTGCTGGACACCGCAAACGGTCTGTGGCACAGGGAGGACGACACCCATGCCAGCAGCTTCGCCAGGGTGCGAAATGAGCTGTATTACATCGACGCGGACAACGGCAGACTTATGTGCGTCAACGGCAACGCAGGCGATCCGGAGGGGAAGATCGAGTGGTCCGCCACCACCGGCCTGATCGGCTACGCCACGGTGGAGCAGAAGTACGTCAGCCGCTTCAACTTCCGCATGATGCTGCCGGTGGGCAGCGAGGCGGACATGTGGATCGAGTACGACAGCAGCGGAATCTGGGAGCACTGCGGCCACATGGATGGCGTCGGCACAACGTCGTTCATGATCCCGGTACGGCCCAGGCGATGCGACCACTTTGCCGTTAGGATAGAGGGCAGGGGCGACGTGAGGATATACTCGATATCGAAGATCCTTGAGAGAGGGAGCGATGTGACATGATACAGCTGCCTTATCCACCGCTGACAGATGCTGGAAAAAACGGCGTGGGTGCCTTCGATGTCCGCCGCTATCTGTATCAGATGGTGGACGAGCTGAACCGCTACCTGCGCAGCGGAGAGGAGCAGGAGTCCGTCCGGGCGACCACAAATCTGAAGGAGCTGCCGAATCTTCCGGAGGATGCCTCCGGGCGCGGCGCCGTGATGATCATGGGCGGGAACGGGTATCTGTATTTCGTCCTTGTGGATTCCACCGGGGCCATGTGGTCCGGAACCAGGACCGGCGGAGAGAAAAGCATCAGCTGGCAAGCTATCACCAATAACGGAGGGGAACAATGACTTATACCAACCTTTACAACGGAAGCCGGGGCGACGATGTCCTTCGCCTGCAGCAGGCGCTGCAGGCCAAGGGCTATGACATCGGCAGCACCGGCGCCGACGGCATCTACGGCTGGAACACCCAGCAGGCCGTCCGGAAGTATCAGGCGGACAACGGGCTGGACATCGACGGCGTGGCCGGTAATCAGACCCTGACGCACCTGTATGGCAGCGGGACTTCTGCGCAGCAGCAGACCACGGAGCCCGTACTCACGCCGTCCAAAGCGCCGAGCATGTACGACCCGGGCAACGACCAGTATTACCAGCAGGCAATGGCCGCGCTGCAGTCCGTGAACGACAGCAGACCAACCTACAACCCGAGCTACGACGCGCAGATCCTGAACATCTACAACCAGATCGTCAACCGCGATCCGTTTGAGTACGACCTGGACAGTGACATGCTGTACCAGCAGTACAAGAAGCAGTACACCGACCTGGGAAACCTGGCCATGCAGGACACGATGGGCCAGGCCGCCGGACTGACCGGCGGATACGGCAGCACCTACGGCCAGGCCGTAGGTCAGCAGCAGTACAACGCCTATCTGCAGCGGCTGAACGACCGGGTGCCGGAGCTGTACGACCGGGCATACGCCGCCTGGCGCGATCAGGGCAACGACATGCTGCAGCAGTATTCCATGCTCAGCCAGCTGCGTGACAACGAGTACGGGCGATATCAGGACGAGCTTGGCGCCTGGCTCAACGACCGGAACTATGCCCAGGGACTTGCGGATCAGGCCTATGACCGCGGGATGGACAGCTGGGGCATTGAGTACGGCCTTTATGAGGACGAGCGCAGCGACGCAAGGGACCGGATCATGTCCTATCTTGCCGCAGGCGGCGACATTTCCCAGCTTCCGATGGACCTGCTGGAGGCAAGCGGCCTGACGCAGGCGGAGCTGGACACCGTCGTCAGCAGCATGGCACCGAAGCAGACAGGCAGAGGCGGGTCCGGCGGGCAGGATCCAAACGAGGGCACCGGCTTTACCAAGGAGCAGGTCAAAGCGATCCAGAGCAGTCTTGGCCTTCCGGTGACGGGTATCTGGGATGCGGCGACAGAGGCAGCCTATAACGGAAGCAAGACACCCGGAGATAAGCCGAAGGTTAATGCCACCTACAGAACAGATGAACTTCTCGACGCAGCTGCGGCAGGCATGAAAAAATCTGAGATCGAGGCGGCACTTGCAAACCGCGGCGTCAACATCAATGATCCGGCGGTGCAGGCAGACATCAAATGGGCGATGAGCAAATAATAAGGTGGTGAATGAAATGTCCTTGCTTGAAGAATACAACGCACTCAAGAAAAACAACGCGGCAACGACAGGCAGAACATCGCTCTTGGAAGAGCACATTGCCAAAAACGGTTCTGCCGGACTGAACCAGAGCTATGTGGACTACGCGACCGCAAAGGAACGGTACGATGTCAATGCGTTCCAGACCGCTGTCAGCGGATATGCCGACGATTTCAACAGATATTCGTCTGTATGGAGCGGTCCGGAAAGCAGCACCGGCAACGACCTGAACAGGAGACGCAGCAACCTTCTGAATTACGCCAACGCATACCGCTCCCGTTACAGCGGAGACAAAGACGCACGGAAGTATTTCGACGATATCATCGAGATGCTGAACGGGTCGAACCCATCCGCGTTGCGGGACAGCTATGCAGCCTTCGACAGCGCCGAGGATTACAACGCCGCGAAAAAGGACTATGAGTTCTACCAGAACACGTCCGTGGAGGACTATGACCGGCTGATCGCAGACCTGGACAAGCAGATCGAAGCGCTGAGATCCGCGCCTGCAGCACCCGCCACGCCGGTGTTCGGCATGTCGATGGGCTACCAGCCCCAGTATCAGCAGCGGGCCATGAACGCGGACAAGATCCGGGAGCTGGAGGCACAGCGGGAGAAGTACGTCAACGACCGGACCAGCAAGTATTACGGCTCCCTGGCGGAAAACGCGGACTTCGACATGAACAGTCTGTACCGCAGCACCTGGAACGGCAACGCAGAGTTCAACACCGTTACCGGCAGATACAACTCCACCGGCTATGACGACATCCTCTACGACTACATCAACCGCAACCAGGACGCCATCACGCGGCAGGAGATCAACGAGGTCCGCGACAACGCGATGATCTACGGCGTGGACAAAAACTTCCTGCAGCAGATGACGGACAGCGAGATCGCCACCTTCAACTATCTCTACAAGACGCAGGGCTCCGACGCGGCATACAGCTACATTAAGGACATCTCCGGCAACCTGAACGCAAAGCAGCGGATGCAGGAGCAGGAATGGTGGGCGGAGCAGGCGAACAAGGACCCGTTTGGATCCTCCGTATTCAGCGTCCTGGAGAGTCCGCTGAAGGGACTGAGCTATCTTGGCCAGATGGGCGATTACATGAGCGACGGCACCATCGACCAGAACGACGGATACAACCGCAGCAGCTATATGAATTCCGCCATCCGCGACGCGGTATCCCAGAACTTCGGCGCTGTCGGCAGCTTCCTGTATCAGACCGGCATGAGCATGGCGGACTTCCTGTTCAACACGGCGATCACCGGAGGAAACGAGGCGCTCAGCCTTGCAATCATGGGCACCGGCGCAGCAGCGGACACCGTGATCAGCGCCAAAGACCGCGGCCTTTCCGACGGACAGGCCTTCGCCCTGGGTACCATTGCAGGCGCCGCGGAGGTCATCAGCGAGAAGGTCAGCATCGAGGCATTGCTGGACAAGACCACGCTGGGCAAAAACGCGATGGGCTACATCCTCAAGAACTTCCTGGCGGAGGGCAGCGAGGAGGTCGGCAGCGACATCGTCAACCTGATGGCGGACATCCTGGTGGCAAAGGACAAGAGCGAGTGGCAGCAGAGCATTGACACCTATAAAAATGGCGGCATGAGCGACAGCTCCGCCTTCTGGCATGCGGTGCTGGACCAGGCCAAGACGATGGGAATGGACTTCATCGGCGGTGCTCTGAGCGGCGGCATCATGGGTGCCGTTGGCGTGGCGATCAACAGCGCCATGCGGGTGGACGCGCAGGACTACTTCGCCGAGCTGTATGACGGCGCTGACATCAACCAGCTAATCACCGAGGCGCTGGAGGTCAACCCAGACAACGAGCTGGCCAAGAAGATCCAGGGCAAGATCGCGGAGAAGGGGAAGGTATCGCCCTATAGCATCGGACAGTTTGCCAGTCAGGCAGAGGAGGACATCCTCAACTATGACAAGGGCAGGATCAGCGAGGCGGCCAAGCAGCAGCTGGAGAAATACGGCGAGACCGGAGACGTCAGCGCCCTGGCGGCGGCCATCGCAAAGACCGTTTCCGGCGAGAAGCTGACGAGAGCGGAAGCCCAGCTGATCGACCGCAGCAAATACGGACAGCGCATCCTCAGCGAGCTGAACCCGGAGCACATCCGCAGCCAGGAATTCAACACGGAATGGGCCGAGAACATCGGCACCAAACGAATCAACACCCGGGAGTATTCCGAGATTTCCAAACTGAAGGCGGACATGGCTGCGGCCAAGGAATTCAACGACAACCACAAGGCCATCGCGCCGCTGAAGGTGGAGGCAGAGCAGAGCGAAGCCGCTCCCGCCAGCGAGAGCGTCCGGACCGGCAACAGCACCGTGGACGCCGTCATCGAAAAAGCGGGCAGCAAGGAGCTAAGCGGCAACGACGTGCGCGGTATTCTGGCAGATCCTGACGCTGTGGCCGCTTTGGAGAGCAAGGCGGGTAATCTGCAGCTTGGCGGCAAAACGCCGTCAGAGCAGCGGAATATCGTCCGTGCGTCGGTGCAGAAGCTGGCGGAAGAGCGCGTCACGGCAGCGCCCGCACCGGCAGCAGCGAAGAGCTCCGCCGTGGACAGCGTGGCAGCAAAGTACGGCAAGCAGGCAGGCGCCGTGCGGCACATCTTCAACATTGCACCCGTATCCGATATGACGTCCTTTGAGAACGCCTTTGACGCGGCGTACCAAATCGGCATTGACGGCGGCAAGGAGTCCGCAGCTGTGGAAAGCACGGCGACGCAGGCCCTGACCGAGACGCAGCGCAGACTGGCCTACGCCACCGGTAAATCCGTCCGGGCGGAACAGGCGCTGGAAAGCATGAAGCCCGGCGGAAAAAAGAAGGGCGCCGTCATCGCCAGGGGCAACATCACCGTCGCCGATCTCAAGAAACGGTTCAAATCCGGATCCAACCAGGCAACGGCCTACCGGGTGCTGCTGAAGATCGCAGAGGCCACCGGCTTCACCATCGAACTGTTCGATTCCTCTGACATGAATTACAAGGCGGAGCAGGGCAGCTTTGACTGGAGCAGCGACGTGGTGGCCATCGACATTGCCGCCGGTATCTGCGACGCGACGGACGTGACGGATTTCGCCAAGTATGTGATGCTCCGGACCTTCAGCCATGAGTTCACCCACGTCGGCGAGAAATGGGCACCCGGCGAATATAACACCCTGCGCAGCGCGGTCCTGGAGGCCCTGAACGAGCGCGAGGAGTTCGACCTGGATTACCGCATTGCGGAGATTCAGCAGGTGGATTACGAAAGCAAAAAGGCCATGTATCTGGAGCAGGGCATGAGCGAGGATGAGGCCGCCAAAAAGGCCGAGGCCGAGAAGCTGTCCTGGGACCGGGCCAGCCGCGAGGTGGTGGCAGAGGCCATGACCGACGTGCTGCCGGAGTCCAGATTCATGGAGAAGCTGCTGGAGAAGGATCCCGGTCTGGCCAGTAAGATTCGGGAAGCATTCCTGAAGTTCATCGGACGGGTCATAGAGTATTTCAAAGGCATCAAGCCCAACGATTCCCGCGAGGCCCAGGCCCTGAAGGTGGAGATGAACGGCACGGTCCGGTACATGGAGGGCATCGTCAAGCTGTGGGATGAGATGGCCCTGGCTGCGGTGGAGAATTATAATCGCGGCGTTGCCGAGCAGGAGAGAGCGGCACGGGAGGCAAAGGCAGAGAACATCACCCGCGAGGGCATGCAGTCCGTGAAGGACAGCAGCGGCGGCAAGATGTTCCAGCTGCGCACCATGAAGCAGGACCTGGAAGGTTATATGCAGGATCTGCGGGATGCGGACCTTGTGGGCGAGGGCAAGCCCATGAGTGAGGCCGACCTGAACTATCTGTATAAATCCATCAACCGCGTGATGGATTATGTGGAGAATCACCTGCGGGAGATCGAACGGAGCGAATCGTTCCAGAACATGGACGGAACGAACCGGCCCTTCCTCCCCTATAAGGAGAACAGCGACCCGCACTACCGCATGGCACTGGACTATTCCACGCTGTGCAGGAAGCGCCTGCTGACCCAGGCCATCACCGAGCGGCTGCAGGCATCGCTGAAGCGGGCCCTGACGCCGGTGGAGCAGGTGAAGATCCGCAACGAGATCAAGAAGCTGCAGGCAGAGGGAAAGAAGCTGGACGTGGCATGTGCCCTTTGCTATGTGGAGGCGGCCCGCCTGAAGAGTCCCAAGGTCATCAACGAGTTCCTGAACAACAAGGCGGATTCCATTCAGAACTATTACAGTCTGAAAAATACCCGTTTCAAGCAGGAGGTCTACAACAAGCGCATCGGCGACTGGAAGGAAAGCAGAGGCCTGGACCGCGGTGCCACAAAGGCACAGGTCAAGGCAGCGGGCTATAGCGTGAACGAACTGAACAAGTTTGCAAAGGAGATCCGGAAGGGCTACTGGTCCTGGCTGCAGAAGGCAGACCCGGAGGCGTATGCACAGCAGAACGCCGTGCTGCAGCTGGCGGAGAGCATGGACAACGCCGAATTCCTGAGCGCACAGTCCCTGTCCCGTCTTCGCATGACGCAGCCGGATCTGTACGATGCGTTCATCTCCAAGGTACGAAACGCCACCAGAAGCAAGGCACAGGAGACCGACGTGCCCTATTCCCGCGGCGACATCAACAGCGTCAGCGACGCCCTGATCGAGCAGATGAACGAGGAGAGCGGCTTCCGGCATCAGAGCTGGAGCGACTTCCAGGCCATGCACCTGCTGGACACTATCTCCGCGATCATCGAGCTGAGCACCCGCCACGCCAAGGTGCATACCTACACCAAGGTGGCCGACATGGTGCGCTTCCTGGGCCGGACCGGCATGATGATGAACATGAGCCTGATCCCCAACGGGAACACCGGCTTCACCGAGAGCGGCGGCCTGGACTTCGACCCGGTGGAGGGCATCGACTTTGACACCATGATTGAGCTGCGCGAGCAGTTCCCGGACACCGCAGGCAACATCGCCATCGGCATTTCCGACGAGCAGATCCTGGCCCTTATGGCGTCCCCGGACATCGACTACATTATTCCTTACCACACCAGCGGCCTGAACGCAGACATGCGGCGACGCATGGGTATCCGGGCCTGGAAGGACTATACCAAGTGGCAGAACGAATCCGGCGACGGCGAAGCGCCGAAGCTCCGGGAGTGGTTCAATGAGAAGGAAGCCCAGTCCTATGCCGACGGCTACGAATACATGGTGGAGGCGTCCAAGAAGTATCTGGCGCTGTGTGCCGAGCGAGGCCTGACCCCGAAGTTTGCGCAGTTCCTGCAGAAGAATTCCGACGGCAGCTATTCGCTGCGGGAGGATTCACAGGGCTACTGGAAGCTGCTAGTGGACCGGAAGATGGTGAACCAGATCACCCGCGGCGTCATCATTCAGCAGGCGGTCACGCCAACCTTCGACGTGGACACCATGCTGGACATCCTCAGCGAAGAGGTGAACAGCCAGGCGGCCATCGACTCCCGGGAGGCGGAGGACTTCATCGTCAACAAGATGCTGAACGAGGATGCAGCCTTCTCCAAGGCGGATCTCGCCCAGGCCCGCGCCGTCCGCGATGCGGCGATCCGGCTGGCCATTGAGGATTCCGGTGCCGGGCAGGTGCAGTACCAGGCGAGAGACCGACATAAAAACGTAATCGTAGACGACAGCGTAAATTATGCGAAGGTCAGAGCTACGCTGCAGGACATTTTCGACAATCCAGGCCAACGGCTGGATTTTACGTTCCCGGTAATGCGGGAAACTCCGTTTGTCTATGAGTACGCGGCCAAAATTCCCGGAAGAAGATCATTTGTGATGTATGCGAGCAAAGCATACAAGGCAATGCAAAGTAAGACTTCCGACGGGCACAGTCTTGGCGTTGATGGCCTCATGGAGGCAATCGAAAATCTAAATAACCCGGACTACATCATTTACCAGAACAGCGGAAGAAATGCTGGGCATTACGTTGCAATCGTGAAAATCAATGGAGGCGATGGCGTCGTTGCCGTTGACATCGGAAACTACAGGAACGGCAAAAAAGGAACGATCAATGGCGAGTCCGGTTTTTATGATGTCATTGTAACCGCATACAACAGTCTTGACGAAATCGCAGCGGGCAACTATGAAACATTCGACGACTACATTGATGAACTTATCGGTAATAACGATGTAGTATACGATAAAGAAAAAGACGAGGCGTCTCTGCACGTTGCCATTAGCGAACAGCGTTTTGGTCGTGCAGAGGACACTTCGTCCAAGACAAATGTACCACAGTATGCTTTTGATAGTCAAGAGAAATCTGCGAAGATGACCACAGCCCGCATCGACTACCTGATTGATGACAGCGGTGCCGGATCCAACAAGACCTATGCGCAGAAGTGGATCTCCACAATAAACCCGACGGATTTCCTGAACATGACGCTTCGGACGGAGAACCAGGACCGTGCGGTGTTCGATACCCGCCCCGGTGACTACGGGAAGAACGTCAATGAGTACGACTACATCGAGGGCCTGAAGAAGGAAAAGCGGCAGACGCCGTTCCTCATCATTGACGAGAACGGAAACGTAATCGGCCATGAGGGTCGGCACCGCATGCGAGCTCTTGAAAAGGCCGGTGTAACATCCGCGGAAATCGTCGTTCAGTTCTATACCGAAGACGGGCACATGGACAAAAGCCACAACGAGATCAACGGACGCCTGGAGACGGTTCTGGAGCAGAAGATCTTCAACCAGTATGAAACCGGCCAGAGCACGACGCTGCGCGACATCATCCCGCTGAACAAGGACCACAGGGACGAGATCATCGGACGATACGGCGAAGGCACCGCAAAGGACGGGGATATACAGTACCAGCAGCGGAGGAACACGCTGTCCGGGCGGGATGTGCTGCGGCAGGCGGCGGAGCTGGTGAAGACAGCAGTTGAGAACAAGCAGAACCTGATCGTGGAAGGCTGCTACGTGCCCTTTGACTGGAAACCGGATTTTTCCGATGAATACCTGCGTCATATCAGGTTTATCTGCCTTTGCATGAGCGACCGCTATATTGACACTCGATTTGCGGATATCTTAAAAAATGCCTCCTGTATCGAAGCCCGCCTGGATGATTCCGGATGTACGGCAGAAAATATAAAACGCGACAATCGCTATTACTTTGAAGGTTGTATGGAATATGATCTTGACGTGGTTATGATCGATAAAGATTATGACGAAGCCATAGACGCAGTGTATGATCTGATCGATCCGATATAAATTATTTTCAGAAACCGAAATAATCTCCCCTTTTTGCAATAAGATGCGCAAAAAGGGGAGTGGTGTTTTATTTCAGAAGTTCGGGAACCATGGTAAATGAAAAGTCGAAACCTTTTCGTGCGTCAAGCCGGTATTCCGCTCTTGTGCCGGGGCCGCAGGAGGAGGAGCCGATGCCCCGCATCACGCCGTTCAGCGCTAAAGCGGTCAATCCCATGTCGGATATATCCTCTATGTGCGCCGCACGGTCGATCATGGCGTCCGTAAACGGATGAGCAGTAAAGGAGAACGCGCC